>NZ_JBFAPO010000002.1:0-331579 GCF_040676755.1 Dactylosporangium sp. NPDC049525 | reverse complement strand
CGCTCGGCCAGGTGGTCTTCCTGCCCGGTCCGGTCCGGGTCGGGCAGATCGTCGCGGACGTCGGTGCCTCCGCGACACCGCCGGCATCCGGGAGCGCAGCAGCCACGAGTCGGTCTGGCAGCCGCGGCAGGTGCGCACGGCGCCGACCGGGACGCGGGTGTCGCCCCGCACGTATTCGAGGCGGTGCCGCTCGACCAGTGGCCGGCGGCACCGGGGACACTCGTCGGGGTCGGCACCGATCGCCGTGTAGGCGACCTCCTGGGTGGTGTACCGCACGGTCGAGTACGACTTCTCGTCACCGACGCGCAGGTCAGGGTCGCGCGGCGCGCCGGCATACGGGCCCATGTCGGCGTGGGAGACGGCACCCGCGACGCCGCCGAAGATCCGGAAGCGGCGGCGCAGCCACGCCATGAACTCGGACCGGCGCTCGATCGGCTCCATGCGGCTCACGTCCCTGGCTGGTCGGCGGGTGGCGGGAACAGCACGGCGAGGACGCCGCCGGCGACGGCCGCGACGTCGGTGCCGGGGTCGACGGCGTGCAAGAGGGCGAGCCCGCCGCCGAGCGCGCCCCAGGCGACGACGAGCTGCGGCAGCGACACCGCGGGCCGGATGCCGAGCCGCCGACAGTGCCGGTCGAGGTCGGCGGCGACGGTCTCGTCGAGGCGGTGCTGGGTGGCGGCGAGCGCGGCCGCGTGCTCGGGCCGACCGGCGACCGCGGCGAGATACTCCGCGGACACCGCGGTCCAGCGGGTGGCGGTGTCGTGCACGTAGCCGGCCGGGTTGAGCACGCGGAGCAGCTCGTCGCGGCTGCCGACCTGGTCGAGGGCGGCGCGGAGGCCCTGCAGGTGCGCGTCGGCGTGGGCGTCGACGATCGCCTGCCACAGCCCTTCCTTGCCGCCGAAGTGCTTGTAGACCGCGCCGCGGGTGTACCCGGCGTCGGCGGCGATCTCCTCGACGGTCGCGGCAAGGTATCCGCGCCGCAGGAACACCGCCAGCCCCGCCGCCAGGAGCTGCGCGTGGGTGCGGTCCTGCTGCTGCGCCCGGGTCAGTCGCACCGCACCCCTTGAGAAACGTCGTGTTTCCAGAAACGGTACGTTACCGAACGGCGGGTGACAACAGCACCGACAGCACGGTGTCCAGGTAGGCGCCCTGACTGCCGGCGTCGGCGGGGAGCAGCTCCGGCAGGCGGGCGGCGAGCTGGGCCTGCCCGACATACGCGGTGTACGCCAGCAGCGCCCGCCGGCGGGCCTCCCCCGCCTCGAACTCGGCCTCGGTGAACAGCTGCTCGACGTAGTCCAGCCGGCGGCGCGTGACCCGCTGCACGACCGGGGCGACGAGGGGGTGCTCGGCCACCGCGAGAACGTTCATCTCCAGGCGGCTGGATCGCGCGTGCCCGAGCACCGTGGTGAACAGCAGCGACAGCTTCCGCGGCGGATCCCCGGCCGCCTCGACCAGGTCGATGATCGCGTCGGTGCAGGCCCGCTCCCACAGCTGCATGGTCGCCTCGATGAGCGCGTCGCGGTTGGCGTAGTGCCAGTAGAAGCTGCCCTTCGTGGCGCCGAGCCTGGCCGCCAGGGGCTCCACCGCGACCGCGGCGAGCCCGCCGTCAGCGATCGCGGCCAGTGCCGCCGTGGTCCAGTCCTCCGCGTTGAGCCGCCGTTGTGCCATGCCCGTACGGTAGCGTACGGTGTGGACCATACGGCAGCGTATGGCGCCGTGGAGCAGCGGAACCGGCACCGCCGGTGAGAACGGCTGGAGGCAGTCATGCAGAACGTTCAACGCCGCACCATCGACGCGCCAGTGGACCGGATGGGCGCGCTGCTGGACCGGATCGCCGGCCCCGACGACCCGCTGTGGCCGGCGCGGACCTGGCCGCCGATGCGGTTCGACCGCCCGCTCGCGCCCGGCGCGACCGGCGGGCACGGCATGATCCGCTACACGGTCGTCGAGCACGTCCCGGGCCGGCTGCTGCGGTGCCGGTTCGACCCGGCGATCGGCGTGCTGGGCGAGCACGAGCTGCGCGTCGAGCCCGACGGCACCGGCACCGCCGTCGTGCACGTCATCCGCGGCCGGCTCACCGGCTCGATGCGGCTGCTGTGGCCGCTGGCGGTCCGGTGGCTGCACGAGGCACTGCTGCAGGACCTCCTCGACCACGCCGAGCGCGCCGGGACCGGCACCGTGCGCGACCCGGCCCGCTGGTCGTGGTGGGTGCGCCTGCTGCGCCGCGCGCTCGCCGGCCGCGGCGCGGGGCCGCGGCGGGTGTCGCTGCCCGGCGGCGCCCGGCTGGCCGCCGGCACCCTGGATCACGTCGACCTGATGGACGCCTGGCAGGGCACCCGCCCGGCGGGCGCGAGCGCCGACCCGGCTGCGTGGCGGGCCGCGATGTTCGGCCGCCCGCCGCGCTGGGTCGGCGCGCTGATGCGGCTGCGCAACCACATCCCGGGCCTGGAGCCGCTGGACACCCGGGACGTGTTCGCCCCGCTGGACGCCCGCGCCGACGAGGTCCTGCTCGGCGCCGACACCCGCCACTTCGACGTGCGGATCTCGCTGTTCGTCGACGCCGAGTCGGTGGTCTGCTCGACCCTGGCCCGGCCCCGCACCCGCCGCGGCCGCGCCTACCTGGCCGTGGTCGGCCGGGTCCATCCCCTGGTCGTCCGGACGATGCTGGCCCGCGCCCTGCGCGCCGCCCCGTTCGCCCCCGCCACCTGACGGGCCGGGCGGCCAGCACCGGACCTCAGGCGGCGGGGGTCTGCGCCATGATCGCGAGCAGGCCGCCGTCGGGGTCGGTGAAGAACGCCATCCACTCCTCGACGCCGCTCTCGTGCCGGTGGATCATGTGGGGTGCGCCCTCGAACCCGACCCCCCGCCCGGCCAGCCGCTCGTAGGCGGCGTGGATGTCCGGCACGAGGAAGTAGATGATCGACTGGGCGGCGGGTGCGCCGCCGCCCTCCGGCTGGCTCAGGAACAGCCGCGTGCCGGCGCAGTCGAAGAAGGCCAGGGTGCCGAACGTGTACAGGTGCGGCAGGCCGAGCACGCCGCCGTAGAAGTCGACGGCCCGGCCGATGTCGCTGACCTGCCTGGCGATCTGCCCGATCCCGCCGAGCCGGAACCCGTCATCCACTGTGGACTCATCAGGCATCATGACCTCCCACCGGTCGCAGGCCGCGCGTCCTGCCTGCCCCTGACGATAGGCCAGCGCACCAGGACGTCACTCCCGGACCGAGGACACCCGCCCGGGCGGCGTCCGCAGGGCGAGCGCCGCCGGCACCACGCTGGCGACGAACGTGATCGCCACGCACGCGGCCGCGATCAGCAGGATCGGGGTCCACGGCACCACCGTGCGCGGGTCGGCGACGAGGTGCCCGAGCCCGGCCCGCAGCCCGGCGAGCATCCCCGCGGTGACGGCACCGGCCAGCAGCACCCCGGTCACGCCGACGAGCAGCGCCTCCACCCCGATCATCGTCAGGACCTGCCGCGGCGTGCCACCGCCGAGGCGCAGCACGGCGAGGTCCCGGCCGCGCCCGCCGATCGCCATGACGAGGGTGTTCGCGATCGCGATCGACGTGTACACCAGGGCCATGCCGAGCACGGCGACGAGCGCCAGGTGGTTGAGCCGGCGCTGCTCCGCGTTGCGCTCGCGGAAGTACTCGGCGGCGGGGACGGTCCGGGCGCCGTCCACAGTGGACCCGGTGAGGTAGACCGCGTCGGCGCCGGCGCGGGGTGCGTGCGCGGCCCGCAGCGCCCACGGCAGCAGGACCGTCTGGTCGAGGTCGATCGACGGGGCCAGGACCGCCACGACCCGCAGCTTGACCGGGGTCGCGTCGTCGAGCCACAGCTCCGCGGTGCCGCCGGTGCGCCAGCCCGCGGACCGGGCCAGGCCCGCGCCGGCGACGACGGTGTCGGTGCCCGCGAGGTCGGCGACCGAACCCGACCGCACCGGCAGCCGCAGCACCCCGCCGACGCCGGGACCGGCGTACATCGCGTCGACCTCCTCCGCGTAGTCGTCGGTGCGCACGTACACCACGGACTGCGCCGTCGGCACGCCCGTGCCCGGGTCGGCGATCCCCGCGGAACCGGCCGGCAGGGCGAGCGCCGGCGCGGTGACCCGGGCCGCGGACGCGCGTTCCTCCGCGTCCCACAGCGTCGCGGTCGCCGCGAACGTCGCCGCCGCGATCCCGACCGTGACGAGGATCGGGGCGACCGTCGACGCGGTCCGCCGCACCCCCGTGCGGACGTTGTCCCGGGCCAGGGCGCCGGCGACACCGGGCACCAGGACCCGGCCGACGAGCCACGCCAGCGGCGGCGCCACGACCGGCGCCAGCAGCGCGATGCCGGTGATCGCGAGCTGCGCGTCCAGCAGCACCAGGGCGATCGCCTCGCCGCCGAGCCCCGGCACGAGGGCGAGCAGGACGCCGGCACCACCGAGGAACAGCACCCCGAAGACCCAGCGGCCGGCGGTCATGACCCGCCGGTCGACGGACGCCTCGCGCAGCGCCTCGATCGGGCGGACCCGGCCCGCCCGCCGCGCCGCGACGGCGGCGCCGGTGAGCGCGACGAGCAGGCTCACCCCGAACGCGGCCAGCAGCGGACACAGGATGAACCGCGCGGTGAACCCGGCCGGCGCGAACCCGGAACCGGCCAGCCACGCCGCGAACGGCGGCGCGACCACGGTGCCCGCGGCGCAGCCGGCCACCCCGGCGACGACCCCGACGATGAGGGACTCGCCGAGGACGAGGCGGCGCACCTGCCGCGGGGTGGCGCCGGCGGCCCGCAGCAGCGCGAGCTCCCGGCGGCGTTGCGCGACGGCGAACGCGAACGTGCCGGCGACCACGAACACCGACACGAACACGGCGACGCCGGCGGTGGTGCCCAGCAGCGACGCGGCGACGGCGAGCAGGTCCGCGTCCGGATCGGGTTCGGCCTGCGCGCGGCGGTCGCCGGTGAGGACCGCCGGCCCCGCCCCGATCACGTCGCGGACCTGCGCGGCGGTGACGCCGGTGACGGCGATCGCGTCGACCCGCCCACCGGCGAGCAGCGCCGCGGCCGGGTCGGCGAGGTACACGGCGGGCGGTCCGGTGACGACGCCCGCGACGGTCCACGTGCGGCGCCCCAGCGGGGTCTGCGCCTCGACCCGGTCACCCGGGCGGCGGTCCGTCGGGGCGGTGAGCACGACCTGGTCGTCGCCCTGCGGTGGGCCGCCGCCGAGGGCGGTGTACGGGTGCAGCCCCGCACTCGCCCACGGGTGCGCGTCCAGGGCGACACCGTCGACGTCCACGGGGACGGACCGGTCCACCACGACGGTCGCGCCCGGCAGCGCCGCGAGCCGCTCGGCCGTCCCCGCGGGCAGCTGCGCCGCCCGGCGGGTCCGCGACGTCGAGGTGTACACGTCCCCGTCGCCCTCGTCGACGGTGATGCTGACCGTCTGGTTGCCGGTGACCACGACGCCGGCTCCGGCGTACCACATCGGCGGCCGTCCCTCGGAGACCGTCGAGGCGATCGTCAGACCCGTCGTGGCCAGCAGGCACGCGCCGAGTGCGAGCGCCACGAACACCCCGGCGAACGACGCCCACCGGGCCCGCAGCGTCTGCCTGGCGATGCTCAGCACGGCGCCGCCTCCAGGTCGGTCATGTACGCGGCGACGGCCTGCGGGGTCGGGTGGCGCAGCTCGCCGGCGACGCGCCCGTCGGCGAGGAACACGACCCGGTCGGCGTGCGAGGCGGCGAGCGGGTCGTGGGTGACCATGACGACGGTCTGCCGGCCGTCACCGTCCACCATGGACCGCAGCAGCCGCAGCACCTCCCGCCCGGTCGTGGAGTCCAGCGCGCCGGTCGGCTCGTCGGCGAACAGCACCGCCGGCCGGGTGACGAGCGCCCGGGCGATCGCGACCCGCTGCTGCTGCCCGCCGGACAGCTCCGCCGGCCGGTGCCGCCCCCGGTCGCCGAGCCCGACCGCGTCCAGGACCGCGCGGACCTCCTTGCGCGCCGGCCGCCGCCCCGCCAGGCGCAGCGGCAACGCCACGTTCTGCTCCGCGGTCAGCGACGACAGCAGGTTGAACGCCTGGAACACGAACCCGATCCGGTCCCGGCGCAGCAGCGTCAACCCGGTCTCCGACAGCGTCGACAGGTCCGTCCCGGCGACGGTGACGGTGCCGCCGGTGGGCCGGTCCAACCCGGCCGCGCACTGCAGCAGCGTGCTCTTGCCCGACCCCGACGGCCCCATCACCGCCGTGAACGTGCCGGCCGCGAACCCGAGCGTGACCTCGTGCAACGCGGTGACGGCACCGTCGCCGGCGCCGAAACGCCGGTGCACCCGGTCGAGCGAGACGACATCCGATTCCATGCCGTCAATTCCACCGTCCGGGACCCCCTCCACACACGCCCGCACACCAGCCCAACGACGGTATGGCAGCCCCCACCACCCGCCGTATAGCAGGCCCGACCGCATGATCAGTTACGATCAGCGCCGCCGGAGGAGGTCACTGTGGATGATCGGGTCGTAGTCGAATTCGCCGGTGACGGCGCCGGGGCCGGTGCACTGTCGTGGGGGCAGCAGGACATCTGGCAGGCGATGGTGCGCCAGAAGTCGTGGCTGCCCAACGGCGCCTGGGGGCCGCTCGCCGCGGGCACGACCGTGCAGGACGTCGCCGAGCAGCTGCGGTACATGATGAGCCGGTTCCCGTCGGCGCGGACCCGGCTGCGGTTCGACGCCGAGGGGCACCCGACCCAGGTCGTGGCCGCGTCCGGCGAGATCACCCTCGAGATCGTCGAGGCGGGTGCGCAGGACCCGGCGGCCGTCGCGGAGGCGGTACGCCTGCGGCTGCAGGACACCGAATACGACTTCGTCGAGGACTGGCCGATCCGGATGGCCGCGGTGCGGTCCGGCGGTGCGCTCACCCACCTGGTCGTCGTCATGTGCCACCTGGTCGCGGACGGGTTCGGCACCCAGGTGCTCCTCGAGGACCTCGACACCCGGGTGAGCACGCCGATCCCGGAGCTGCAGCCCCTGGAGCAGGCCCGCTGGCAGGCCTCCCCGTCCGGGCAGCGGCAGAACACCCTCGCCCTGCGGCACTGGGACGGCATCCTGCGCGGCATGCCCACCCGGCGCTTCCCGGACACGGTCGACAAGCCCGAGCCGCGGCACTGGCGGGGCGAGTTCAAGTCCTACGCGCTCGGCCCGGCGCTGCAGGCGGTCACCGAGCAGACCGGGGTCGCCCCGGCGCCGGCGCTGCTCGCGGTGTTCGCCGTCGCGCTCGCCCGGGTCACCCGGATCAACCCCGTCGTGCTGCGCCCGATGGTCAACAACCGTTTCCGCCCGGGCCTGGACCGGGTGGTGTGCATGCTCGCCCAGTTCGGCCTGTGCCAGCTCGACGTGGCGGGCGTGTCGTTCGCGGAGGTGCTCGACCGGGCCCGGCGTGGGGCGATGACGACGTACAAGCACGCGTACTACCACCCGGCGGACCTCGACGACCTGGTCCGCCGGGTCGTGCTGGAGCGGGGCGCGGACCTGGAGCTGCCCTGCTACTTCAACGACCGGCGGGCCGACACCGGCAAGAGCGGCGCGGCGCCGGTGGCGTTGCGGGACGCGGCGACGCGCAGCACGTTCCGGTGGACGACCCGGCAGGACGTGCCGTTCGAGCCGCTGATCGTGCACATCGACGACGTCCCGGACGCGGTGCAGGCCATCATCTTCATGGACACCCACGTGGTGTCCCCGGCCGACGGCGAGGCGCTACTGCGCGGCATGGAGGCCGCCGCGGTCGAGGCGGCCCTGGACCCGAGCGCGCCGACCGGGGTGTGACTACGCCGTGGCCCGGGTGCCCGCGGCGTCCCGGGCCGGTCCGAGGTAGACGGCGTTGAACAGCAGCGCGCCGGCGAGCCCGGCACCGGCAAGGGCCACCCAGCCGAGGAGCGTGGCCGTCGGCGGCGAGTACGCGTCCGCGGCCTGCATCGGGCTGGCGAACCCGCCGGGGTCGATCCGGACGGTGGTGCGGTCGCCGGCCTTCCCGCCACTGCCGTTGCACGACATCCAGCCGAGCGGCCGCCCGTCCGCCGCCGCGACCTCGCAGATCGGGGCGCAGCCACCGCCGTTCTCCGCCACCTGGGCGCAGCCGGTGCGGACCACCACGCCGTCGGCGTCGCGGCCCACGACGCCCAGGTAGGCGTCGCCGGCGAGTGCCCCGGCCGCGAGCGCGAGCCCGCCGCGGGCGGTCACCGCATCAACTGTGCGAGGCGGAACGCGGACGGGGTGCCGGGGTCCGCCTGGTACGCCACGACCAGCTGGCCCGTGCCGGCGACCTCGAGTGCCTGCCGGCGCAGGGTGAGCTCGCCGACGGCGGGGTGCGCGAACCGCTTGACGTCCTGCCCCGTCGGCCGGGCGTCGTGCCGGTCCCACAGCCGGCGGAAGGTCGCGCTGCCCGCCGCGACCTCGTCCACGAGCGCCGCGACGGCCGGGTCATGCGGGTCGGCCCCGGCCCGCAGCGCGGCGACGGCGCCGGCGGCGAGGTCGTCCCAGTCCGGCAGCAACGCCCGGACCCGCGGCTCCAGGAACATCTCGCGGAGCAGGTTGCGGCCCGGCTCGTACATCGGCGACAACGCGACGGCAAGCGCGTTGCCGGCCAGGACGTCCAGGCGACGGTTGCGCACATACGCGGGCACCCCGGTCCACGCGTCCAGCAGCTCCTGCACCCCGGGCGCGAGGGCCTCGTCCACAGTGGACGGCGCCGGCCCGGCGGCGAGGGCGTGCAGGTGCGCGGCGGTGCCCTCGTCGAGCCGCAGGGCCACCGCGAGCGCGCCGAGGACCTGCGGCGACGGGTTGCGGTCCCGGCCCTGCTCCAGGCGCACCAGATACTGCTCGCTCACCCCGGCCAGCCGCGCCAGCTCGTCCCGGCGCAGCCCCGCCACCCGGCGCCGCCCGATCGCGGCGAGCCCGACGTCCTCGGGCCGCAGCAGTGCCCTGCGGGCCTTGAGGAACTCGCCGAGATCGTTCACCACCGCCAGTTTATTCCGTCCTGGGTGACCCTGGCACGGTACTGGCTGGCGCCGGCGCGAGCGGGCACCGTGGGGCGCATGACACTGACATGGTTCGTCACCGGCGCGTCGCGCGGTCTGGGCAGGGTGTGGACGGAGGCGGCGCTGCGCCGCGGTGACCGGGTCGCGGCGACGGCCCGTGACGCGCGCGCCCTGGACCCGCTGGTGGCGGAGTTCGGCGACGCGGTCCTGCCCATCGAGCTCGACGTCACCGACCGGCCCGCGGTGTTCGCCGCCGTCGACGCCGCGGCGGCCCGGTTCGCCCGCCTCGATGTCGCGGTCAACAACGCCGGCTACGGGCTGTTCGGCGCGGTCGAGGAGGCTTCCGAGGCGCAGGCCCGGGCCCAGCTGGAGACCAATCTCTTCGGTGCGCTGTGGGTGACGCAGGCGGTCCTGCCGGTGCTGCGGGCCGGGGGCGGCGGGCGCATCCTGCAGGTGTCCAGCATCGGCGGGGTGGCCGCGTTCCCGACACTCGGGCTGTACCACGCCTCGAAGTGGGCGCTCGAGGGCCTGAGCGAGGCACTGGCGCAGGAGGTCGCCGGGTTCGGTGTCCGGGTGACGATCGTGGAGCCGGGCCCGTTCGGCACCGACTGGGGCGGTTCGTCGGCGGCGCACACGGCCCCGTTGCCGGCGTACGACGAGGTCCGCGCCGCCCGGCAGGCCGGTGCCGCTCACCGGTCGCCCGCCGACCCGTCGACCACCGCCGCCGCGATCCTGGCTGTCGTCGACGCCCCGGAGCCCCCGCTGCGGATCTTCCTCGGCCCGTTCCCGTTCCCGGTGGTCGAGCGCGTCTACCGGGACCGGCTGGCAACCTGGGAACGCTGGCGCGCGGTCGCCGAGTCGGCCGCCTGACCGCCGCCCGCGTGGCTGCGGCGTTCCCGCCTATGCGGGACCCTTTCGGGGTCTACGATCTGTTTTGTCCGGTATGAGATCAGCTCCCGGATTGCGGATTTTGACGTGTTCGGGGGTACGCATGGTCTCTTTGACGCCTGGTCGGCGGGTCCTGGTGGTGGCCGCAACGGCAGCCGCCCTCGCGGGCGGATCGGCGACCACCGCCACCGCCAGCACCGGCCACTACCCGGTGGCAACCTGGTCGATGAACGAGGGTGCGGGCGCCCGCACGATGATCGACAGCAGCGGCAACGGCCTGCACGGCACCATCGGCAACGAGGTCCTCACCGACGTCGGCGTCCGCGGCGCGACCGGTTACCGCTTCACCCGCCTGCAGCCGGACAAACCGCCGGCCCACCCGCGGCACCTGGTGACCGTCGCCGATAGCTCCGCCCTTGACCCCGGCAGCCGCGACTACGCCGTCACCGTCAGGCTCCGCACCACCTACCAGTTCGGCAACATCATCCAGAAGGGCCAGGCAACCGCCTCGGGCGGCAACTTCAAGTTCCAGATCCCCGACGGCATCGTGCAGTGCCTGTTCCGCGGCTCGAACGGCACAATCATCGTGCAGGCATCCCGGCGGATCAACGACGGCTGGTGGCACGTCGTGCGCTGCGAGCGGACCGGCTCCGGCGTGGCCCTCACGATCGACGGCCGCACCGTGGCCCGCCGCAGCGGCTGGACCGGCCCGATCTCCAACGGCTGGCCACTGTCCATCGGCGGCAAGACCGACTGCGACCAGCGCGACGTCGGCTGCGACTACTACGCCGGCGACATCGACTGGGTCGAGATCGAGGCCCGCTGACCAGCCCCACCCCTACAGATCACGCCCACGCCGCCGATCGGGCCGCCACTCACGGGTCACACCCACGCCCGCCGGCCGAGTCCACGCCCGCTGATCAGACCGGCGCCCGCGGACCGGGCGACCCCGCCGATCAGGCCGACGCAAGTTGCGGTCGACGCCGGTTGAACAGGTCCAGCGCTGACAGGAGGACGACCGGGTGTGTGCGCCGCATCCGGTCGTCCCGGTGACGGGCTGGCTGCTTCACAAGCACCGTACCCTAGCCATCCAAATCGACATCCGGTCGCATCACCGCTCGTAATCAGCAGTCGCTTTCGGGGTTGCCAATGCTGATGTTGAGCCTCGGTGCGCGTGTCCGCTGTCAGCATGCCCCGTGAAGCACTCCTCGGTCCAATCGTAGGCCGTTGTCACGTCGCTACGGCATGACGGAGATGGCGTCGCCGAGGAGTTTGGCGCCGATGACCAGGCACAGGACGGACATGATGACCGCGTTGTTGCGGCTCATCCAGCTCTTCAGGCGAGCCAGCAGCCGCTCGGAGCGCGCCCCCATCGTCACGTACAGCACAACCGGCGCGGCCACGGTGACAGTCCCGATCACTGCGAACACCGCATAAGCCACCGCCTCCTGCCCGCCCGGGATCCCGGTCTTCGCGATCGCGGTCGCCGCCGCGACTGCCAGCAGCAGGTTCTTGACGTTGAGGCCGGACAGGAACGCACCTACGCCCAGCGAGCGCGCCGCGCCGAACTGTTCCACGCTGCGCATCCATCCGGGCATCGGAGCTTCGGCGCCCGCCTCGGGCCGGCCGCGGAACTGCCGCACCGACACGTACAGCAGCAGCACCCCGAGGGTCAGCTGCAGCCACCTGACCCAGGTCGCCGGATGCCCAGGCCCGCCGTGCGCGCTCGGCCCGATGACCGCGAGGACCAGCACACCGATCACCGCCAGGCCGGCCAGCCAGCCCACGACGAACGCCGGCCCGTTGCGCCGGGCGCCGGGCGTGGTGAGCAGCAGGATCACCGCGATGATCGGCATCGGGCTCAGCGCGACGCCCACCGCCATCTGCAAGCTCTGCCCGATCGCGGCACCCATCCCAACTCCCCACCCAGCGCCCCGCGGCGCACAAGACCAGACCAGCACAGATCAGGCCAGCGCCCGTCCCGGTCCGCAGCGGACCCCCGCCGATCCTGTCCACCCGGCCGCGCCCCTCGCCCCACCCGACCCGGAGGAACGCCACCCAGGAACACCGCCGCAATCGGCAGCGGACCGAATGCGCGAAGCGGACGAAACGGCCGCCGCCGGC
Source organism: Dactylosporangium sp. NPDC049525 (assembly GCF_040676755.1). Lineage (NCBI taxonomy): Bacteria > Bacillati > Actinomycetota > Actinomycetes > Micromonosporales > Micromonosporaceae > Dactylosporangium > Dactylosporangium sp. NPDC049525. The sequence continues at coordinate 319,559 of NZ_JBFAPO010000002.1, read as the reverse complement.
AGGGCTGAACCGCCCGCAGACGCCAACACCCGGCGGATCTCCACAACCCGGTGGATCCCTGCTCCTCGGCGACCAGCAATCAACCGGGTCGTGCGCCGAGCGTTTGAGGTACGCGATGCGCCGCCGCGTCCGGCCCTGCGAGCCGTCGATTCACAACAGTTTCCAGGGCACCGCGGATCCTTCGGGTTGTCGGAACAAACGGGTTCTGGCCCTCTTGAGTTGATCGATGGTTGCCGCTGCGCGGCCGGTCGTGTCCACTGTGTACGGTCCTGCCGGTGCGCTGACGGATCGCTCATCGTGTTGTTGCCGCATCTCGCGAAGCTGGTGGTCGAGCGAGTCGAGGCCGTGGGCTGCAGTCGAGGTGCTGCCCGACCGGGAAACGGACACGCTCACCGCTTCGCTGCAGACGAATCCGGGCGCGCACGTGATCTGCCGCGACCGCGCCGGCGCCTACGCTGAGGCTGCCCGCCGCGGAGCACCGGACGCCATCCAGGTCGCCGATCGGTGGCACCTGCGGCACGACCTCGCTCAACACGTCGAGAAGGCCGTCCAAGATCCGCCACGTGGTGAACTGGCTGCGGCTCCACCCGTCGAACAGGGGATTACCGCACGGTACTGGCCGATCAGGTCGTGCTTGAGCCGTTCAGCCCGCGACACCGGCACCGATGACAGGCGCCATTTCCGGATTCCCCGATGGTCGCGCGACCGATTGCCGCTCGGACGGCGGCGGCCAGCCACGAATATTGCCGTCGGGGCCGCGATGTCGACGCTACTGCGGCGGGGGCCCAAGGCGCCGCCGGACGATCAGCACGCCGCCGACGCTGAGCAGGACCGTGCCGCCGCCCACCAGGCCGATCCGCATGACCCGGTTCTGGAATCTCATCTCGTCGTAGGTGGCCGGGTCGCCCCGGTGGCCCGCATTGCAGATGCCTCCCGGCTGCATCACCCGGTCGCCGCACGTCACCTTGTCCGTACTGAAACCGAGGAGACCGACGAGCACAGCGATGACGCCGAGCCCGAGCGCGCCGTACCGATTCAGGACGAATCCGACCAGCATGGTCGCCCACTGTACCCGCGGCGGCGGACCAGCCGCTGCCTCGGATTGCGTCCCGCCCCGCGAGGGCCAACCAGAGCGTCTGCAGGACGTGCCGGGCCGGCAACGTCCGCCGGCCGTAACGGTGGATCAGACCATCGACCTGCCAAGAGGGCCAGAACCAACAAATCCCCCGCGAACACGACCAAAAGCCCGTCACGCCGAGTGCGGCTCAGTGCAGGATCGCGGCCGGCGGCGAGTCGAGCAGCACCCTGGCACCGGCCAGTGGCGCCTCGTCCAGCGTCGCCTGGTGTACCCGCACCGCCTGATACGTCAGGCGTTCCGCCAGCGCCTGCCGCAGCGGCGGCCACAGTTCGCCGCGGCGCGAGGCGATCGAGCCGCCCACGGCGACGGCGTCCAGGCCGGCGGTGAGCGCGAAGTTGGCGAGACCGTCGGCCAAGTGCCGGGCGTACTCGCGCCAGAAGCCCGGGGCGTCGACGGTCTCCAGGCCGCGGCCGAGGAGCTGGCGCAGCGCGGCGCCGCCCAGCAGTGTCTCCAGGCAGCCGGTCTGCCCGCAGCCGCACCGCCGGTCGTTGCCGGCGACGAGCTGGTGGCCGGCCTCGGTGGTCACGGCCACGAAGTGGTCGCCGGCGCCGAGTCGCAGTGCCGCGCCGACGCCGGTGGACAGGGTGACGTAGCCGCACCGGTCGCTGCCGCGCAGGCTGCCCAGCGCGTGCTCGCCGAGCAGGCCGCAGGTCGCGTCGTGGGCGACCCGCACCGGTGCGTCCAATGTGGACTCCAGGTCGCGGCGCAGCGGGCGGCCCTCGTATCCGCGCAGGTGCAGGGCGACCCGCACGTCGCCGTCGGCGGTGACCCGGCCGCCGAACGACACCCCGACGGCCGTTGGCGTGCCCGGGATCGTGGCGCGCAGCAGCGCGAGCTGACGGTCGTAGTCGGGGTGGGTCGGGAAGCGCACGACCGTGCCGTCGCCGGTCGCGACGCGGGTACGGGTCCCGCCGACGTCGATCGCCACGACCCCCATGCCGCTACCGGAGCTCGGCGAGCGGCGCGGTGTCCGCCGGTGGCAGCGTGATGTACGCCAGGTCGGCGAGCCCGCCCGCGAGCAGGACCGCGAGCCCGGCCACACCCAGCCCCCGGGCCCGGGGGGCGAGCCGGTCCCGCCGCGCCCAGAACAGCACCAGGCCGACGGCGAGCGTGATGACCGCCGGCAACGCGAACACCACCTGCGGCACGATGTAGTACAGCTCCCCCATGCGCCAGACCGTAGCCGACGCAGGGGTGGGCCGTCAGCAGTGATCGTGGCGTACGACAGCGAACACCGGGACGGATACGATCGACCGCTGCCGGTGCTGCTGGTCGGGGCCCGGTGCCGCCGGCCAGGGTGATGCGGACAACCAGCAGAAGCATTGACGGTTGTAGTTGGAACGGAAGCCCACCGGTCGGATTGTTGACCGGCGGCAGATCATGGCGGAAGATCGGGACATCGACGATCTGACGTTCGAGCTGGTCGATGCCGCCGGCTCCGCGGCACCGTCGTGGTGGGCGTCCGCGGTCCGCGACGCCGAGCTGCACCAGGTGCGCGACTGGCCGGTCATGCGGACCCTGGCCGCGACCCGGCGCGGCCCCGTCCTGGCAGGCGCGTTCCGCGACGGCGGCAAGGTCGTCGGGCTCGCCTCGCTGCGCCTGCGCGGGATCCGCGGCCTCGCCGTCGCCGACGTGGACAGCATGGTCGTCGGCGCGTTCCCCGGCATCGCGCTGACCGGCGGGTTGCCCGGCACCCTGCACCCGACCGGCGGTCCGCCGCCGGAGCTGTTCGCCGCCGCGACCAGGGCGCTCGAGCAGACGCTGCGGCAGGTGTACGGCCAGCGCGTCCAAGCGGTCATGTACCGCCAGATCTACCGCCGCGAGCTGTCCCATCTGTTGCGCGGCGTCACCGTCGTGCGGGCCGGCGCGCCCGCGCTGCTGCTGCGCAACACATTCGCCGACTACGACGCCTACCTGCGCACGCTGCGCAAGTCCCGGCGGGTCGACCAGAAGCGCCTGGTCCGCAACATCGACGCCGACCCGTCCGTGACCGTGCGCTTCGGCCCGGCCGCCGACGCCGGCCTGGACATCGACACGTTCCACCGGTTGTGCATCGAGTCCGCCCGCCGCAACCGCGCCGGCCGGTGGCCGCCGATGCGGTTCTGGCCGAGGGAGCTGTTCGCGACCGTGCTCGCCCTGCCGGACGTGCTGGCGCTGAGCTACACCGGCACCGACGGCGGGCTGATCGCCGCGACCCTCACCTTCGACCATCCGGTCGCGCCGGTCCTCGGCCCGTGGGGTGCCCTGCCGCTGGGCACAGACCGGCGCAGCGGCCTGTGGTTCGACCACCTGGCCCGGCTCATCCGCTGGGGCATCGAGCAGCAGCGGCCGCTGATCGTCGGCGGGAAGGGCGCGCAGGGCCCGAAGGAGGCCCTCGGCTTCGTCGTCGAGCCGCAGTGGACCGTGCTGCGCCGGCTCTGACGGTGTGCACGAGCAGGGCGGCGTGGTCGGTGCCGCGCACCGGGTAGGTGACGGTGCCGACGTGTTCGAACGCCGGCGAGAACAGGTAGTGCTGGAACTCGCCGTCGCCCTTGCGGTGCCAGCCTTCGGGGACGCACCGCTGGGCGCCGGCCCGGCCGTCCCAGGTGAGGTTGAGGTCCGCGCCGAACACGGCGGGTCCCGGATACCGCGGCAGGATGCCGCCGGCGACGTACCGGCATTGCGCGAGCGCCACCACCGCGTCGGCGCGTTCGGTGCCGGACCGCGGGCTCTGCGGGTGGGCGGTGCACGCGACGAACGACACGAACCCGCCGCAGACGTAGCCGCGCAGCTCGTTGACGTCCCGGGCCTGCAGCAGCGGCGGGAACAGCCCGCCCCGGCCGACGGCGCGCAGCCGCTCGCGGGCCAGGACGGCGACGCCGTACCGGCCGCGCCCGCCGGAGCAGCGCATCCAGTCGGCCGCGGCCCGGTCCCAGACGGCCTGGAAGACGGCGCCGCCGGTGTTGCCGAGCGCCTGCCGCAGCGGCACCACGTCGCTGGCGCAGACCTCGTTGACGGTGACGACGTCGGGCCGGACGGTCTCGACCAGCTGCACGGCCGCGGCGAGAGACCAGCCGTCGCGGTAGCAGGCGACGCTCGCGTGGCCGCTGTTGCACAGGTTCAGCTGTAGCATCCGGAACGGCACGCCGGCGCCGCCGCCGTGCAGGGCGCCGGCGAGCATGAGCAGGGCGAGCATCCGCATGCACCTTCAGATGCGCGCGCCGTGCCGGGCATTGCCTTGGTACGGCCGGAAACCCGCCAAGTGGTCCTTCCCGCCGGCGGCCGGGCCGGGTGAGGCTGGAACGCGTGCAGTTCCGTCATCACCCGCAGCTCCGCGCCGACTTCCCCACGCTCGTCGCCGGCACCATCCGCATCGACGGGGTGAGCGCCGACTCCATCGTGGACGTGTCGCCATGGCTCGCCACGGCCCGCGAGCGGCTCGCCGGCTCCCCCGAAGGCCAGCTGCCGCAGGTGCAGGCGTGGCGGCGGGCGTTCACCGCGATGGGGCTCAAGCCCACCCAGTACCGCTGCGCGTCGGAGTCGCTGCTGCGCCGGCTGCGCCGGGAGGGGGACCTGCCGGCGCTGCACCCCCTCGTCGATCTGTGCAACGCGGTGTCCGCCGCGTTCGCGATCCCCGTCGCGGCGCTGGACGCCGACCGGATCAGCGGCGACCTGGAGGTGCGGCGGGCGACCGGCGGCGAACGGTACGACACCTTCGCCGGCGACGTGGAGCACCCCGAGCCGGGTGAGGTCGTGTTCGTCGACGACGCCGGCCGGGCGCACGCGCGGCGCTGGACCAACCGGCAGAGCGGCTACTCCGCGATCAGCGCCGCCACCAGCCGGGCGTTCATCGTCACCGAGGCGCTGCACGAGGGCGCCGCCGCCGACGTGCTCGCGCTGCTCGCCGACCTCGCCGCCGCCGTGCGCGCGACCTGGCCGGCCGCGACGCTGCTCGGCGAGGTCCTCCCCAGCGGCGCTCAGGGTTCGCTGGGCGCGGCGGCGACCTCCGGCCGGTGACGGCGCCCGCCCGCCACCAGGCAGGCGAGGGCGATCGCGGCGAGGCCGAGCAGGGGCACGCCGACGGCGTCGGTGTCGATGAACCCGACGTAGACCGGGGCAGGCGGACCCCAGGAGTCCGGACCCAGGACGATGCCCGCCCCGATCAGCAGGTAGGTGTGCAGGACCGGCAACAGCAGCACGAGCAGGGAGGCGAGCATGAGCGTGACGGCCGCACCCCGCCGCGGCCACGATCGCGTCCTGAGCAGTTCGTAGGCGGTCCAGGCGGCGAGCAGCCAGCCACCGGCGGCACCCGCCAGCCAGCCTGCGGCCACACCGAACGGCACGGCCGGCGGCGGCTCCGACCAGATGACGACGTCGACGGGGGCCAGCGTCGAAACCGGCCGGACGCCGTCAGGTGACGGAGGGGCAGGAAGCGGCCCCGACACCCGGACCCGCAGATCGCCGCGGCTCGCGACGAAGTGGCCGTCGCCGACGGATTCGATGCTCCAGCCGGCGGCGGTGAACCGGTCCCCGGCCGCGTCGCGGGTCCAGCCGGGGATGTAGCGCGGGTCGACGGCCTGGATCGTGACGGCCCGGCCCTGCCAGCCGTCGTCGCGGCTGAACCCGCCGGCATACGGCTCGCCGATGGCGAGCGAGGCGACCTGCGTGGCGGTGGGGTCGACGCGCAGCGGCGCGACGGTGCACCAGCCGAGGAACGAGCCGATGCCCGCGCCGAGCGCACCGAACAGCAGCGCGGCGAAGACCGCGACGGCGACCGGGGCCTTCCCGACCGGCAACCGGAAGCGCTGCCGCAGCCCGCCGCGCACCAGGTCGACGACGTCCCGCCGGCTGGGCCGGACCCGGTCGGGGCCGGCGGCGTCGAGCAGGGCGGTGAGCAGCTCGGCGCCGTGGCTGCGCCGGTACGCCGCCGGATAGGCCAGCAGCAGCCGCCGGTAGCGCCGCTCCAGCGGGGCCGTCACGCGAGACCCGCTTGCAGGTCGGGGGTGCCGGGCAGGGCGACGCGGCGGCGCAGGCCCGCGGCGGCCGCGTTGGCGTTGCGGCGCAACCGCTCGACCTCGGTGCTGAGCCGGCCGGCGCCCTCGTCGGTGAGCCGGTAGTAGCGGCGCAGCCGCCCGTCGACGGCCTCCTCGCGCTCCACGGCGATCAGGCCCTGCTCGGTCAGGCGGTCCAGGGCGCCGTAGAGCGTGCCGGCGCCGAGCACCACGGTGCCCCCGGACAGGGCGGTGACCTGCTGGAGGATCCCGTAGCCGTGCAACGGCTCGCCGGTGAGTGCGGTCAGGACGAGAAACGTCGGCTCCTGCATGGGCGGCATGACCAGCAAATTACAGTCACCGTGATATTACGTCAACCGTAATGTGCACCGCGGGGACTCGGGCCGGGCAAACGCTCATGGCAGCATTCGGGTGGTCGATGTTGGCAGCGCACTGGCGACGGCACAGGACGAGGAGACCGCATGGGCGCACTGCGACGGCTGCGGGCCATGTCCGGGCTGATGCGCGCCTCGTGCCTGGTCCTGGCCGTCTGCGCGGCCTGGTTCGCGGTCAACCTGGTGACGCCGGTGGGGCCGCCGGTGCTGCTGTGGCTGCCGACGCCCGTCTGCGCGTTGCTGCTCACCGCCGCGTTCCGCCGCACGTCGCGGGCGGCGGCGCTGCCCGCGCCGACCCGCCGCTTCTGGGGGCACCTGAGCCTGTCCGCGCTGCTCGTCGGGGTCGCGCACACCGCGCAGGCGATCGACGTGCTGAGCCACCCCGACGTCGGCGGCGGCTACAACGGGCCCGGCCTGCTGATCTTCGACAGCGGCGCGATCCTGCTCATCCTCTACGCGCTGTACCGCCTGCCGCTGTCCACCCGCAGCGCCGGGGAGCGGTTGCGGGTCACCCTCGACGGCGGCACGGTCGTGGCGGGCGCAGCGGTGCTGATCTGGCACTTCCAGACCCGGGTCGCGCTCGGCACCGACGACCGCAACCAGGTCATCGGCTCCCTGATCCTCGGCGTGCTCGCCCTGGTCGTGGTGCTCGCCGTGGCCAAGGTGATGCTGTCGGGCTACGAGTTCATCGACAAGTCGGCCCTGCAGTGGCTCGCGTTCGCGATCTTCGTCGGCGCGACGAGCTCACTGCTGCAGCCGCTGCTGTCGCCCGGCCACCCGCACCTCATGGTCACCCAGGTCAGCATCCCCGTGGTGTGCTGCTTGGCGTCGTGGGCCGCGGAGCGCCAGCGCCTCGCCGCCGGCCAGGTCGTCGCCGTTCGGCGGCGCCGCCCGTTCAGCCTGGTGCCCTACGCGGCGGTCGCCGCCGTCTACGTCCTGCTGATCCTGGAGACCTGGATCGGCGATCACGGCGACCAGAAGATGATGGTCCTCGGCGCCGTCACCCTCACCGCGCTGGTCATGGTGCGGCAGGTCGCCGCGTTCGTCGACAACGGCCGGCTGCTCGCCCGCCTCGATCACGGCGCCACCCACGACGCGCTCACCCACCTGCCCAACCGGTCCCTGTTCGGCCAGCGCCTGCAGCAGGCCGTCGACGGGCTCGAGCGGCGGCCGGTCAGCGTCGCGCTCATCGACCTCAACGACTTCAAGGAGGTCAACGACACCCTCGGCCACGAGGTCGGCGACCTGCTGCTGGTCGAGGTGGCGCGGCGCCTCGCCGGCTGCGCCGGGCCCGAGGACACGGTCGCCCGCCTCGGCGGCGACGAGTTCGTCGTGGTCCTGCCCGGCGCCGACCCGGCCGCCGCCAGCCGCGCCGCGGACCGCATGGCCGCGGCGCTGCGCGCACCCGCCACCGTCAACGGTCACGAGCTGCCGATCTCGGCCAGCATCGGCATCGCCGACGGCCGCACCGGCGACGACCCGAGCCTGCTGCTGCGCCACGCCGACATCGCCATGTACGCGGCGAAGAAGCTCACCGGCACCGCGTTCCTGCACTACGACAGCACGATGTCGGAGCCCGGCGGGGACCACTCGCAGCTGCGGGACGCCATCGCCGGCGGCCGGTGCTTCCTGGAGTACCAGCCGATCGTCTCCCTCGACGACGGCCGGCTCGTCGGCGCCGAGGCCCTCGTCCGCTGGGACCACCCCGAGCACGGTGTCCTGCCGCCGGACACGTTCATCCCCCTCGCCGAACGCACCGGCCTCATCGTGCCGCTCGGCCGGTTCGTGTTCGACGAGGCGTGCCGGCAGTTCGCCGAGTGGACCAGCCGCTTCGGCGCCGCCGCGCCGGCCGTGCTCAACGTCAACGCGTCCCCCCGCGAGCTGCGCGAGGCCGGCTACGCCGACTTCGTCGCGGCGACCCTCGCCACCCACGGCGTCGAGGCGTCCCGCATCGTCCTGGAGATCACCGAGACCCTCGCGCTGGACCTCGGCCCGGCGGTCACCACCCTCGACCGGCTCCGCGCGCTCGGCCTGCGGATCTCCCTCGACGACTTCGGCACCGGCAGCTCCACCCTGCGCCTGCTGCACGACTGCCCCGTCGACGAGGTCAAGCTGGACCGCTCGTTCACCCAGGCACCCGCGTCGGGTCGCGCGCCGGTCGCGGCCGCCGTCATCCAGCTCGCGCAGGCGCTGCGGCTGCACGCGGTCGCCGAGGGCGTGGAGACCCCGGAGCAGGCCGAGCAGCTGCGGTCCCTGGGGTACCGCACGGCGCAGGGCTACCATTTCGCCCGCCCCGTGCCGGCCGCTCGGCTCACCGAGTGGATGACGACTCCCCCGGCGGTCGCCCAGCCGTCGGGACTCGTCCGCTGAGCGCGGTGACGCCCGGCGGCACCGGTACCACCGCTGCCGCCGCCTACCGCAGCGGCCGGGCTATTTCAGGGTGAGGCGCTGCTGCGGGCTGGACTCGAGCTTCAGCGTCGCCGGCTTGCCGTCGCGGGTCAGCGCGCCCTTCGGCTCGAAGCGGAACGTGAGCGTCTGCACCGAGCCCTCCACGACGTCCATGCGCACCTGGTCGGCGACGGTGTAGTCGCTCACGGACATCGACGCCCGCTCGACCTTCGGGGTGGACGGCTCGACGGTGACCGCCTTCCCGCCGGCCGACAGCTGCAGGCTCTGCCGCATGTCGATGGTGCCGGCGAGCGTGCCGAACGCGCTGACCTTCAGGTCCACCCACATCCGCAGCCAGGTGTGCCCGGCCGGCGCCCACGTGCCGTTGAGCCGGTGGTCGTAGGGTTCCAGCGCCGCCGACACGGTGATCTCGACGTAGGTGCGGGCCGGCTCGCCGCTGATCTGCCCGACGAGCTTGTACGTCACCTCCCCGTACGGGCGGGGCTTCAGATACGCCGCGACGGCGTCCGGCCCGACGGCGCCGGTGCGCACGTCCACGCTCTGGTCCTTGCCCTCGTCGGTGACGACCAGCGTCACCGGGGCGCCGACCGGCACGAGCGCGACGAGGACGGCGCCGGGCACGACGAAGCCCTCGACGGGCCGGGGTTTGTCGCCGACCCGCAGCCGCGCCTTGACGTTCGGGGACGGCTCGCTCTTCACGCCCGGCACCTCGGCCAGCCGCACGAACAGGAACTCCTTGCCAGCCCCGGCCGCGATCGTGCCGGAGGCGTCCCGCGGCACCCCGGTCGCCGACTGCATCCTGCCGAACTGGGTGACGACGGCCGGCTCGAGATGATCGGCGGTGCCGACCTCCGCCAGCCGCACCGCGTAGTCCGGCCCGCCGATGGCGGCCTTCGCCGGCAGCTGCTTCGCCGCGGGCACCGCGAGCCCGCCGCCGGCCACGACGGCGAGGTCCTCGGCCACCGACACCGCCGACGGCACCGCCGACGCCGGGACCGGCACCGGGCTCCCCCCGCACCCCGCGAGCAGCCCGCACACCACGACCACAGCCCCGTGCACCCCGCGCATCGCTCCCCTTACGTCCCACGCCGACGACGCATCACCTTAGCGGTGTCAGTACACGTCCCGGACGTAACGTTTGTCGGCGCTGAGCTGCTTGACGTATGCCTCGGCGGCCTCGGGGGTCAGGTGGCCGTGCGCGACGGCGATCTCGCGCAGCGTGCGGTCGACGTCCTTGGCCATGCGGCTGGCGTCGCCGCAGACGTAGAAGTGGGCGCCGTCCTGCAGCCACGACCACAGCTGGGCGCCGTGCTCGCGCATGCGGTCCTGGACGTACACCTTGTTGCGCTGGTCGCGGGAGAAGGCGAGGTCGAGGCGGTTGAGGGTGCCGGTGTCGCGCAGGGCGAGCAGCTCCTCGGCGTAGTAGAAGTCGGTGTCGCGGCGCTGCTCGCCGAAGAAGAGCCAGTTCGCGCCGCGGGCGCCGCGGGCCTGGCGTTCGTGCAGGAAACCCAGGAACGGCGCGACGCCGGTGCCCGGCCCGACCATGATCATGGCGGTGGCGGGGTCCGCCGGCGGCCGGAAGTGCGGCGCCCGCTGGACGAAGACGGGGACCTCGCCGTCGGCCGGCAGGTCGGCCAGGAACGTGGACGCGACGCCCTTGCGGACCTGGCCGCGGACGTTGGGGAAGCGCAGCACGGACACGGTCAGGCTGACCCGGGCCGGGTCGAGCAGTGGCGTCGAGGAGATCGAGTACTGCCGCGGCTGGAGCCGTTTGAGCACGCCGGCCCATTCCTGGGCGGTGGCGTCGACGGGCCACTCGGCGACGACGTCGACGGCCTGCCGCCCCCACGTCCACTTCGCCAGCTCGCCCTGGTTGTCGGGGCGCAGCAGGGTCTTGAGCTGCGGGTCGCCGTTGCGCTCGGCGACGAACCGCAGCAGGTCCGGACTGATCTTGGCGATCTCGAGGCGGCGGTGCAGGGCCTCGGTCAGCGGGAGCGTGCCGTGCTGGGCGAGCTCGACCGGGTCGTCGGCGCGCAGGCCGGTCACCTTCAGCCACTCCCCGACCAGGTCGGGGCAGTTGACGGGCCAGACGCCGAGGGAGTCGCCGGCCTCGTAGGGCAGGACGCCGTCGCCGGCGTCGAAGGTGAACTGCCGGACCTCCTTCGCCGACCCGGGCAGGCTCAGCAGCCGGTTGCCGGTGAGCCGGGCGGTCACCGGCTGGTTGCGGGTCGGCACCGGCATCGGGGTCCGCCGGCCGGGTGCGGTCCGCAGCGCGGCGATGACCTGGTCGAGCCAGTCGGCGGCGGCGGGCTGGTAGTCCGGCTCGCAGTCGACGCGGGCGGTGAGCCTGGTCGCGCCGAGTTCGCTGAGGCGGGCGTCGAGGCGGCGGCCGTGGCCGCAGAAGTCGTCGTAGTTGGAGTCGCCGAAGGCGAGCACCGCGTACCGGCGGTCGTCGAGGCGTGGCGTGTCGGGCGCGCCCAGGGACTGCCAGAACGCGGCGCCGTTGTCGGGTGCGTCGCCGTCGCCGAACGTGCTGGTGATGATGAGCAGGTCCGCGGGGCCGTTGAGGGTGTCGACGCCGACGTCGGCCATGCTGCGCACGCTCGCCTGCCAGCCGGCCTCGGCGAGGCGCCTGCCGACGACGCCGGCGAAGTCCTCGGCATTGCCGGTCTGCGACGCCCACAGCACCTGGATCGCCGGCCCGGCAGCCTCCTCCGTGGTGGTCACCACGACCGGCGCGGTGTTGGGCACCCTGGAGTACCGGCCGGCGAGCAGGCCGTTGACCCACAGGATCCGCTCCGGGGCGATCGGCGCCGACGCGGGCAGGACCGGGACGGTGGTGTGGTCCGGCGGGGCGGCGGTGAGCGCGTCGAGGAACCCGGCCAGGTACCGTTTCTCGTCGTCGGTGAGCTGCGGCGGCGCGACCGGCAGGCCCAGCATCTCGCGCAGGTCCGACTTGTCGGCGATGTCGGCCACGCGGGCCAGGGACACCGCGCACACCTTCAGCTCCGGCTGGAACGAGATCGGATCGACGGCGTCGTTGGTGACGGCGTTGACGCTGAGGTACTCGCCGAACAGGTCGTTCCAGTGGAACGGCGCGAAGCATCCGCCGGGCATGACCCGGTCCGTCACCACGGCGGGCAGCACCGCCCGGCCGCGGCGGGACGCGACCTCGACCCGGTCGCCGTCGCCGATCCCGAGCCGGGCCGCGTCGGCGGGGTTGAGCTCCACGAACGGCCCCGGGTTGAGCTTGTTGAGCTTGCCGACCCGGCCCGTCTTCGTCAGCGTGTGCCACTGGTGCTGCAGCCTGCCCGTGTTGAGCAGGAACGGGTAGTCGTCGTCGGGCAGCTCCGCCGCCGGCAGGTGCGGCCGGGCGTGGAAGACCGCCCGCCCGCTCGGCGTCGCGAACGCCAGCCGCGGCCGGGAGCCGTCGGGGCGCTCCAGGAGCCGCTGGCTGACGCCGTCGTTGCGGTACCGGATCGGGTTGCGGGCGGGCCCGGCGGGTGCGGCCGGCCACTGCACCGGGCCCTCACGCAGCCGGTCGTAGCTGACCCCGCGCAGGTCGTAGCCGGTGGCCGGGTTCCAGAACGCCTGCAGCTCGGCGAAGACCTCCTCGGCACAGGAGTAGTCGAACGCGGCGCCGTACCCCAGCTCCGTCGCGATCCGGGCGATCAGCTCCCAGTCGGGCAGCGCGTCCCCGGGCGGCGGCACGGCGCGGTGCACCAGCGTCAGCGAGCGCTCCGAATTGATCATGATGCCGTCGGTCTCGCCCCAGATCGTCGCGGGGAGGATCACGTCGGCGTAGGCGTTGGTCTCGGTGTCGCCGTACACGTCCTGGGTGATGACGAGCTCGGCGGCCTCGAGGCCCTCGATGACGGTGCGGCGGTTGCCCACCGACGCGACCGGGTTGGTGCAGATGATCCAGCAGGCTTTGATCTGGCCGTCGGCCATCTTGCGGAACATGTCGACGGTGCCGGTGCCTACCTCGGTGCGCAGCGTGCCGCGCGGCAGCCCCCACCGGTCCTCGACGAACGCCCGGTCCTGCTCGACCAGCACGGAGCGCTGGCCCGGCAGGCCGGGGCCCATGTAGCCCATCTCCCGGCCGCCCATCGCGTTGGGCTGGCCGGTCAGCGACAGCGGCCCGCTGCCGGTGCGGCAGATCGCGCCGGTGGCAAGATGCAGGTTGACCAGGGCGTTGGTGTTCCAGGTGCCGTGCGTGGACTGGTTGAGGCCCATCGTCCAGCAGCTCACCCAGTCGCCGGCATTGCCGATCAGGGCCGCGGCCTGACGGATGTCTTTTTCGGAAATACCGGTTATTTCGGAAACGCGGTCCGGGGTGTAGTCGGCGAGGAACGCGGGCATCGCCGCCCAGCCCTCGGTGTGCTCGGCGATGAACTCCTCGTCGATATGGCCGCCCTCGACCAGCAGGTGCAGCAGCCCGTTGAGCAGCGCCAGATCCGTGCCGGGGTTGATCTGCAGGAACAGGTCGGCCTTGTCGGCGGTCGCGGTGCGGCGCGGGTCGACCACGATGAGCTTCGCGCCGGCCTTGATCCGGTCGAGCATCCGCAGGAACAGGATCGGGTGGCAGTCGGCCATGTTCGCGCCGATCACGAGGAACACGTCGGCGTGGTCGAGATCGTCGTAGGAGCCGGGCGGCCCGTCGGAGCCGAGCGACAGCTTGTAGCCGCTGCCCGCGCTCGCCATGCACAGCCGCGAGTTCGACTCGATCTGGTTGGTGCCGATGAACCCCTTCGCCAGCTTGTTCGCCAGGTACTGCGCCTCGAGCGTCATCTGCCCCGACACGTACAGCGCGACCGCGTCCGGCCCGTGCTCGTCGATGATCGCCCGCAGCCGCCGCGCGGTCTGCGTGATCGTGGCGTCGAGGTCGGCGTCCTGCGGCGCGGCGCCGCGCTCCCGGCGGACCTTCGCGGTGCCGAGCCGGCCCGGCGCGGCGAGCATGTCGGCGCTCGTCGCGCCCTTGGTGCACAACCGTCCGCGGTTGGCCGGGTGCGCCTTGTCACCGACCGACTTGAGCACCTTCGGCCTGCCGTCGGGGCCGCGGCCGATGTCCAGCACGATCCCGCAGCCGACGCCGCAGTATGAACACACCGTCCTGACCTGCGTGTCCAGTGCTGTCACACCCACACCCCTCGCTCCGGCCGACACCGTCGCGTCGACCGTGACGCTGGGGGGAGCATAGGAACGGCGCGTTACGCCCGCGTCACACCGATCATCGCCGCGTCGTTACGCCGGTCCCACATCGATCGCGGCAGGGGTGTGAACGCGCTCCAGCACGACCACCGGGATCTCGCGTGCGGTGGCCGCCTGGTACTGCTCATACCGCGGGAAGATCGTCACCATCGCCTGCCACAGCGCCGGCTTCTCCGCCGCGGTCGCCGTCCTGGCCCGCGCCGCGAACCGCTCGGTGCCGACCTGCACGTCGACGTCGGGCGTGTCGAGGAGGTTGAGATACCAGGCGGGGTGCCCGTCCGAGCCGCCACTGGACGCCACGACGACCACGTCGTCGCCGGCCCGGCCGTAGATGAGCGCGGTGCGCCGCAACACCCCGGACTTCCGGCCGCGGACAGTGAGCAGGAGCGTCGGCAGCCCGTGATAGAGGTGCCCCTTCGTGCCGCCGCTGTCGACATAGGTGCGGATGTGCTTGGCCACCCAGTCGGTGGCACTGTCCACGATCGGTTCTTCAGTCGTCATCGGCGTCGATGGTACGGCGCACCGGCCCGAAGTCCGTCAGATCCCGCAGGTGCCGGACCGGTGACAGCACCAGCACCGTGGGCGCGGCGCACACGGCCACGGCGAACAGCCACAACGTCACCCGCCCGCCCAGTGCCCCGGCGAGCGCACCCGCGACGAGGCCGCCGACGGGGATCGCCCCCCACGACACGAACCGCACCGTGGCCATCACCCGCGGCAGCAGCTCCGGCGGGCTGGCGATCTGCCGGTAGGTCCTGGTGGTCACGCTCAGCACGACGACCCCGCCGGCGAACACGACGTTGCCGGCCGCGAACGCCGCATAGGCCGCCCAGCCGGTGCCGGCCGGGATGAGCGCCGCCCCGGCGACCGTGGTGCACCCGGCCCAGACCAGTGCCCGCGCCGACCCGAGCCGGCGGGTGATCCGCGGCGTCAGCGCCGCCCCGATGAGCGAGCCGACCCCCTCCACGGCGAGCAGCAGCCCGACCAGCGCGGCCGGCGCGTGCAGCTCGCGGACCAGATACAGCGGGTAGACCGCCAGCTGCGCCCCGCAGACGAAGTTGACGGCGGTCGCGGTCCACATCCCGGGCCCCATCACCGGGTGCCGGACCACGAACCGCCACCCCTCCCGGATGAGCCCCCAGGTCGGGCCGCCGTCCTGCCCGCGGACCCTGCCACCCCGAGCCGGCAGGGTCCGCAGCAGCACCGCGGAGACGAGGTAGCTCGCGGCGTCGACCAGCACCGTCACCACCGGCCCGAGCAGCTGCACGAAGAGCCCGCCGGCGGACGGCCCGCCCAGCTGCGTCGCGGCGTGGGTGGCCGACACGAGGCTGTTGCGGGCCTGCAGCTGCTCCCGCTCGACGATCTCCGGCAGGAACGTCGCGTTCGCCACGTCGAAGATCACGTTCGCGAAGCTGACCACGAGCGCCACCGCGACCAGCTGCGCCACGCTGAGCCACCCGAACCACCACGCCAGCGGCACCGACCCGACCGCGGCGGCCCGGGCCAGGTCCGCGCCGATCTGCGCGCCGCGCAACGGCAGCCGTTGCACGAGCACCCCCGCCGGCAGCCCGATCACCAGCCACGCGACGTAGCCGGCGGCGGCGATGAGCCCCATCTCGAACGGCCCGGCATCCAGCACCGTCAGCGCCGTCAGCGGCAGCGCGACCGCACCTACCGCCGAACCGGCGGCGCTGGTGGTCCCCGCGGCCCACCAGGTCCAGAACACACCCGGCCTCGACCGGACCTGCTGCGGCGTCATAGTGAGTTCCATAATGGAACGCACTATAGTTGGTGGTTGTGGATCGCGCTGCCCTCGCCGACACCGACTGCGGCATCAGCCAGGCCCTCGGTGTCATGGGCGACGGCTGGACGTTCCTGATCGTGCGCGACATCGCCGGCGGCACCACCCGCTTCGACGCCCTGCAGCGCGCCCTCGGCGTGAGCCGCCGCGCCCTGACCGAGCGCCTCGGCCGGCTCGTCGAGCACGGCGTGCTGCAGCGGCGGCAGTATTCGGCGCACCCGCCGCGCTTCGACTACCTGCTCACCCCGAAGGGCGAGGGCCTGCTGCCGGTGCTGGTCGCCCTGCAGGACTGGGGCACCCGCCATGTCATGGGCTCCGGCACGCTGACCGCGACCGCCGACGGCGCCTCCGCCGAGGCCCGCAGGGTGCGCACGCTGACCGGCCGCCGCCTGCCCGCCGTCACGCTCACCGCGCACGACGGCACCCCCGTCGACCTCGGCACCCGCGTGTCATGGACGGTGCTGTACTGCTTCCCCGGCGCCTTCGCCCCGGACGCCCACGGCTACCCGCCCGGCTGGGGCGACATCCCCGGCGCCGCCGGCTGCACCCTCGAGTCGCTGACCTACGCCGCCCGCCACCCCGCGTTCCTCGCCAAGAGCACGGAGGTGTACGGCGTGAGCACCCAACGCCCCGACCAGCTGGCCGCGTTCGTGGCCCACGCAAGGCTGCCATTTCCGCTGCTGTCGGACCAGGACAGCGCCCTGGCCGCCGGGCTGCTCCTGCCGACGTTCCGCGCCGCGGGCGTCGACCGGCTCAAGCGCCTGACCCTGCTCGTCGACCCCACCGGCACGATCCGCGAGGTCCAGTTCCCGATCACCGACCCCGCCGCGTCCGTCGACGACGTCCTCGCCACCCTGGGCCGCCTGACCGCACCGTGACGGCCGCACTCACAGCGTCACGGCGGCACTCACAGCATGACGGTGGCGCGTCCGTCGGGTCGGCTGTCCTTGTCGAGGATCCAGTGCTCGCGGACCGTCGCCCGGTACATCCGGTAGATCCCGTCGCCCGTGACCTCGTCGACCGTCACCCGCCGCCCACCCTTGGGCAGCGCCGCGGCACCGTAGGCGGCCGCGACCGCGGCGACGGCCTCACCCGTGACCTCGGCGGCGACCCCGCACATGTAGACCGCCATGCCCGCGCCGGGCTGCACCTGCGAGTCGAACACGACAAGGCTCACGTCGGGCCGCTCCGCCAGATTGCGCGAGTGCAGCGCCTGCGGCGACGACATCCAGATCAGCTCGCGATACCCGCTCATCGTGTAGAATACCGGCGACACCCACGGCTTGCCGGCCCCGTCG
The DNA here is from genome assembly GCF_040676755.1 of Dactylosporangium sp. NPDC049525. Classification (NCBI taxonomy): domain Bacteria; kingdom Bacillati; phylum Actinomycetota; class Actinomycetes; order Micromonosporales; family Micromonosporaceae; genus Dactylosporangium; species Dactylosporangium sp. NPDC049525. The sequence continues at coordinate 302,337 of NZ_JBFAPO010000002.1, read as the reverse complement.
GCCGTGCCGAGCACCACATACCGGTTCTCGTCCAGCACCGTCCGCGCGACGTCCTCGAATGCGACCATCCTCGCAGCGTATGACTGTCCCGGCCTCACCGCGACAGCACGAAGGTGACCTCACCCCGCTCGTCCGGATCGTGGACCCACACCTCGACCGTGACCGGCCCCTCCGCCACCGGCACCCAGTGCTCGACCGCGCCCACGGTCATCCCGACGTCGATCCCGCTGGCCCCGACGAGCAGCCGCGCCGTGTGCACCAGCGTCCACCCGTCCAGGTCGGGCCGCCCGTCATACACCCTGACCGCAACCGGCTCACACTCGTCACCCCACGTCGCCACCAGGATCACGCCGGTGCCGGACACCGCCTCCTGCACACCCGTGCCCCACTCCGGCGCGTCGAAGACACCGTCGGTGACGGACATCCTGATCTGCCCGTACTCCGCCTCGACCCCGACCTCAAGAAGCAGCTCAGCCTCCGCCACCGCCCGATCATCCACCACGCCCCACCGCCCGCGCCGCCCCTGCCGCACCGATCCGTTCCCGACAGGTGCGCAACGCCGCCCGCGCCGTGCTGCTTCCGACTCGATCCTGATGGCGGGGACGTGCCGGAGTGGTACGGGCCGTGGACGGCATGTCACGAACGGTTGCGACGGTGGACCGCGGACGGCACCTGCGACCGCTGTCGATCCTGCTGACCCCGGGTGAGGCCGGCGACAACCCGCAGCTGCTGCCCAGTTGGACGCGATCAGTGTCAACCGGCCCGGTCCCGGCGCGCCTCGGAAGCGTCCGGGCATGCTCCTGACCGACAAGGACTACGCCCACGACTCCGATCGAACAGCGCTGCGGCGTCGCGGCATCCGGCACACCATCCGGAACGCACGGACCAGGTCGCCGGCCGCGCAGCCGAGGCCAGCAACGACGGGCGGCCACCTGCCTTCGACAGGACTACGCCGACGCACCAGCCTCTACCGCGCGGGCCTTGTGCTCGCCGCCGCCCTCAGGTGGCTTCCGTGTTCGGCAGGACGCGCCCCTGGCGAAGCTCACAACGGGCGCTCTTCGAACCTCAGGCGGCGCCGTCCGTCTCGGCAGCAGCCGGGACGGACGGCGACGACCTGCGCGTCAACTCCTAGGTCGGCCCAAAGGTGACCTGGCCGGCGGTCAGACGAGGCGGCGGACCTCACCGTGGGCGCGGTAGAAGCCGCCGCGGCTCGCCTCGCGGATCTCCGGAACCACGTAACGCGCGTTCGGCTCGCGGATTCCCTTCGGGAACTGGACCTGCCAGTCGGAGTGGTAGCCGGGCGAGACGACCCGGATGCGGAGGCGGCCGCCCTCCTCGAAGCACTCGACGACGACGCCGCCGGCGGAGTCGGTGGCGATCTCGACGGTCGTGGACGGGGCCACGGCCTCCATGCGCGGGGCCTTCACGTCGACATACTCGGGGACGACGCCCTGCTCGGCGTTGCGGACGGCCTCCTCGCTGGCGTCGATGCAGGCCAGCGAGCCGTCGGTGGTGACGATGTAGAGCCGCTCGTTGTGATACTGCATCGAATAGGCGCTGCCGCAGCCGGTGCCGAGCTTCCACAGGCGGCGGCCGTCGGCGGCGAAGCAGTAGACCGAGGAGCTCGAGTCGCCGGCGAAGACATAGCGGCCGTCGGGGGCGGCGGCGCAGGAGTAGATGGTGTTGTCGCAGCGGAAGGTGACGCCGGCGCGGCCGTCCTTGTAGAACTCGAGGACGGAGTTGGAGGACATGCCCGCGTAGAGGGTGTCGCGCTCCTGCCAGCCGAAGAGGACCGCACCGCGGGTCGGCTGGTGCCACAGCTCCTTGCCGGTGCGCCAGTCGTAGCTGGTGACGCCCTTGCTGTGGCCGTGGTGCACGGCGTTGGCGTCGCAGCGGACCATCCAGCCGCTGGAGCCCTTGCCCTGCTGGCGCCAGAGGAACTCGTCCTCGTGGTCGATGCTGCAGATGCCGCCCTGGGCGTCGGCGACGCCGAGGACGCCGTCGTGGATGTCGAGCCAGTAGATGTCGATGTCGGGGGCGATGGCATAGGCGATGCGCGGGATCTTCCCGGACAGGTCGTAGACGTTGCCGTCGTCGCAGCCGGCATAGAGCCAGTCGTCGTCGGCCACGATGCACTTCACGCCGTCGGGGAGCTTGAACTGGCGCTGGACCTCGGCGTCGTGGGAAAGGGTGGTGACGACGCCGGCCTCGTTGCCGACCATGCAGACGCGGTCGTCGACGAAGATGCCGAAGGCCGAGGAGCCCGACTTGTAGCGCCACAGCACCGGGGCGGTCTTCGCGGTGGAGCGGGCGCTGACGATGACGCGGCGGGAGATGGAGCGCTTCGCGCGCTGGCCGACGACGGCCGGAGCGTAGCCCTTGCGGACCTTCTCGCCGATCTTCTTCGCCGCCTCGGCGGTCGCCTTGGCGTGGTCGGGATAGCTGGTGGTCTTCAGCGTGCCGGGGTCGCCGATGCGGCCATAGCGGATCGACATCTCGGCGCCGTCGACGGTCACCTCATAGAACTTGTGGGCGCTACCGCTGTCCTCGGACAGCTCGAGATAGGTCGTCTGGGGCATCGGTCACGGCCTTTCGAAAACGGAACAACGAGGGGGCGCCGACAGCGTAGCGACGACCACCGACAAAAATTGAGGGGTGCTGCATCTGCGCGTCATCTCCCCACCGGACCGCACCGACGAGGTCGTCCGCATCATCGAGGCCGCCCCCGGCGCGACGAACCTGGTCGTGCTACCGGGAGCGGCCCGCCAGCCCGACGGCGACCTCGTGCTCTGCGACGTCGTGCGGGAAGCGGGCAGTCAGGTCCTGGCCGCGCTGCGCAAGGAACGCATCCACGAGGTCGGTTCGATCGCGATCGACCACGTCGACGTCGCGTTGTCGCACGTCGCGGCCGCGGCCGCCGACGCCGCGCCGGGCCTGGCCAGTGACGCGGTGGTGTGGGACGAGATCGAGCAGAAGACGGGCGACGAGACGGAGCTGTCCGGCACGTACCTACTGATGTTCGCCATCGCCACCATCATCGCCGGCATCGGCGTGCTGCTCGACCAGCCGATCCTCATCGTCGGGGCGATGGTCGTCGGCCCCGAGTTCGGGCCCCTGGCCGCGCTGTGCGTGGGAATCGTCAGATGGCGGCCGACGTTCATGAGACGGGCGTCGATCGCGCTGGTGGTCGGGTTTGCGACAGCGGTCGTCGCGACGATCGGGACCACGTACCTGCTGGACCTCGCCGGCCTGGTCGACAAGAGCATGCTGCTGCGCGACCGGCCGCTGACCGACTTCATCTGGCGGCCCGACGCGCTGTCGTGGGTGGTCGGCTTCCTCGCCGGGATCGCCGGGATGCTGTCGCTGACGTCGTCGAAGGCCGGCCCGCTGATCGGCGTGCTGATCTCGGTGACGACCGTCCCGGCCGCGGCCAACATCGCGGTCGCGCTGGCGTACAAGACACCGGACGAGGCGCTCGGCTCGGCCGTGCAACTGCTGCTCAACCTCGCCGCGATCGTGACGGCGGGCGTGCTCACGCTGCTGGCGCAGCGCTGGTTCTGGAGCTGGAAGGCGAAGGCGTGACCGACCTGCGTGAAGCCCTCGACCGGCTCCTCGAAGCCGTCCCGCCGAAGCGGCTGGCCGAGTCGGTACAGCGGCTCATCACCGACTACCGCAGCGGCCGGCCCGCCGACGAGCCGCTGCTGCGCAACATGGTCGACGCGACCGCGTACGCCGCGTACCGCATGCCGGCCACCCACGCCGCGGTGGCAGCGGTCCTCAAGCAGTTCACCGCGAGTCCACGCAGCATGCTCGACGTCGGCGGCGGCTCGGGAGCGGCGACCTGGGCGGCGCTGGACGCGTTCCCCAGCCTGGAAACCGTGACGGTCCTGGACCAGGTACCGGAGGCGCTGAAGCTCGGCGAACGGATGCTGCCCCGCGCCAGCTGGCGGCAGTGGCGGCTCGGTGAGCCACTGGACACTGTGGACCTGGTGCTGGTGTCCTACGTGCTGGGCGAGCTCACCCCGGAGGCACAGCACTCCCTCGTCGACGATGCCGGTGTCGCCGCCCGGGAGGCCGTCGTCATCGTCGAGCCCGGCACTCCCCTGGGGTACCAACGCATCCTCGACGCCCGCGAGCGCCTCATCGCGGCCGGCTGGACGGTCGCCGCCCCGTGCCCGCATCAGCTGCGGTGCGGGATGACGGGCAAGGACTGGTGCCATTTCGCCGCCCGCGTGAACCGCTCCGCCCTGCACCGCAAGCTCAAGGAGGCCGAGCTCGGCTACGAGGACGAGAAGTTCTCCTACGTCGCGCTGACCAAGGGCGACAACCAGGGACGGGGCCGCGTGGTCCGGCACCCCGCGTTCCGTAAGGGTCTCGTCACGCTGCAGGTCTGCAACCCGGACACGAAGGTCGGCCCGACGCTGGTGTCCAAAAGGGAGGGTCCGACCTACAAGGCCGCCCGGGACGCCGAATGGGGCGACCCCTGGCCGCCCGCCTAGACGGCGCTCACCACGGGCCGGGCGATGAGGGCGTCCAGCGCGGCCAGCAGGTCCGCCTTCGTGAACGGCTTGCCCAGCACGGTCACGCCCGCCTCCAGCAGGCCCTGTTCGGTCATCAGTGGCGCGGCGTAGCCGGACATGAACAGCACCGGGATCTCGGGGCGGATGCGGTGCAGCGCCTCGGCCAGTTCGCGGCCGTTCATCACGGGCATCACCACGTCGGTGAGCAGCGCGTGGATGGTCTCGTCGTGGCGTTCGGCGATGGTGAGGGCGTCGCGGCCGTTGGCGGCGGGCAGCACCTCGTATCCGGCCCGGACGAGCAGCCGCACGACGGCGTCGCGGACCCCGTCCTCGTCCTCGGCGACCAGGACCGTCCGGCCCGCGGCGGCCGCGCCGGTACCGGTCGGCGGCGGCTGCTGCGCGGGCTGGTCGGTGGCCGGCAGGTAGATGTGCATGGTGGTGCCGTGGCCCGGGTTCGAGTCGATGACCAGGTCCCCGCCGGCCTGCTTGATGACGCCGTACGACGTGGCCAGCCCCAGCCCGGTGCCCTGCCCGCGGGGCTTGGTGGTGTAGAACGGCTCCATCGCCTGGCGGGCGACGTCGGCGGACATGCCGTGGCCGGTGTCGGTGACGGCGACGTGGACGTAGTCGCCGGCGGGCAGCCCGGCCAGGTGCGGGCAGGCCCCGGTGGACGTGTTGGCGGTGGACAGGTGCAGCCGGCCGCCGTCGGGCATCGCGTCGCGGGCGTTGACGACGAGGTTGATGAGGATCTGGGTCAGCTGGCTGGCGTCGGCGAGGACGGGCCGCAGCTGCGCGTCGAGCCGGGCGCTGACGGTGACGTGCCGGCCGATGGTGCCGCCGACCAGCTCGCAGACCTGATCGACGAGGCTGTTCAGGTTCACCGGGGCTGGTGTGACGACCTCCCGCCCGCCGAACGCGAGGAGCTGGTGGGTGAGGTGCGCCGCCCGCTGCCCGGCCCGGTGGATCTGCTCGACGTCGTCGAGGATGGCCCGGGCCTGCTCGGCGGTGAGGAAGGTGCCGCCGGCCTCGGTCACCGCCTCCTGGACGAACTCGCCGAAGGACAGCACGACGTTGAGCAGGTTGTTGAAGTCGTGCGCGACGCCGCCGGCGAGCCGGGCAAGGCTGTCGAAGCGGGCGGTCGCCTGCCGGCGCGCCTCACGTTCGCGTTCGTGCTGCTCGTCGTGGCGGCGCTCGTCGTCGGCGACGACCTCGGTGACGTCGTCGATGGTCGCGACGAAGCCGGTGGCCACGCCCTCGCGGTCGCGGACCGCGCGGACCAGGACCGTCAGCCACCGCACCGTCTCGCCGATGGTGATCCGCTCCTGGTGGCGGCGCCCGTCGGCGCCGGTGTGCAGCGCGCCGCGGTGCTCCTCGCCGAGGCAGCACTGCCAGCCCTCGCCGAGGAGCTCGGCGGCCGGGATGCCGGTGATCTCGCTCAGGCGCGGGTTGACGTAGGTCGCCCGCCCGTGCCGGTCGCCGATGACGATGCCCATCGGGCACGCCTCGGCCATCGCGGCGAAGCGGGCCTCGCTCTCGTCCAGCGCCTGGGCCTTCTCCAGCAGCTCGGCGTTGACGGTGGTGAGGTGCCGTGCGGCGTCGACGGCCTGCAGCAGCTCGGCCGGGCCGGCGGACTTCGACAGGACCCGGCTGACCCCGCACGCGCCGGCGAGCGGCTGGGCCTCGTCCTCCCGGCAGGTCGCGGTGTAGAACAGCACCGGGATGTCCGCGGTGGCGGGGTCCTCGCGCAGCTCGCGGACGAACTGGTAGCCGTCCATGCCGGGCATGAGCACGTCGGTGAGCACGACGTCGGGATGGTCGCTCCTGGCGATCGCGAGGGCCTGCCGGCCTTCGACGGCCTCGAGCACCCGGTAGCCGCCGCGGTCGAGGGTCGCCCGGGCGATCTCGCGGTTGGTGGCGCGGTCGTCGACGACCAGAACCGTGGTCATGGCGCCCACCTCCTCGTCCCAGCCCATGATTTCTATGTTGTCCCGCTTGTCCCGCTTCTATGCAAAATTTCGTCATACTGAGTAACTGAGAGCGTGCGCAGCGTAAGCGCGTCCGGACCCGCAAAACCGTGCGGCCCGGCCGCTGACGGATCAGCGGCCGGGCCGGGGCGGTGCGGAGACGGTCAGGTCAGGTCTGGTCCGCCGCGAAGGAGGAGACCCAGGCCAGGGACGAGTTCCAGTTGATGGTCAGCTCGTTCGTCGACCACGACTTGATGTCGTCCATGTAGCACAGCTGCGGCTTGCAGCCCTTCAGCGCCGCCGAGGCGACCTCGTCCTGCAGCTGCGAGTTCGGGCCGCCGGCCAGGGTGCCGCGCGGCGGGTTGGGCAGCTTCGGGTCGAGCTGGTGGGCGTACCAGCGGCTGTGCTGGTTCTTCGACGCCTTCTCGCCGTAACCGGTCACGTAGGACTGGTTGAGCGCGTTGCGGCCGAAGATGTAGTCCATGCCCGAAAGGACGCCGTCGCGGTACTTCGCCTCACCGGTGAGGTCGAAGGCGGTGCCGACGACGGCGAGGTTGTTGAGCATCTGGCTGTTGGAGGCCCAGTCGTAGGCGCCGCCGTTGGGCGCGTACGCCTGGCCGTACGCCTGCGAGTTGAGCGTGGCGAGGTGCTTGTCGGCGCCGGCGACGACGCTCGCGCGGACCCGCTCACGGTCGGGCAGCTTGTTGTCGACGGTGGCGAGGTCGAGGCGGCCGAGGGCACCGACCGCGCGCCAGTCGAAGGCGTTGGCGAAGACGTCGGACTTGTGCACCGGCGACGCGGTCACGACGTTGGCGAACTTCTTCTCACCGGTCGTGATGTACAGCTCGGACGCCGCCCAGTAGAACTCGTCCTCGACGTCGGTGTCGCCGTAGGCGCCGCCGCCGACCGAGTCGGAGTCCGGTGCGTACATCTTCGGGTTCGCCTGCGCCGCCGCGAACGCGGAGCGGGCCACGGTCAGCAGCTTGTCGGAGTAGGACTTGTCGTACGCCTTGAACACCCGGGCGCCCTGCGCGGCCGCGGCGGCCAGGTTGAGGGTCGCGGCGGTCGACGGCGGCTTGAGCACCCGCTGCTGCGTGTCGGCGGCGGGGTCGGTCGGCAGCCCGGTCCAGGCGACGTCGGTCACCTTGTGGTGCGCCATGCCGGCGAGCTTCTGCCCGGCCGGGACCTGCATCTTCATGAGGAAGTCGAGCTCCCAGCGCGCCTCGTCGAGCACGTCAGGGGTCTTGCCGCCGGCCTCGGGCTGGCGCAGCGTGCGGGCCTGCGACGCCTTCGGGGACCGCTCGTAGGCACTCATCAGCTGGGCGACGGAGATGCCGCCGTTGACGACGTACTTGCCGTGGTCGCCGGCGTCGTACCAGCCGCCGCTGACGTCCAGGGAGTAGTCGCAGGAGCCGGGCGCGCACGGGACCTTGGTGTCGCCGCCGTTGGGGCTGTCGGCGGTGTGGCCGGCGGCGCGGCCGTAGCCGGGAGCGATCTTGTCGTCGATGGCGACGCCGCTGCGCTGCGGGTAGTAGAACGACATCGCGTCGATCGCGAGCTGCCGGTAGGCCTTCGGGTCCAGGTCGAAGGGCAGGCTCGCCTTGCCGTCGACCTCGAGGGTGTAGGTCTGGCCGCTACCCTGGTACGCGCTGAAGTCGACCGTGTGCGTGCCCTGGCCGGAGCTGGCGTCCATGCCGTGCGGGGTGCTCTTGCCGGAGGCGACGACGGTGCCGGCCTTGTCCTTCAGCTGCCACGGCAACGGGGTGGCCGAGTCGCTGATAACAGTGGCCCGCTTGGGGCCGTCCGGCAGGTAACCGACCTGGTTGACCCGCACCGGGGTGTCCGGGATGTGGTCCGGGGTGGCAGGGAACGCGTATGCCGCGTCACTGCCGGATCCGACGCCCGACAGGCCGCCGTCCCTCGTGGCGAACGCGATCGGCAGGGCGACGGCGGGGACCGCCACGATCGCCGCGACGGCAGCGAGTTTGGCCTTGGTGGACAGGTTCGGCAGGCGCACCGGCTCTCCTTCTCGGTCGGGTTGCAGGGTTCGCCGCCGTCACCCTTTCGTAAGAACCGCAGGAGAAATCGGGTGATCGGCGGCGTGTCCGGGCGAACCTACCGAGTGACATGTCGGGGGAACCGGACAAAAAGCCCGCCCTGTGACCTGGGCCACAATGGGCCTTGCCGGTTGGCACATTTGCTCCTACAAACGCACGATCACAAGTGTGTATAACTAGTGAGGCATATAATCGCGACGGCATAGGAGGCACGATGTTCGACCCCGGACCCCCCGCGGCGGTCACGTATGAGCAGGAGCTCGACGATCGGTGGACGCTGCGCTTCACGCGCGACTTGCGCCATCCGCCCGAGCGGGTGTGGCAGGCCCTGACCGATCCGTCGCTGCTCGACCAGTGGGCGCCGTTCACGGCGTTGCGGGATCTCGGCACGCCCGGTGACGCGACCCTGGTCATGGTCGACGGCGAGACCCGGGTGCCCCTCGACGCCACGGTGCGGGTCGCCGAGCCGCCGGCGCTGCTGGTGTACGAGTGGGGCCCGGATCTCCTGCGCTGGGAGCTGGCCCCGATCGACGGCGGCACCCGCCTGACGCTGCGGCACACCACCGGCGGCCGCGACATGCTCGGCAAGGTGACGGCCGGCTGGCACCTGTGCGTGCGCGTGCTGGAGCTGCTGCTCGACGGCACCCCGCACGGCGTCATCCGCGGCGGCGACGCGAAGCGGTTCGGCTTCGACGACCTCTGCGCCGCCTACGAGTCACGCATCTGACCAGATCAACGGCTCTACATCATGTGTATACACACTAGGTATACACATGGTGTAGAGTCGCCGGCATGTCCATCGGTCAAGCGTTCCTGGGGCTGCTCGAGTCCCAGCCCCGCCATGGTTACGACCTGAAGCGGGCCTACGACGAGCGGTTCGGCAGCGACCGCCCCCTGGCCTACGGTCAGGTCTACTCGACCCTGTCCCGGCTGCTGAAGCACGGCCTGGTCACCGTCGACGGCGTCGAGCCGGGCGAGGGCCCGGACCGCAAGCGCTACGCGATCACCCCGGCCGGCGTCGCCGACGTCGAGCAGTGGCTGCGGCAGCCGGAGAAGCCGGAGCCGTACCTGCAGAACACCCTCTACACGAAGGTGGTCTTGGCGCTGCTGACCGGCCGGCCCGCGGCGGAGCTGCTGGACACCCAGCGCGCCGAGCACCTGCGCCTGATGCGCGAGCTGACCCGGCGCAAGACCGGCGGCGACCTCGCCGACCAGCTGATCTGCGACCACGCCCTGTTCCACCTGGAGGCCGACCTGCGGTGGCTGGAGCTCACCGCCGCCCGCCTCGACGAGCTCGCCGGGAAGGTGCGCGCATGAGCGCCCCGGAGCGCAGCGGAGGCGGCGCGAATCAGCAGCGCAGGTTTGGCTCAGGCCGGCGCCGAAGCGAAGCGGAGGTGACGGCATGAGCATCCCTCTGCTGTCCGCGGTCGAGTTGACCAAGTCGTTCGGGTCCACGCAGGCGCTGTCCGGCGCGTCCATGTCGATCGCGGCCGGCGAGATCGTCGCGGTGATGGGGCCGTCGGGCTCCGGCAAGTCGACGCTGCTGCACTGCCTCGCCGGGATCGTGCGCCCCGACGGCGGCCAGGTCCTCTACCGCGACCAGGAGCTGTCGGCCATGTCCGACGCCCAGCGCAGCGCGCTGCGGCGCGGCGAGTTCGGGTTCGTGTTCCAGTTCGGCCAGCTGGTGCCGGAGCTGACCTGCCTGGAGAACGTGGCGCTGCCGCTGCGGCTGTCCGGGCACCGGCGCAAGGACGCCCAGCGGCGCGCCGCCGAGTGGCTGGAGCGCCTCGAGATCACCGACGTCGCCGGCAAGCGGCCCGGCGAGGTCTCCGGCGGGCAGGGCCAGCGGGTCGCCGTCGCCCGGGCCCTCGTCACCGGGGCGCGGGTCGTCTTCGCCGACGAGCCGACCGGCGCGCTGGACTCCCTCAACGGCGAGCGGGTCATGCGCCTGTTCACCGAGGCCGCCCGCGACAGCGGCGCCGCGGTCGTCCTGGTCACGCACGAGCCCCGGGTCGCCGCGTACGCCGACCGCGAGATCGTGGTCCGCGACGGCAAGGCCCTCGACCTGGCCCGGCACGCATGACCGGGATCCTTGAGGCGGGCCGGCACGCACCGCCCGCCCCGGTGCACACCGGGCGGCTGCGGCGCTGGGCCGCGGAGGTCGGCCTCGGTGCCCGCCTCGCGCTCACCGGTGGCCGCGAGGGCCTGCTGCGCACCGCGCTCACCGCCGTCGGGGTCGGCCTCGGCGTCGCGGTGCTGCTGCTGTCCGTCTCCGTGCCGGCGATGCTCGACGCGCGCTCCTCCCGCACCGCCGCCCGCGACGACGACCGCTACGGCTCCGAGCAGATCACGCCCGGGGACAGCACCGTCCTCACGTTGAACATCAACACGTCGTACCACGGCAAAAACGTCCGCGGCAGGCTCGTGCGGCCCGACGGCGCCCACCCGATCCTCCCGCCGGGTGTCAGATCCGTGCCCGCCCCCGGCACCATGCTGGTCTCCCCCGCGCTGCGGGACCTCCTGGCCTCCCGCGACGGCGCACTGCTGCGCGACCGGATGCCGGGCACGGTCGGCGGCACCATCGGCAAGGACGGCCTGTCGGGCCCGAACGAGCTGGTCTACTACGCGCTGCGCGACGACCTCGCCTTCGGCCAACCGAACGTGCAGCGGCTCGACCGGTACGGCAGCGCCAACGTCCACGAGCCGCTCGACCCGTTCCTGCTCATGCTCGTCGTGGTCATCTTCGTGGTGCTGCTCATGCCGGTCGCGATGTTCGTGGCCGCCGCGACCCGCTTCGGCGGCGAACAACGCGACCGGCGCCTCGCCGCGGTCCGCCTCGTCGGCGCCGACAGCGGCATGACCCGCCGCATCGCCGCCGGGGAGGCCGTCATCAGCGCGGTTCTCGGCCTGATCGCCGGTGCCGGGTTCTTCCTCATCGGCCGGCAGTTCGTCGAGTACTTCGAGGTGGCGCAGCTGAGCGTCTACGGCTCCGACGTACGCCCGCCGCTGCCGCTGCTCGCCCTGCTGGTCGTGTCCGTGCCGCTCGCGGCCCTGGCGATGAGCCTCGTCGCGCTGCGCCGGGTCGTGGTCGAGCCGCTCGGCGTGGTGCGGCGCGCGACCGCCCGCACCCACCGGCGCCTGTGGTGGCGGATCCTCACGCCGCTCGCCGGCGCCGCGCTGCTCGCCCCGCTCACCGGCAGCCACGGCGAGTTCAACCCGTGGCAGGCCGTCGGCGGCGTGTCCCTGGTCCTGCTCGGCGTCGCGCTGCTGCTGCCGTGGGTGTTCGACCGGCTCGTCGGCCGGCTCGGCGCCGGCGGCGGGCTGGCATGGCAGATGGCCGTGCGCCGCCTGCAACTGTCCGGCGGCAGCTCCGTGCGCGCCGTGGGCGCGATCGCGGTGGCCGCGGCCGGGACGATCGCGCTGCAGATGCTGTTCGTCGCCGCCGACGCCGCCTACACCAAGAACACCGGCCAGGACCCGGCCCGCGTGCAGGCGGTCACCACCGTCACCATGTCGGCGCTGTCCTCGGAACGGGACGCGGCCGGGCTGGACGCCCGCCTCCGGGCCGCCGGGATGCCGTCGGTCAGCACGTACCGGCGCGATGTGGCCCGCTTCGGCGAGGACGGCTTCGTCAACGTGGCGATCGGCGACTGCGCCGTGCTGCGCGAGCTGGCCGTGCTCGACCAGTGTGCCGACGGCGACGTGTTCCTGCTCGACCAGCCCGAACTGCGCGGCCAGACCGTCGGCATCGGCGACCCCGACCGGCCAGGTCCACCGTGGACGGTCCCGGCGACGGCCCGCACCGCGACGCCCCGCCTCGACCCCTACGGCCAGCCGGTCACCGGCCTGCTCATCACCCCGGCCGCCGCACCGGCCGCGCGGGCCGATCCGTCGTACATCTCCTACGTCCGCCTCGCACCCGGCGACCCGGACGCCGAGGAGCGGCTGCGCAACGCCGCCATGGCCATCAACCCGACGATGGACGTCTCGATCATGCGGTCCCGCGCCGCCGACAGCACCTTCGCCGGCATCCGCCGCGGCCTGTTCGCCGGCGCGACCGTCACCCTGCTGCTCGTCGGCCTGAGCCTGCTCGTCGGCACCGTCGAGCAGCTCCGCGAGCGGCGCCGCACTCTGGCCGCCCTGATCGCCTTCGGCACCCGCCGCTCCACGATGGGCTGGTCGATCCTCTGGCAGACCCTCGTCCCCGTCGCCCTCGGCCTGGTCCTGGCCACCGCGCTCGGCCTCGGCCTCGGCGCCCTGCTCCTGGCCACCGTCGACGTCCCGTTCCACGCCGACGTGGCCGGCATCGGCATCGTCTGCGGCATCGCCGGCGGCGTCGTCCTGCTCGTCACCGCGGCCAGCCTGCCGGCCCTGTGGCGCCTCATGCGCCCCGACGGCCTGCGTTTCGAGTGATTTTCTGTCGTACCCTGCGGCTACCGTCTCGGGCATGGAGTTGCGGGAGTGGTGGGACCTGATCGAGTCGGCGCGCTCGTCATGCGGCGAGCGCGCCGGCGACCGTGACCCCGCCGACGACCCGTTGCCGGCCGCGGTCCTGGACCGGGTCGCGGCCCTGTCTCCTTCGCAGATCATCGCCTTCGAACGCCGCTTCACCACTGTCTTCGAGGCCGCCTATCTGGCGCCGCTGTGGGCCGCCGCCTATCTCATCGAGGGCGGCTGCGGCGACGACGGCTTCATGGACTTCCGCGCCGGCCTGATCCTGCAGGGCCGTCCCGCGTTCGAACAGGCCGTCGCCGACCCCGACACCCTCGCCGACCTGCCGGTGGTGTCCCGCATGGCGACCACTGACAAGGGCTGGCTGGGCTGCGAGGCGATGCTGTATGTCGCGCGGACCGCCTATGAGCGCCGGACCGGCTCCGCCGCCGGCTACGACGAGGCGTTTGCCGGACCTGCGAGTGCTCCGACCCGGGCCGGCGGCGACCGCTGGGACGTCGAGGACGACGATGAGATGCGCCGCCGGCTCCCCCGCCTGTCGGCCTTGTTCCTGCCCCTCTGACCACCGGGGCTCGTTGAGCGCGCTGGCGGCGAACTCGGCGCACTCATCGACGCACGCCCTACGTCAGAGCCGCAAACGGCGGCCGGGCCACCAACGGCTGCTGACTGACGCCTGGGCCGGACGGGTACACGTGGTGCTGGCTTACACCACAAGCTGGCTGACCAGGAAGCCGCAGGAGCACGAAGACCTCATAGATCTAGCCAACGATCACCGCACGTGGTTCGAGTACGTCCGATCATCGTCGTTTGAACTGAACACAGCCCAGGTGCGGCGCATCGCCCGGACGCTGGCCGCCCAAGATGCCGGTGAGGCCGAGGAGACACCTGAATGGGGTAGCGCGGGCCAAGGTGCCGGCGGCCAAGGCGGGCAAGTACAGCGGCAGCCCTAGGCCCTGGCGCCCGCCGCCAAGCCGTTCCGCAACACCCTGATGCACTACAACCTGCACTCCAACGTGGATAGGTCACGCATCGACCTCGGGGCGCCGCTGTTCGGGCTCGTCCCCGTCTACATCCAGGCGTATGACCCTGCAACGTTCGCGGCGAGCGGAATTGATCGGGCGAACCTTCGGGCGCGGGCTGACACCGTGGAAGACGCCAGCCACACCCGCGTTGCCGTTGCAGTGAAGACATCGACGGTTACGGGCAACAGCGCTGTCGGACGGCGAGTGAGCGCCTGGAGTGCAGAGGCGCTACCGGTCCGGGGTGCTGGGCGCGGCAGGGGCAGCGAGGTCGGAAGAGGCCAGCAGTGCGGTCAGGCGCTGGTGTTCCTCGGGGGTGCCGATCGCAGCACGGTGTGCGGGCTCGGCCCAGTAGTGGTCGACCGCCCGGGCCAGGAAGCGGGCGTCGATCCAGCGCAGGGACCGCGGGTCGGCGACGAGTTCGGAGGCCGCCCGGCTCCACGGCAGCTCGACCTCGGTGTCCCAGACCTCGCGCACGATGAGCGCGTCGGGGGTCAGCGTCACCGTCCGGCGCCAGGACCGCCAGGCGACCACCGTGGCCAGCAGGCTGGCCAATACTGCGAAGGTGCCCGGCACCCGGAGGGTCGAGTCGGGTGCCACGAGTTGCCAGCTCAGCAGGAACACCGGCACCGCTCCCCAGGTTGCCAGTGCCACCTGGGTGGTGACGACCCGTAGCCACGGTGCCGGGGGCGCCACGAAGCGGCCGGGCATGACGAGGAAGGCCGGCGGTGGTGGCGCGTAGCGGCGGGCCATTCGCAAAGGAAGGTACGCCGCCAGCGCGAACACCCCGGACGCGAGCAGGTCCAGCGGCAGGTCCAGCCACCGCACGAGGTCGCCGGCGTCCGCCCGTGGCTGTAGCCAGAGCTGCCGGAACGCGAACACCAGGTCCACGGTGGCCGCGCTGACCACGGTCGTGGCCCAGATCCGCCAACTCGCCGAGGGGCGCCGCATGCCCCGAGTGTAAGGGCGCAGACTACGGGCATGGGGGCATCGATGCGGTGGGTGCGGTCGCTGGCGGCGCCGGAGGGTATCGCAGCGCTCGTCGCGCAACGGTGCGGGCTGGCGGTCACCGGCTGCAAGCTGATCCGTTCGCTGACGAACGACGTGTACCGGGTCGAGACCGCCGGCGGCGCAGCCTATGCGTGCAAGGTGTACGCCGCCGGCAGCGCGCACGTCGCGTGGGAGCAGGACCTTGCCGCGCACCTCGCCGCCGCCGGGGTCACCGCAGCCGCGCCCGTCCCGCTCGACGACGGCTCGTTCGTGGGCGGCCTGGACGCGCCGGAGGGGGTGCGGGCGTTCACGGTCACGGTGTGGGCGGGCGGTGACAAGCCCCGGCCGCCGTGGAGCGACGGGCTCTTCCACCGGTACGGCGCCGCCCTTGCCCGCCTTCACCTCGCCGCGGACGGGTTCGGCAGCGCCCATCCGGCCAGGGTCGACCGGCCGACGTCCACATTGGACACCGCGTTGCGGGGCATCGGCGACCCGATGGTGCACGAGATGGCGGCGGTCGCCCGGCGGCGCCTCGACGCGGTCGTGCGGCCCGACATCGGGGTGCGGCACGGGGACGCCAGCCTCGACAACGTGCACCTCACGCCGGGCGGCGGGGTCCTGTGGCACGACTTCGACCTCGCCGCGGTCGGCTGGCGGGTCGCCGACCTGACCGGCCCGTACGGCGGGGTGCACTGGCCGGCGTTCCTCGAGGGGTACCGGACGCTGCGCCCCGTCGACACGGACGCGGTGGTGGCGGTGCGCGTGGTGGAGCTGGTGCGCAACATCGGCTGGCACCTGACCGCCAAGGTGGCCCTGCGGGGCACCGAGTCGGCCGGTGAGGGGTGGGTCGAGCGGGAGCTGGCGAGCCTGCGCGCGCTGCGGGATCAGCTGTAGGCGACCGTCACCCGCTGCAGCTTCACCTGGTTCTTCGGCGCGCCGTCGGCGTCGCCGTTGATGCCGGAGGGGGTGATGCCGGCGGCGGCGATCTGGTCGAGGACCTCCAGGCCGCGGGTGATGGTGCCGAACGGCGTGTAGTCGGGGTTGAGCTGGCCGTCCTTGATCATCATGAAGAACTGGGAGCCGTTGGTGCCGGGATCCTGGGTGCGGGCCATGGCGACGAGGCCGCGCTTGTAGCCGCCGGTCGACGGGCCGACCGAGGCGAGGTTCTCCTCCGCGAACTGATACGCGGGGCCGCCGGTGCCGGTGCCGGACGGGTCGCCGCACTGCAGGACGGCGAGGGTCTCGGCGGCGGTGAGGCGGTGGCACGGGGTGTTGTCGAAGAAGTGCTTGCCGGCGAGGTAGTCGAAGCTTGCCACGGTGCAGGGCGCGCCGGCCGGGTCCAGGGCGACCTCGATGACGCCGACGTTGGTGGTGATCGTCATGACCGCCTTGCCGGCGGCACGGGCCCGCGCGGGTGGCTTGCCGACGTCCTTCACCGCCGAGGTCGCCGGGATGCTGGTGTACGTGCAGGCAGCGGTGCCCCCGGAAGAAGGCGCCGACGCCGAGGTGCCGGTCCCCGCGGGCTGGGCGAGGGACCGGCCCGCCGCCTGGCCGGGTGCGTCGTAGGAGCACCCGGCCAGGGTGGTGGACAGCAGCAGTGCGACCGCGAGACGCTTCTTCACGCGGGCACACTACCCCGGGCTACCCGACGGCGCAGGTCGTGCCGTTGAGGGTGAAGGCGGCGGGTTTGGCGTTGGTGGTGTTGTTCCAGGAGGCGATGAAGCCGAAGTCGACGCTGCCGCCGTTGGCGCCGATCACCTTGGTGTAGTCGGCGTTGGTCACGGTGACGTTCGCGCCGGTCTGGCTGTTGACGCCGCCCCAGATCTGGCTGACGACCTGACCGTTGGCGTAGGTCCACTTGAGACTCCACCCGTCCACCGGGGTGGCGGAACGGTTGGTGATCTTCACCGCGCCCTGGAAGGCGCCGCCCCACTGGCCGGTGACCGAGTACGTGACCGTGCAGGCGGCCGACGAGGACGCCGAGGCCGAGGCGGACGGGGACACCGAGCGGGACGGCGACACCGACACCGACGGCGACACGGACCGCGACGGTGACACGGACGGCGAGACCGACCGCGACGGCGACGCGGAGAACGACGTCGGCGGGGCGCCGGTACGGTCGCCGTAGATGATGCCGCGGCCGTTGGTGCCGAGGTAGACCCGGCCGTAGACGCGCGGGTCACCGGTGATGGTGTCGCCGATGTTGCCGTACTGGTGCTGGTCGTCGTTGATCCGCAGCCAGGAGGCCGCGGTGTCGTCGGAGCGGTAGACGCCCTTCTTCCCGTCGACCTGCGCCACGGCGAAGACCGCGACGTTCGGCCGGCCCGGCGCGCCCTTGCCGAAGCCGACGGCGTTGGCCGCCTGTACCGTGGCCACCTTGGCAAACGTGGTGCCACCATCCGTGGAGCGGAACAGGCCCGAGGTGCCGCCCGCGAGCCAGATCTCGCCCTGGACGCCGGGGACGGCCTTGAACGTGCCGGTGGCCGGCAGACCACTCGCAAGCGCGGTGAAGGTGGCGCCGCCGTTGGTGCTGCGGTAGAACGTGCCGCCGGAGAAGCCGTAGAACGTGTTCGGGTTGACCCGGTCGGACTCGACGACCGCGTTCTGCGGCAGGCCCGACGCCTGCGTCCAGGTGTTGCCGAAGCCGACGGAGTACACCGGCGCGCTGTTCTTCGGCGACCAGACGAACCTGGAGCCGTCGGCCGCCGCGGCGATCGTGCCGCCCTCGTTGATGCCGCCGGGTTCGCTGCCCTGGAACCAGTTCGCGCCGCCGTCGGTGGAGAACGCGGCGTGGCTGTCGTTGGGCCGGTCGCTGTCGGCGAAGTTGCCGGCGCGGGCCATGACGCTCGGGTTGAGCTCGGCGTAGTCGAGGCTGGTGGTGCTGGTGAAGTACGGCGACTGGAACATCATCGGGGGCACGGCGTCGAGGTTGGTGTGCCGGAAGCCGCCGATGTCACCGAGGCCGGAGATGAGCGACGCGCCCGACGGCGGGCTGATGAGGTCCAGCACCGCGGTCTCCTCCAGGCCCGCGGCCATCGGCTTGATGGTGATCTGGCCGCCGGTGTCCCAGGTCTTGAGGTCGGTGCTGCCGTAGATGGTGGCGCCGGTGCCGTACATGAACCGGTTGGAGTTGAAGGGGTCGATCTCCAGGGACTCGGTCATCCAGCCGAGCTTCGGGGAGACCTCCGGCGGTGCCGGGTTGGCGCCCAGCGACAGCCACGGTGAGCGGGTGACGTCCATCTTGTACCGGAAGCTGCGGTTCGGGTAGCTGGTGAAGTCCCAGATCCGGGTCCAGGTCGCGCCGGCGTCGGTGCTGCGGAAGAAGATGACGTCCGGCCACCAGGAGATCTGTGTGGCGACCATGATGGTGTTCGGGTTCTGGCGGTCGATGGTGAGGCCGCTGTAGCCGAAGTAGTCATCCGCGCTGCTGGACGGGATCGGGGTGATCTGGGTCCAGACGCCGGTGGCGGTGGCGTATTTCCACACGTCGCCCTTGGCGCCGTCGTACGGGCCGCCGGTGTCGCTGGTCGCGATGTACAGGTTGCCGCCGGAGGTGTCCAGCACACCCTTGTGCGCCAGGTACCCGGTCGGCTGCCCGGGAACGCGCTCCCAGGTGGTGCCGCCGTTGGTGGTGCGGTAGACCGTGTTCTGCTTGTCGGCGACGCCGACGTAGATGGTCTGGGTGGTGTTGCCGGCGGTGCCGGTGCGCTTGTCGAACGTCACCCAGGTGACACCCTGGTTGTCGGTGAGGTAGCCGTTGGTGTCGTTCGGGTCCTGGACGTAGTTGCCCGGGTTCGGGAAGGCGGTGACCTTCGCCCAGGTGACGCCGGAGTCGGTGCTGCGCCACAGGCCGTTGCCGCTGGGGGCGCCGAGGTACAGGATCGAGTTCTTGTTCGGGTCGATCGCGAGGCGCTCGCCCATGCCGCGGCCGGGCATGTTGCCGCCGAGCTTGAACGGCAGCGGGGTGGCCTGCCAGGTGGCACCCATGTCGGAGGAGCGCAGGACCGCGCCGTTGTTCGGGTCCCAGCTGTTGGTGTACATGCCGGCGGCCACGTACACCTTGTTCGGGTCGACGGCGTCCGTGGCGAGGCTGACAACGCCGTTGTAGCCCCAGTTGTCCTGGCCGACCCAGTCCAGCAGCGGGATCCAGCGGTTGGTGGCGGCGTCGAGGCGGTAGGCCCCGCCGATGTCGGTGCGCGCGTAGACCAGATTCTGCTGCGTCTGGTTGAAGATGATGCCCGGCACGAAGCCGCCGCCCTCGATCTGGACGTTCTTGAGCGTGTACGGGTCCGCGGCCGCGGCCTGCGCGGGGCTGGTGGCGGTCTGCACGACGACGCCGACGGCGACGACCGTCACCACCCCCGCCAGCCCGGCGACGAGCCCTCTCAGCTTGGTTCGCATGGGCCGCATGGTGTGAGCGCTCACTGTCCCGGGTCAACGAACCGGGTGTCCCGGTCCAGGTCACGGCCGCGGCAGCCGTGAAACTCTCATGACCTCCCGTAAGGTGGTGCCCCGTGAGACCGGCCCGACCGCTGATCGCTCTCGCCGCCGCGCTCGTCGTCGGCGGCTGGCTGCTGTTCTCGCCGACGTCCCACGACGCCCCGCCGGGTGTCGCGCCGGCCGTGGCGCCGTCCGGGGGCGGGACGGTGATGGCGACGCTGCAGCCGGGGGTGACGCCGGCGCGGCTCGCCGACGGCGCGATCTACACCCCGCTGCTGTACCTGGACACCGGCACCTCGGTCGGCACGGCACCGTCCGCGGACGGCCGCACGGAGCGGCTCCTGCTGCGGGGCGCCGGCGCGCCGCGCGAGCTGCGCAGCGTGCCGAAGGACCGGTTCCCGCAGTGGCTGGGGCTCACCGCCGCGGACGGCATCCTGTACTGGGCGGAGTCCTCGGCGACCGCGGCCGGGCCGTACGAGACGCGGCTGTGGCGCGCCCCGGTCGCCGCGGCCGCGGGCCCGCCGGTCGCGCTGACCGCCGACACGGGCGGGATCGTGTTCTTCGAGTCCCAGTACGACCTCGTCGTCGCCGAGGGGCGGCTGCACTGGGTCGCGGCGACCCCCGACGACGCGCCGAAGACCGAGGTGCGCTCCGTCGCGCTCGGGGGCGGCGCCGTCACGACGGAGGTCATCGACGGCCGGTTCCGGTGGAGCGCCTGGCCCTGGCTCATCAGTGTGGACCCGGGTGCGCCGACGCTGCTGAACCGGGCCGACGGGCGGCGGCAGCCCGTGCCGGCGACCGCGGCGGAGACGGTGCTGTGCACCCCGGAATGGTGCCGCGCCATCGCGGAGACCGCGAGCGGGCGTAATCTGGTCGACGTCATGCACGCCGACGGCAGCGACCGGCGGCGCCTGCCGGGTGACGTCAACGCGATCGGTGTCGACGTCGGACTCCTGGACCGGTTCGAGCTGTTGACCGGCGTCGAGGGCGAGTCGCTGCGGCTGCTCGCGTATGACCTGCCGACCGGACGGACCATCGTCCTTGCGAGTGACGTCGGCGTGGTCACGGCGCGGGGGAACATGGTCTGGTGGTCCACCGGCAGCCCGGATCCGACGGACTGGCACGTGCTGGACCTGCGGCAGCTGGCGTAGGCCCTAACCCCTGTCAGCGGCCGTGATCGAACGTGTGCTCGAATTGTGATCGGCCCGCGTAGGCTGGTTCCCGGCTTCAGACCGCCGGTGACCTCGATCAGGAGGGTTTTTGTGACGAATCCAACGGCCACGGCATCGACCAAAATCGACGCCGCGGTGCTGAAGATCGCGGGGGTCGTGGTCCTCGGTGCGATCATGTCGATCCTCGACATCACGGTCGTCAGCGTGGCGCTGCCGACGTTCCAGACCGAGTTCAAATCCTCGTATGCGACGGTCGCCTGGACGATGACCGGTTACACCCTGGCGCTGGCGACGGTCATCCCGCTCACCGGGTGGGCGGCGGACCGTTTCGGCACCAAGCGGTTGTACATGGTCGCGCTGGCGCTCTTCACGATCGGCTCGGGCCTGTGCGCCCTCGCCGACAGCATCGGCATGCTCATCGGCTTCCGGGTCCTGCAGGGCCTCGGCGGCGGCATGCTCATGCCGCTGGGCATGACGATGATGACCCGGGCCGCCGGCCCGGAGCGCATCGGCCGGCTCATGGCGATCCTCGGCATCCCGATGCTCCTGGGCCCGATCACCGGCCCGATCCTCGGCGGCTGGCTCATCGACTCGTACAGCTGGCACTGGATCTTCCTCATCAACCTGCCGATCGGCGCCGTCGCGCTGGTCTACGCCGCGTTCGCGCTGCCGAAGGACGACCCGAAGCCGTCGGAGTCCTTCGACTTCCTCGGCATGGCGATGCTGTCGCCGGGTCTGGCACTGTTCCTGTTCGGCGTGTCGTCACTGCCGGGCGAGGGCACCTTCAGCGCGACCAAGGTGTGGCTGCCCATGCTCGTCGGCGGGCTGCTGGTCATCAGCTTCGTGCTCTACTCGTTCAAGCCGGAGCACCCACTGCTGGACCTGCGGCTGTTCAGGAACCGCAAGCTGACCATCGCGACGATCACGCTGTTCGTGTTCATCATCGCGTTCATGGGCGCCGGTCTGCTGTTCCCGAGCTACTTCCTGCAGGTCCGCGGTGAGTCCACGCTCAACGCCGGCCTGCTGATGGCCCCGCAGGGCATCGGCGCAATGCTGACCATGCCGATCGCCGGCGTGCTCGCCGACAAGATCCCGGTCGGGCGGACCGTGCCGTTCGCGATGGCACTCATCGCCGCCGGCTTCTTCACCTTCACCCAGGTCGGCACCGACACGTCCTACCTGCTGCTGTGCGGCTCGCTGTTCGTCATGGGCCTCGGCATGGGCGGCACGATGATGCCGATCATGACGTCGGCGCTGAAGAGCCTCAGCCACGCCGACGTCGCCCGCGGCTCCACACTGGTCAACATCCTGCAGCAGATCGGCGGCTCCGTCGGCTCCGCCGTGATGTCGGTGATCCTGACCAGCAACCTCAACGAGTCCGACCTGGTGCCGGGCTCCAACCCGCCGGTCACCGAGGCGGGCCTGGCGATCGCGGCGCAGCACTCCGACCAGATCAAGGCGCAGGTCCCGCCGGCGTTGTTCGAGAAGGGCCTGGCGTTCGTGTCGGACTCGTTCGCCAACACGTTCTGGGTCGGTTTCGCCCTCGTGCTGGCGACGTTCATCCCGATCGCCTTCCTGCCGCGCAAGAAGGAGAAGACGCCGCTCGGCGACGAAGCTCCGACCGGCGCGGCGACCCCGGTGATCGTGCACTGACGCCGGCTCCCAAGTACGACGAAACGGCCGCTCCCAGCACTCGGGGGCGGCCGTTTCCGTGGCTCAGGCGGCCTTCAGCGATCCGGCGAAGAAGTCGGCGAACGGCTTGACGAAGCCCTCCCGGGCGACATTGGCCGCGTTGTGTGACGACCTGGGGATGAGCATCGCCCGGCCGCGCGGGGTCACGTCGGCGATCGCCTGGCAGTTCTGCATGAAGTACCGCGGGCTGCCGGAACCGGCGGTCAGCAGGACCTCCGCGGTGATGCCGGCGTAGTCGCTCGCCGGCCCGCCGTGGTCGTGGATGCGACGGATCTCCGGCGGGATCGTCGGCATGGCCTCCACGAACCGGCGCCCGACCGAGGTGCGCAGGAACAGCCTGGTCATGCCCAGTGCCACCCCGAAGGGCACCTTCGCCCCGATGTCGTCGGGGTACGTCGCGCGCGCCATCACCGTCATCGCGCGGGCGTGGTCCCCGGCGCGCACGAGCCGCTCGAACTCGTCGAGGAAGTTCCCTGACGGGCGACCGTCGACCAGCAGCGCAGGGTCATACACGGCGATGCGCTCCACCGGCAGGCTCAGCCCCGCCCGCAGTGCCGTGAACCCGCCGCCGCTGTGCCCGAACAGGCTGCGCGCGCCGGTGTGCTCCAGGACCGCGCCGAGGTCGGCGAGGTCCGTCTCCACCGTCTCCGTGCCGGTCAGCGGCGCCGTGTCCGCCCGCCCGCGCCGGTTGTACAGATGCACCGTGAACCGGTCCGACAGCGCGGTCGCCAGCCGCTGGTAGTCCCGATGCGAGACTCCGCCCCCGTGCAGGATCACGATGCCCGGCCCGGCACCGGTCGAATACACCGGGATGCTCGCGCCGTCACCGGACGTGATCTCGTCGATCCGCATCAGGCCCTCCCTCGTTTATGCGAACGCTGTTTGCAGTTTACGGCGCCGCACCGCCGGGGCACAACCGGACCGGCGGGATGGTGAAACCGGCTGCGCGGATCGGCGGCCGACGATTAGCCTGCTGCGCATGACGACCGGGCAGCTCGTGCGACTGCGGCCGATCGAGCCGGACGAGTGGGAGGCACTGTGGCGGTGGAACAACGACCGTGACGTAATGCGCTGGATGTTCGACGGCTACCGCCAGACCCTCGCCCGCTACATCGCCCGCGGCGAGGAGCGCGGCCCGAACACCTACGGCGACGTGCTCTTCGGCATCGAGACCCTGGCGGAGCCGCGGCTGGTCGGGCTGGTCCGGCTCAGCGGCGCGGTGCCCGAGATCGGGCGGGCCGAGCTGGACGTCTACCTCGGCGAGAAGGACAGCTGGGGGCACGGGTATGCCACCGAGGCCACCCGCCTGATGTGCCGCTACGGCTTCGAGGAGATGCGGCTGCACTCCATCCACCTGTGGGTGGTCACCGAGAACGTCGCCGCCCGCCGGGTCTACGACAAGGTCGGCTTCGTCGAGGACGGCCGTCACCGGCAGTGCTTCCGCCGCGACGGCGAGTGGTTCGACATGTACCTGATGAGCCTGCTGTCCACGGACCCGATGCGGGCCTAGGGCCCGCTTGCGTCGCCACGCGGCGGCGGCCGTCGACGGCCCTCAGCTGAGCTGTTCGGCCAGTCCGACGATGATGCCCTCCGGGCCGCGGACGTAGCAGAGCCGGTAGCTGTCCTCGTACTGCGCCAGCTCGCCGACCAGCTCGGCGCCGTGGGTGCGCAGGCGGGCGACGACGTCGTCGATGTCGTCGACGGCGAACATGATGCGGCGGATGCCCAGGGTGTTCGCCGGCGCGTCCTCCGGCTGGGAGCGAATCACCTTCGGCGTGTGGAACATCGCCAGCTCGACCCGGCCGTGGCCGTCCGGGGTCCGCAGCATCGCGACGTCCTGCCGGACGTCGTCGACACCGATGACCCGTTCCACCCACCGTCCCTCGACCGGCCCCTTGCCCTCCAGCTCCAGGCCGAGTTCGATGAAGAACGCGATCACCGCGTCAAGGTCCTCGACGACGATGAGCACGTTGTCCATCCGCCGGATCGTCATGCTGGGCCTCCTTGCTGCCGTGCGGCCACGGTGGCCGCATCCGCCCCGGGGACGGAGCCGCCACGCCGTTCTCGACATCGTGCGCCGCCGGGTTCAGTACCGGGTGAGTTCCCACGGTTCGACCAGGTCGGCGTCCGGCGGGACGGTCAGGTCCAGGCCGCTGCCGTAGGACAGGCCGCGCCGCGGCGGGCGGGGCACCGCGGCGGTCCGGATGCCGAGCTGGCGGGCCGCCTCGGCGAGCACGATGCCGGTGAGCAGGCGGTAGCGGCCGGCGACACCCGGCAGGGCGACCCGGGCGAACCCGGTGCCCGGGCCGGGCTCCCAGCCGTCACCGTCCGGGATGACGAGGACGGTGTTCGGGCCGGTCAGCTCGGCGCGGTGCAGGGGTGGCCCGTCGACGTCCGGCCCGCAGACGACGACCCGGCCGCCGGGCGGCGGCGACCAGGCGTCGCCGGCCGGCACGACCCGCAGCGGGTTGCGGTGGCTGCGGGCGGCGGCGCGGGCCTCGGTGCGGACCGGGCGCGGCGTGCCGAACCACACCTTCTCGCGGTCGTCGACCGCGACGCTCTGCCAGCCGAACGCGGCCGCCGAGCGCAGCGAGCTGCCGGCCTCGACGTGGTCGCGGGGCGCGGCGAGCAGCAGGGCCGGGCGGTGCGACTCGGGGCGCGGGGCGCGGGCGTTGCGGCGGCCGTGCGCGTCGAGCAGGTAGTACAGGGCCACGGCCGCGGCGGTGGCCACGTTGAGGGTGTTCACGCCGCGGCCCGGCATCGGGATCTGCACCGTTTTCGCCGCCGCGCGCAGGACGTCCGGGCGGATGCCGCGGCGCTCGTTGCCGACCACGATGGACGCCGCGGTGCGCAGCGGGCCGGCCCGGTACACCGACTCCGCTCCCGGCGCGTTGTCCACGGCGATGAGCGGGCCCGGGCCGCCGAGCAGTGCGGCGGTGTCCACGGTGGACAGCTCCGGCAGGTGCCCGGCGAGGCCGCGGCTGTCGCGGAAGCTGCACGGCACCGCGAACATCCGCGCGGCCTCGGCGAGCGCCTCCGCGTTGGCGGGGTTCTCCACGCCGTCACCGACCAGGCGGGCCGACGGGTTCAGCATTGCGTCGCCCAGGCGTGCCGGGCCCGCGTGGCGTACGCGTCCGCGCGGCGCTCGTGGTCGGCGGTGCGCATCGCGCGGGTGTGCCGCTTGCGCGCGGCGTGCTGGATTACGTGGTGGCCGACCTCGTGCATGAGGCCGTCGAAGAGCATGAAGTCGCGCAGCGTGCCGGCGGGCCAGTCCACCAGGGTGCCGGCCGGCCCGGCCGTGACCCGGGCGCCGGCCCGCTCCAGGCGCGCGGTGGCCGCGTCCGTGAGCCGGCCGGGCAGCACCCACGGCGGCGCGGGCTGCTCGAACAGCACCACGACCCCGGGCACGCGCAGCGCAGCGATCGCCGGACCGGTCCCGGCCGCCGGCCGCTGCCGCAGCTCGACACCGCGCAGGCCGTACGCCGCGGCCGCCCCGAAGAAGTCCAGGACCCGCCCGACGTCGGCCGGACCGGCCGGATGGACGAACCCGGGTCGTGGCCGGCAGACCCGCACCGGCACGGATGCGCCGGCCCGGCGGGTGGCGCGCATCGGATACGGGTCGGTGTGCAGGCTACGGCTCAACGGCATTCACCGGACCTTGATAGCAGCCCGGCCACCCGGCACACCACCGGTTTCCGCGCCCCGCGCCGCCGCGGGTCAGTATCCGATGGCCTCCCGCAGCAGCAGGACGGTGCCGCGGCCCGGGTGGTGATCCGCGTTGAGGATGAGCAGGCGGTTGACGGCGCTGGGCACGCCGTACACCGCCTGGGCGCGGGCGCTCTCCAGCGGCAGGGCGTGCTCCTCGAGCCGGCGCAGCGCCGTGCTCAGGTCGGGCACCACCTTCTGCGCGCCGGCGATCCAGACCGCGTGGGCGGCGCCGCCGGCGTTGGCGGGCAGCTGGCTGCCGCTGGCCGAGGCGAGGACGAGCGAGCCGGTCTCGGTGACCGCGGCGACGCTGTTGACGACGTAGTCGGGGCTGGCGACGAGCCTGCGGATCTCGTCAGCGCCGGTGGCCCGGTCGATGGCCAGGACGCGCGGCCTGATGGCGTCGTACCGGTCGCCGGTGTTGATGTCCTCGTCGATGCCGGACAGCCGGAGGGTCTCGCTGGCGCCGGTGAACACGCTGGCGCCCGCGGGGACCAGGTCCTTGACGCGGGCCCGCGCGGCCGCGGCGTCGTCGAGGACCTCGGCGGCGAAGCCGTTGGCGCGCAGCGCGGCGGCCGCCCGCTCCAGCCGTTCGGCCGGCGCCGGGTCGGCGAACGACGGGGCGGCAGACGGCAGGGCGGGTGCCGAGCCCGCCAGCGGGGACGTGTCGAGGTACCTGACCTCGTACACCCGTTCGGCGAACCGCCAGCCGTCGCCGGTGCGCTGGTACCGGTCGTGGTACACGGCGAAGTTCAGACCCTCGCGCCCGTCGAGGGTGCGGGCGAGCTCCTGGATGTAGGCGCGGCCGGTCGCGGTGTCGCCGTCCAGCACGATCGTGCCGGGATGGGTGGTCTGCACGAAGAAGTCCCACTGGCGCTGCAGCCGCTCGCCCCCGGCCAGGATCGCCTCCCGCCCGACCAGCTCGACGGGAATGTTGGGCATGCGCAGGGCACCGTCCGGGGTGAACAGCGCCGCCAGGCGGGGCCGGTCGCGCATCATCGCCGCGTCGGTGAACTCGCCGCGCAGCGCCTCGATCTCGACGCGGTCCGCGACGGCCTGGAAGTCGTTCATGGGAGTCTCCTTGGTGTCGTCCTCGCCGGGTACGACAACGCAGCCCACCGAAATGCAAGGCCTCACATTCCGCGGCGCTGTCCTGTCGTATGTGTGGCGGCGACACGGCGAGCGAGGGAGACGGCCAGACCATGACCACCGGAGCCGAGCCCGGCCTCAGCGCGATCATGAGCGAGCGGCGCCGGCTGATCAACCTCGCCTACCGGCTCCTCGGGTCCCTTGCCGACGCCGAGGACGTCGTGCAGGAGACCTACGCCCGCTGGTACGCCATGACCGCGCAGGAGCAGCAGGCCATCGAGTCGCCCGGCGCCTGGCTGATGACGGTGGCCAGCCGCATCTGCCTGAACCTGCTCGGCTCGGCGCGGGCCAGGCGGGAGACGTACGTGGGCGACTGGATCCCGGAGCCGCTGCCCGGGCCCACCGAGTGGGACGCCGGTGGGGTCGACCCGGCCGAGCAGGTCACCCTGGACGAGTCGGTGACGATGGCCTTTCTGGTCGTGCTCGACGCGATGACCCCGGCCGAGCGGGTCGCGTTCGTCCTGCACGACGTCTTCCGCTACCCGTTCGGCGAGGTCGCCGAGATCGTCGGCCGCACCCCGGCGGCGTGCCGGCAGCTGGCCTCGTCCGCCCGCCGTCGCATCCGCACCGAGCGGAGCCCGGCGGGCCCGAGCGCCGCGCAGGCCGGCGTCGTCCGGCAGTTCAAGGCGGCGTGGGAGGCCAAGGACATCGCCGCCCTGGTCGGCCTGCTCGACCCCGACGCCACCGCGACCGCCGACGGCGGCGGGCTGGCCGTCACCCACCTGCACCCGATCGTGGGCGGTGAGCGGATCGCCCGCGCCTACGCCGAGATCGCGCGGGTGGCGGGCGAGCGCACGACGTTCCTGGAGTGCACGGTCAACGGCCTGCCCGGCCTGTCAGCGTGGCAGGACGGCGTCGTCACGACCGTGTTCGCGTTCGAGATCGCCGGGACGCGGATCCGGCGCATCTGGGCCGTCCGCAACCCCGAGAAGCTCCGGCCCTGGCGGATCGGCTGAAGCCGGGGCCGGGGCCGGGGAGGGCGCGGCGCGGCGGTGCAGCAGCAGGGCGGTCAGGCCGCCCGCCACCAGGCCCCAGAACGCGGAGCCGATGTTCAGGATCGTCGTCCCCGACGCCGTGACCACGAACGTCACCACGGCGGCCTCGCGGCCCGAGGGTTCGGTGACGGCGCTGGCCAGCGAGGCGCCGAGGGCCGACAGCAGGGCCAGCCCGGCGACGGCGACGACGAGGACCGGCGGGGACAGCAGGACCAGCGCCATCGCCAGGCCGGCGCCGAGGCCGAGGGTGAGCTGCCCGGCGCCGAGGGCGGCGGTGGCCACCCAGCGGCGGCGCGGGTCGGGGTGGGTGTCGGGGCCGGCGGTGAGGGCGGCGGTGATCGCGGCCAGGTTCAGCGCGTGCCCGCCGAACGGAGCGGCGAACGCGCTGGCCAGGCCGGTGGTGACCAGGACGCCGCGCAGCGGCGGGGTGTAGCCGTAGGTGGCCATGACGGCCATGCCGGGGACGTTCTGCGCGGCCATCGTGACGAGGAAGAGCGGCACGGCGATGCTGACCAGCGCCGGCAGGTTGAAGGTCGGGACCGTGAACACGGCGGCCGGGGCGACGGAGACGCCGGTGAGATGGACGCCGCGCACGACGATCGCGGCGACGGCGGCGAGCAGCGCGCCGGGGACGGCCCACTGGCGGGCGAAGCGGGTGAGCAGCGCCCAGGTGAGCACAACCGGCACGGCCAGCTCCGGCACGTCGACGACGGCGCGGACCGGGGCGGTGCACAGGCTGAGGATGACGCCGGCGAGCATGGCGCCGGCAATGGGGCGGGGGATGGCGGCGATCGCGCGGGCGAGCCACGGTGACAGGCCCGCGACCACGATGAGCGCGGCGGAGACGAGGAACGCGCCGACGGCGGCGGGCCAGCCGCCCTGGACGTGGCCGGTGGCGACGAGCAGCGCCGCGCCCGGGGTCGACCAGGCGATGCTGATCGGCATGCGGTGCCGCAGGGCGAGGAACACCGCGCTGGCGCAGATGCCGGTGCACAGCGCGAGCAGCCCGGACGCGGCCTGGGCCGGGGTGGCGCCGACGGCGCGGAGGCCGGCGAGCACCACGGTGAACGAGCTGGCGTAGCCGACGACCGCGCTGACGAGCCCGGCCAGGATCGGCTGGGCCGTGTCGAACCGCCGCATCGGACCCCCTCCACACACTGTTCCGTTTACGGAACAGTCACCATAGCGAGGTGGAGGAGCGCGGGACAAGTCTCGGGGACCGGCTGCGGGAGCTGCGCGCCGCCCGCGGGATGTCGCTGTCGGAGCTGGCGCGGGCGGCCGGGATCGGCAAGGCCACCCTGTCAGGGCTGGAGCACGGCACCCGGAACCCGACGCTCGAGACGTTGTATGCGGTGGCCGGCGCGCTGGGGGTACCGCTGACGGCGCTGGTGCGGGAGCAGCACGGCGAACCCGTCCGCGGGTCGGCGGTCACCGCGACGCTGCTGGAGGTGTTCGACGAGCCGGGGGTGACGTTCGAGCTGCTGCGCATGCGGGTGCGCGCCGGCGTGGTGCAGCATTCGCCGGCGCACGCGCCGGGCGTGACCGAGCACGTCACGGTGTCCGAGGGGGTGCTGCGGGCCGGCCCCGACGGCGCGCCGCTGGTCGCCGGGCCGGGTGAGCACATCGCGTGGGCGGCCGACGTGCCGCACGTCTACGGCACCGTCGGCCCGGACGAGGTCGTCGCCACCCTGCTGATCAGGACCCCCCGCGGGTAGGTCGTCAGTCGACGGTGGTCTCCTCGCTGTCCTCGTCCTCATCGTGGCTGTGCCCGGTGAGCCCGTCCACGACCGCGTCGACGGGCTGCCCGATGTAGTCGAAGTCGGGCACCGCGATCCGTTCCGCCTCGTCGCGGATGGTCTCGTCATCCACGGTGTCGTCGACCCGTGGGACGCCGTATTTGTCGGTGTTGGCCATACCGGACAGGTTTCCGGGCGGGGCAGCCGCCAAACCCCGGGTGTGGCAGGGTCGCCGGATGGACCTCCGCCGGGCCCGGGCAGCCGACGTCGACGCGCTCGTCGCGATCCACCAGGTGGCCCGCCGCACGTACTACGGCGACCTGCCGTTCTTTTACGACACGGAACTGTTGCGGGAGGCGTACACCGTCAGCGTCGACGCGCCCGACCGCACCGTGCTGTGCATTGACGGCGCCGAGGGACACCCCGTCGGGTTCCTGGCGCTCGGGCCGCCGATCCCGCCGGCACCGGCCACGACGGCGCGGCTCGTCGGGCTGTATGTCGACCCGGCGCACTGGCAGCGCGGCGTCGGTGGCGCGCTGCACGACGCGGGGGTCGACGTCTGGCAGGCCGCCGGGGTCGCCGAGGGGCACCTGGAGGTGTGGGACGGCAACGAGCGGGCCAAGGCGTTCTACCTGCGGCGCGGCTGGCAGCCGTTCGGCGAGCCCCGGGAAGGCCCCCTCGGCCGCGACTTCGTCCACCTGCGGCTGGTCATGCCGGCTTCCACACTTCAGTGACGGAGCCGGTCAGGACCGTCCACTTCGGACCGTGCACGCGGACCGGGACGGGGCGTTGCGGGCCGGCGGTGACACCGTTGACCATGCCGTAGTCGACGCGGGACGCGACCAGCCCCGGCAGGCCGCGCTCCAGCATCAGCGACAGCGTCGTGCGGACCTGCCGGTCGGCGAACTCCGCACCCAGGCAGCGGCGGGGACCGAGGCCGAACGGGATGAACTCGTACTGCTTCGGCGCCGGCTCACCCGGCTGCCAGCGGTGCGGGCGGAACACCTGCGGCGACGGGTACACGGCCGGGTTGCGGTGCTCCAGCAGCGGTGCCATGAACAGCAGCGCCCCCTTCGGTACCGGCGGCGAGCCCGCGATCTCCACCGTCGTGGTGACCCGGCGGGGCAGGGTGATCGGCACCGCCGGCAGCAGCCGCTGGGACTCCTTCAGCGCCGCCTCCAGATCCTCCGCGCCCGCCGGGTCGGGTGGCGTGGCGTCCGGGTCGGGACTGCCGAGCAGCGTGATGAGGGCGAGGCTCATCGTCATCGCGGTCGTCTCGAACCCGGCCGCGAAGAACCCGTGCAGCTCCCCCGCGATCTCCTCGGTGGTGAGCCGGTCGCCGTCCTCGTCGACGGCGTGGCACAGGATCGACAGCGCGTCCGGGCGCGGGTCGGTGGCCCGCCGCTGCGCGATCAGGTCGGCGAGCCGGTCGTAGGCGCCGGCGACCCGGCGCAGCCACCGCCCGTACGGCGACCACGGCAGGTCCCGCTTGAACAGCAGCACCCGGGGGTCGGCGGCGTCGGCGCCGAGGGTGACGATCTGGTCGGCGAACGCGCTGAGCCCGTCGGCGTCGTCGAGGCCGAGCAGGCAGCGCATCAGGTTGGCCTTGGAGATGCGCAGGCATTCCTGCTTGAGGTCGAACGGGTCGGCGTGCGCCGCGGATCCCGGGGCGGCGAACCGGGACCGCTCGAACGTGTCGGCGAACACCGCCTCGTAGTGCGTCATCGCGGTGCGGTGCACGGCCGGCATGAGCAGCTTCCGGCGGCGGGTGTGCTCGGCGCCGTTGGCGGTGATGACCGCGTCGAACATGCCCGACCACGGCCGGCCGGGCGGCAGGTCGAACAGCCCGTCGGCGCGGTGGAACGCGACGTTGTCGGTGAACACCTGCTTCACGCCCTCGCGGCCGCGGACCACGACGACGGATCCGTTGCCGGCGGTGACCGGCACGACGGGCTGCTCGAACGGCCCGACCTTGCCCAGCAGGAAGCGGGCCGAGTCGCGGAGCAGCTTGAGGTTGTTGACGATCGGCAGCCCGGAAGGGCCCGGCGCGTCGATGCGCAGTGCGGTGTCGAAGAGTTCCACGGGCCCACACTCCCTTTCACCGGAGTCTATGAATCACCCGCTTCGGTCACCATCCGGCGAACGGTCGACGACAGTATGTAAGGATCGAGCGCTGTGCCCCGTCTCATCCTCATCTGAGCCTGCCCGGCACCGACGAGCCGGCACCGGTCAGCCGGCACCGGTCAGCCGGCGGTGAACCTGGACGCCGGGCCGCCCGCCAGGTGACCGGCCGGCAGCCGCCGGCCGCAGACGACGAGCAGCAGGTCCTGGGCGAGGCCCCGCAGCGGGGCGCCGGTCCCCCGGGTCCAGTCCACGTCGGTCGCGGACAGCTGGACGCCGGTGAGGTCGACACCGAAATACCCGGCGTTGCGCGGCCGCATCGCGTCCAGGACGAGCAGCAGCCGGTCGGTGGGCACCCGCCGGTCCAGGCCGAGCGCGACCGTGCTGTCCAGGCCGTGGATGACCTCGTGCGACAGCGCCCCGACCGCGCCGCCGCCCGGCGGTGACCACGGGTGCGCGACGTTGTCCCGCAGCGACCGCACCAGGGCCTCGGCCGGCATCCGGGCGGCGTCGCGGCGGGCGACCCGGTCCGCCATCCGGTTGAACCGGCCGCCGGAGCGCAGCATCTCCCAGACGAACCCGCCGGCGCCCATCCGGAACGGCATCGTCGTGTGCGCGAGCACCTCGCGCACCCGCCACCCCGCGCACAGCGACGGCGTGTCCCACTGCTCGGGGCGCAGCCCCGCGAAGACCTCCGCCAGTTCGGCGCGCTCCGCCGTCACCGCGGCCCGCGCGGCGTCATCCTGCGACATCTCGTCCAACCTCCGTCGTGAAGCGTTTCCACCGGGGTGTACGAGCGGCGGGCCCCGAACTCATCGGTCCGCGGCTCATCGGCACGCGACTCATCGGCACGCGCGAAGATCGGGGCGGGCGCGGGCCGGTTAGACTGCCGTGTCATGACGACCTTGACCCGCCGCCTTGCCACGGTCGCCGCCGCCCTGGTCATCGGGATGGGCGCGCTGACCGCGTGCAGCTCCGACAACGTGGACTGCACCACCAACGCGTGCACCGTCACGTTCGACCGCGGAGTGGAGGCGGAGTCCAGCGTGCTGGGCGTCGATGTCAAGCTCGTCGGCGTCGACAACGGCGTGGTGAAGGTCGAGGTGGGCGGCACCACCGTGAGCGTGCCGGTCGACGGCACCGCGCAGGCCCAGGGCTTCGACATCACCGTGCAGAAGGTGACCGACTCGCAGGTCGTGATCCGGGTGCAGACCAGCTGACCGCCACCCGGCAACCCCCGGGATACCGACCGGTAGGGTGTCCGGCGTGAACATCGTCGCGCTGGTTCTGGTCGGCCTCGTCGCCGCGCTGCACGCGTATTTCCTGGTGCTGGAGATGTTCCTGTGGACCGCGCCGCGGACCCGGGCCGCGTTCGGCACGACCGCCGAGTTCGCCGAGGCCAGCAAGGCCCTCGCCGCCAATCAGGGCCTCTACAACGGTTTCCTGGCCGCCGGGCTGGTCTTCGGCATGATCGCCGACGACCCGGTGGGCTTCGCGGTGCGCGTGTTCTTCCTGGTGTGCGTGATCGTCGCCGGGCTGTACGGCGCCGCCACCGCGAGCCGCCGGATCCTGCTCGTGCAGGCGCTCCCCGGCGCGCTCGCCCTGGTCGCGGTCCTGATCGCGCACTAAGCGCCTGCAGCGCAACCCCGGAGGGTTACGCTGCGTTAAGTGAAGATCACTCCCTGTCTGCTGGCCCTGAGTCTGACCCTTGCCGTCGGCGCGTGCGCCAAGAAGGACGAACCGGGTGGCGAGGGCGCCACCGGCGGCGGGTTCAACGCCGGCCTCACCGAGGTCGTCAACCCCTCGACGGCGGCCGGCGGGACGCTGCGGCTCGCCAGCGCGCACGACGTCGACTCGTGGGACCCGACCCGCTCGTACGTGACGGCGGTGTACAACCTGCAGCGGCTCTACACGCGGACGCTGCTCACGCCGGACGCGAAACCCGGCGCGGACGGGCTGAAGCTGGTCCCGGACCTCGCCGCCGCCGCGCCCGTGATCGCCGCCGACGGGCTGACGTACACGTTCACGCTGCGCGACGGGATCCGCTTCGAGGACGGCTCGCCGATCACGTCGAAGGACGTGCGGCACGGCATCGAGCGGCTCTTCGCGCAGGAGGAGCTCAGCGGCGGGCCGACGTACCTCATCGACCAGCTCGACCAGGGGCAGCACTACCCCGGCCCCTGGGCGGACAGCACCGGCCTGAAGAGCGTCTCGACGCCGGACGACAAGACGATCACGTTCCGGCTGGCCGAGCCGTTCGCGGACTTCCCGTACCTGCTGGCGATGGGCGTCGCCGCGCCCGTGCCGGCGGCCAAGGACACCGGCGCGAAGTACGGCGACAAGCCGGTCTCCTCCGGCCCGTACCGGTTCGAGTCGATCGAGCCGGGCAAGAAGGCCGTCCTCGTCCGCAACGACGCATGGGACCGCGCGACCGACACGGTGCGCCGGGCGCTGCCGGACCGCGTCGAGGTGGTCATCGGCACCGACCCGAACGAGATCGACCAGCAGCTGCTGGACGGGGACCTCGACGCCGACGCCGGGCAGGGCGGCGTGCAGGCCGCGACCCAGCCGAAGGTCCTGCTCGACGCCGCGCTCAAGGCCCGCGCCGACGAGCCGACGACCGGGTTCGTGCAGTACGCGGCGATGAGCACGGCCGTGCCGCCGTTCAACGACGTGCACTGCCGGCGGGCGGTGCAGTACGCGGTGGACAAGACCACCGTGCAGACCGCCCGCGGCGGGCCGGACGCGGGCGGCGACATCGCCGGCGCGATGCTGCCGCCGGGCATCCCCGGCTACGACCCGGCGCTCGACCCGTTCCAGACGAAGAGCGGCAAGCCGCAGCCGGCGAAGGCCAAGGAGGAGCTGGCCGCGTGCGGCAAGCCCGACGGGTTCGAGACCGTCATCGCGGCCACCGACAGCCCCAAGGCGGGCAAGACCGCCGAGGCGATCCAGGCGGCCCTGGCGACCGTCGGCATCAAGGCCCGCATCGAGGCGTCCGACCCGTCGCTCTACGCCCGCTCGGTCGTCGGCTCCCCGTCGAACGTGCACGCCAAGGGCTACGGGCTGATCCTGAGCGCCTGGTCGGCGGACTTCCCCACCGGCTACGGCTTCTTCCCGACCCTCGTCGACGGCCGCCTCATCCTGCCCAGCGGCAACAACAACTACGCCGAGCTGTCCGACGCGGCCGTCAACGCCCTCATCGACCGGGCCCGCATCACCACGGACCCGGCCGCCGCCGCGAAGCTGTGGTCCCAGGTCGACGCGGCGGTCATGGACTCCGCGACAATGCTGCCGCTGACGTACGACAAGGTCCTCAACTACCGCAACCCGAGACTCACCAACGTGTTCGTGAACCAGTACTACGGGATGTGGGACGTCACCGCGTTCGGGGTTGCCTGAGCATGGCGAACAGGGGTGGGCCGGCACCGATGGGCACCTCGCCGGTGTCCACGTAACCGTGCCGGGCGTACAGCGCGGCGTTGCGCCGGCCGGTCGCCTCCAGGTACGCCGGCACACCGTCGCCGTCGGTGACCCGGTGGTGCTCCCGCAGCAGCCGGCTGCCCAGGCCCTGGTTCTGCGCGGCCGGGGCGACACCGAGGAACGCCAGGTAGTCGTGGGTCAGCCCGTCCGGATGCGCGGCCAGCATGTCCACGTCGAGCCGCACGAACCGGTCGGTCGCGGCGCCGCACGCACGGGCCAGCCGCCGGTCGTAGTCGTCGATGTCCGGCTCGAACTTGCCGTCGAGGCGCACCCACGCCGCCGCGGCCGAACCGTCGGCGGCCAGGTACACCGTGCCGTGCTCGACGAACCACGGGGTGACGAGGTCGAAGTAGCGCCGGTACACCTCGGCCCGCGCGGCGTCCTGCGGCACCAGCCAGTGGGCGATGTCGGTGTCGTCGAGCGCGGCGGCGAGCACCCCCGCCACGGTTGCGGCGTCGCCCGCCCCGGCGCGCCGCAGCGCCGGGGCGGTGGAGGTCGACGTCATCGGGGACCGGCGCGGTGCGCGGCGGCGTCGTCGGCGGGCTGGGCCGGCAGCAGCGCCGCGTTGACGCCCTGGCCGATGCCGCGGAACGTGGCCGGGTTGCCGGTGCGCAGGAACGCCGCCCACGCCGCGCCGATCAGGGCGACGACGAGGAACAGGCCGGGGAACAGGAAGCGCGCCAGGTCGGTGGACGTGACACCGAGCAGCGTGTCGAACTCCAGGACGGTCACGATCAGCACCGCCGCCAGCAGCACCGCGCCGATCGCGGGGGCGATGAACCGCCGCCACTGCGAGACCTCGGCCAGCTCGCCCTCGCGGTTGCGCAGGAAGAACATCAGCACCGCCACCGACGTGACCGTCATCAGGATCAGCACGCCGAAGCCGCCGGTCACGGTCCACCAGAAGAACAGGTGGACGAACGGGTCCAGCCCGTCGCTCAGCGCGAAAATGGCGAGGACGACGACGGCGAGCACCGACTGCGTGATCGAACCCCAGATCGGGGCGCGGAAGCGGCGGCCGGTCGCGCCGAACCAGCTGAACAGGACCCGCTCCCGGCCGAGCGCGAACGTGTAGCGGGCCGCGGTGTTGTGGAACGCGAGCAGCGCGGCGAACAGGCTCGTCACGAACAGCACGTGGCCCAGCGTCAGCCAGATCTCCGCCAGGTGCGGGCTCACCAGCACGAACATCGTCTCGCTGGAGTTCTCCGTGGACAGCGCGACGATCTTGTCCGGGCCGGCGGCGACCGACATGGCCCACGAGCAGAACGCGTACAGCAGGCCGATGATGATCAGCGACAGGTACGTGGCGCGGGGAATGTTCCGCTTCGCGTTGCGGGTCTCCTCGCTGTAGACGGCGGTCGACTCGAAGCCGACGAACCCGGCCACGGCCGTGGCGAACGCCGCGCCGATGCCGGCGCTGAACAGCTGCGACGGGTTGACCGTGTCGAACGTGACGGTGCCGCCGGCCGGGTGCGCGAGCTCCACGACGGAGAAGATCAGCGCGATGATGACCTCGGCGCCGAGCAGCACGCCGAGCACGATGCCGCTGAACTCGATGCTCAGCACGCCCAGGATCCCGATCACGGCCCAGGCGATGAGGGCGCAGGCCCACCAGTCCAGCTTGATGTCCCACTGGGTCTTGAGCAGGCCGCTGAGCACCGGGCCGAACCCGCCGTACAGGCCGATCTGCATGAAGTTGTACGCGAGCACCGCGACACCGGCGGCGCCGAGGCCGGTCACGCGGCCCAGTCCCTGCGCGACGTAGGCGTAGAACGCGCCGGAGTTGACGATGTGCCGGGACATCTCGGTGTACCCGACGCTGAAGACGCCCAGCACGACGGCCATGGCGACGTAGGCGACGGGGATGCCGAGGACGCCGGTGACGGCCCAGCCCGCGGTCGCACCGCCGGCGATGACGGTGAACGGCGCCGCGGCGGCGATCACCATCAGGATGACAGTGAAGACCGTCAGCTTGTTCTGATCCAGTGCTGAATCGATCTTGCTGACATAGCCGCCCGACGGCGGCGCGGTGACAGGCATGACGTCCTCCGGGGAAGTGAGGGGGTGCTGCTTAACGTCCGTTCATCACCTTGTTGCCGATCACGACCCTGGTCTCCTGGATCAGGGCCTGCACGTCGGCGTGGGACTGCTGCATGAGGTGCTCGAAGTAGGCGTGCGCCGCCTGACCCCCGCCGTCGAGAATGTTCGGCAGCAGGCCGGTGGCATCGGCGATACCCAACAGATGCACGTCGATCTGATCAATCGGCCTGCGCTGCGCCAACGCCGTGCCGAGCCGGACGCGCGGCCACACGTACTCGTTGGTGTCGGTCGGCAGATAGAAGGTGAACCGGCGCAGCAGCCGCCGGCCCTCCTGGGGGATGACGTGATTGGCGGCGACCATGCGGCGGGCGACCCGTTCATAGGCCTCCATCGACAGGTAGGCCAGCCAGGTCCGCACGTCGCGGGGATTACGCTCGCCGCGGATGTCGTCCAGAACCGCGTGCGCGACCGAGTCGCCGGGCGTCGCCGCGCCGCGCACCAGCAGCAGGCCGTCCTCGACGGTGAGGATGCCCGCCCAGCCCAGCTCGCCGATCAGCGCCGAGGCCAGGCCGGTCCTGGTGGCGTCGTCGGAGAGCCGGAGGGTGCCACTGCGGTCGTCGTGGCAGAGGCGGAAGAAGTCGTCGGCGAGCGGCTCCCGGCGCATGCGGTCAGCCAGCAACCGCGTGCCTTTCCGCTCGCTGCCGCACAGTCGTCCCCCGTGAATGCAATCCGGCGCTCCAAGTCCGGAATGCACCGTAGCGGTTGTCCGCGACGCACTTCAATCCCGAACGTTGTTTTAACAGCCCGGAAACGGTGCCGGCCGCCGCCGTTGCACGACAATTGCGAGGTCAGCCACGCTATGACGACCTTCAATTAGGAAAGTTTTTCACTTCGGCGTCCGCGGGGCTTCCGCGGTGCAAATGCGCCGCAGCCGGGCAACGCCGGCGGACGCAGAACGGCGCCGTCGCGGGGATCACCCGGGACGGCGCCGCCGTGGTTTCTTACGACAGGACGCGCTGCTGGACGGCCTTACGACAGGACGCGCAGCTGGACGGTCGTGGTCATGTTGGACAGCTGGGCGAGGATCTCCGCCGGGTAGTCGATGGCGATATCGGTGAGCAGGTAGCCGAGCTCGCCGCGGGTCGCCAGGATCTGGCCCTCGACGTTGACCTTGTGGCTGGCGAAGATGCTGTTGACGTCGGCGAGGACGCCCGGCACGTTGTGGTGCAGCAGGGCGATGCGGTGCGTGTCGGGAGCCTGCTGCAGGTTGAGCGACGGCAGGTTGACGCTGAGCGTGGTCGAGCCCTCCTGCACATACTTGTGCAGCTTCTCCGCCACGAACGAGCCGATGTCGGACTGCGCCTCCTCGGTGGACCCGCCGATGTGCGGGGTGAGGATGACGTTGGGCAGGCCGCGCAGGGCGGACTGGAACTCGTCGCCCTTCGCCTTCGGCTCCTTCGGGAACACGTCCACCGCGGCGCCGGCCAGGTGACCGTTGTCCAGGTGGTGGCGCAGCGCCTCGTGGTCGATGACGAAGCCGCGGCTGAGGTTCAGGAAGATGCTGCGCGGCCGCATCCGGCCGAACTGCTCCGCGCCGAAGAACCCGCTGTTGCCCGGCCGGCCGTCGACGTGCAGGGTGACGATGTCGGACTTCTCCAGCAGCTCGTCGAGGGAGTCGCAGCGCTGGGCGTTGCCCAGGGCGAGCTTGTCGGCGGTGTCGTAGAAATACACCTTGAGCCCGAGGTTCTCGGCGAGGACCGACAGCTGGGTGCCGATGTTGCCGTAGCCGACGATGCCGATCGAACGGCCCCGGACCTCGTGGCTGCCCTCGGCGTCCTTGTCCCACACGCCGGCGTGCATGCCGGTGTTCTTCTCGGTGAGCCGCCGGGTCAGCGCGATGATCTCCGCGACGGCGAGCTCGACGACGCTGCGCGTGTTGGAGAACGGCGCGTTGAACACCGCGATCCCGGACTCCGCCGCGGCACGCAGGTCGATCTGGTCGGTGCCGATGCAGAACGCGCCGATCGCCCGCAGGTGTGGCGCCGCGGCGAGGGCCGCCGCGCTCACCTGCGTCTTGGACCGGATGCCCAGCAGGTGGACCCCGTCGAGCTTGGCGATCAGCTCGTCCTCGTCGAGCGCACGCCCGAGGGTCTCGACCACGTATCCCTCGGACCGCATCCGCTCGACCGCGACAGGGTGGATGTTTTCGAGGAACAGAACCCGCACCGGGTCGCTCTGGGAAGTCATTGACTGCACCCCACCTACCCTAAGTGACCTTACGTGTCACTGGTACGTGACCCGCGACTCGTCCCGCCCTGTGCGACCGCGTGCCGCTCCTGCAGTTTCGCCCTGATCTCCTCGGGCGTGTACGCCCGGCGCCGGCGCTCCGCCCGCGCGACCACCACCCCGGTCGCCGCGACACCCACGACACCGGCCAGGCCGAGGACCTTCCACCACTTCGCCTTCATGGGCCTTTAGGGTACTGGTCGTGCAGGGAGCTATCGATCTCGACGACGCCGTCACCATGACCCGGACGGGCGACCTCTGGGTGTTCCGCGGCCGGTCCAAGGCCGACCGGGCGATCCAGACGCTGACCAACAGCCCCGTCAACCACGTCGGCATGGCCGTCGTCCTGGACGATCTGCCGCCGCTGATGTGGCACGCGGAGCTGGGCAGGTCGCTGCCCGACCTGTGGACCGGCGGCCACCAGCGCGGGGTACAGCTGCACAACCTGCGCGACGCCGTCCTCGTCTGGGGTCGCCGCTACGGTCAGCGCCCGTGGCTGCGCCAGCTGCACCACGAGGTCTCCCCCGCGATGGAGGAGGCGGTGCTGCGCACCATCGCCCGCCTCGACGGCACCCCGTTCCCGTCCACGGCCCGCCTGGCCGGCCGCTGGTTCCAGGGCCGGGTGCCGAACATCCGCAAGCGCAACGAGTCGTCTCTGGAGACGGCGTACTGCGCGGAGGTGGTCGCCGTCACCTACGAGGAGATGGGCCTGCTGCCTAAGGGCCGCCGCGCCAACTGGTACGACCCCGGCAAGTTCTGGAGCGGCGACGACCTGGACCTGCAGCACG
This sequence comes from Dactylosporangium sp. NPDC049525, assembly GCF_040676755.1. Lineage (NCBI taxonomy): Bacteria > Bacillati > Actinomycetota > Actinomycetes > Micromonosporales > Micromonosporaceae > Dactylosporangium > Dactylosporangium sp. NPDC049525. The sequence continues at coordinate 261,731 of NZ_JBFAPO010000002.1, read as the reverse complement.
GCGCCACCCTCGGCGACGAGATCGCGGTGACGCTCCCGCCGGTATGAGCCGACTGATATATATCGACTGACGCCAATACCAGTCTAGCCTCTGGGCATGGTCAGACGCAGATTCGCCACCGTGCTGCTCGCCCTTGCGGCGCTGGTCGGCGTGCAGTTGGTCGGCGCGGCACCCGCGCACGCGGCCACCCGTACCCTCTACTACGACGCGAGCCAGGCACAGGAGTTCGTGGCGGTGGTCAACCAGGCCGCCACCGTGTGGAACGGCCGGGTCAGCAATGTCAGGCTGGTGCCCGTCACCGCCGGCCGGACACCCAACATCAGGGTCTACGCCGACAACGGCTGGCCCAGGACGTACACCACCAGCCTCGGCAACGGACGCTGGTACATGGGACGCGAGGCCGTGGTGGACGGCTACTACCCACTGCGGATCGCGACGCACGAGTTCGGGCACATTCTCGGCCTGCCGGACCGCCGCACCGGCCTGTGCTCGGACCTCATGTCGGGCAGCAGCGCGCCGGTGTCGTGCACGAACGCCAACCCCAGCGCGGCCGAGGCGGCCCAGGTCCAGCGGAACTTCGCGTCCGGGGTGACGGCGGCGCCGCAGGACGAGCTCCTCACCGTGGGCTGACGGGGCTTCCGCGGAAAGATCGAGAGCCTAGGATGTGGTACTGGCTGGGCTCTCGATCTCTCCGCGGAGGCTTTCGTGCTGACGAGGTTCCTGCAGGTCTGGCTCGGCGCGTGGCCTCCACCCGGTGCGGGGATCGCGGTCGTCGGGCACCCGGCCCGGGACAAGCCCCGCTGGGACGGCGCCGAGCAGCTGGCGCTCGGGGTCACCGACGCCGACGGGCGCGGGGTGCTGTCCGTGCCGCCCGCGCACCGTGACGCGGTCGCCGGCCTGATCGCGGGGCTGGACGCCGGCGCCGCGGCCGAGGTCCTGGCGGCCCGGCTGCCGGTCCTGCTGCGGCGGCCCGAGCAGGTCTTCTTCACCGGCGTGTTCCGGTGGTCGCAGGCACCGGCCGCGCTGCCGGATGCCGGGGCCTGGGAGCCGTCGGACGGGCCGGGCATCCCGGACTGGCTGCGGCCCTTTCCCGGCGAGGTCCTCATCGCGCGGGACGAGGACGGCGCCTACCTGGCCGGCGTCGGACTGAAGCCGCACGACGTGTCGGGGATCGAGATCTCCGTCGGGACGGACGAACGGGCCCGCGGGCAAGGGCTGGCCCGGCGGCTGGTCGCGCGGGCGGCCCGGCGGATCGTGGCCGGCGGCGCGGTCGCCGTCTACCTGCACGACCCGGCCAACATCGCCAGCGGCCGGGTCGCCGACGCGGCCGGCTTCCCGGACCTGGGCTGGAAGATCCACGCGATGGCCGGCGCGGCCTGACCGTTCGCCGTGGCGGCGCGACGCGGCCGGGGCCGTGACGGCCACGGGCAACTTTTCCGCGGCAAAGGGTCATTGTCGCGCCGCCGGAGTCGATGTGTGCGGTATGTTCCCCCCTTCCGGCGCGGTGCACGTCGGACGTCAGCCGATCTTCGACCGGCACGGCGACGTCCACGGCTATGAACTGCTCTTCCGAGGCGACGCCGGGGCGGTGGAGGCCGACGAGCGCGGCGCATATGCCACCAGCCGCGTGCTCATCACCGCCTTCACCGAGATCGGCATCGAGCCGCTGTGCGGGCGCGGGCTGTGCTTCGTCAACCTGACCCGCGAGTTCCTGGTCGGCGACCTGCCGCTGCCGTTCGACCACGAGCAGGTCGTCCTGGAGGTCCTCGAGACCGTCACGATCGACGACGTGGTGGTGGCGTCGGTCGCGGGGCTGGTCGCGCAGGGGTACCGCATCGCGCTGGACGACTACGTGTTCGGCCTGGGTCACGAGCCGCTGCTCGACCTGGCCACCTACGTGAAGATCGACGTGCTGGAGACGCCACCCGACGAGCTCATTGCGACCGTGGAACGCTGCCGCAAGTACCCCAACCTCACCCTGATCGCGGAGCGGCTGGAGACCCCCGAGCAACTGGAACACACCAGGGCGCTCGGATTCGACCTGTTCCAGGGGTACGTGCTGGGCCGCCCGCAGGTCGTCTCCGCGACCGCGCTGTCACCGTCCCGCCTGGCCCGGGTCGAGCTGCTCAGCCTCCTCGTCGGCCCGGGCATCCCGCTGAACCGGGTCGTCGGCCTCGTCACCAGCGACCCGGCGCTGAGCCTGCGGCTCATGGCGGCCGCGAACGCCGACGCGCTCGGGCTGCCGGTGAAGGTGTCCTCGGTCCACGAGGCGATCCTGCTGCTCGGCGTCGATCGGCTCCGCGACTGGGCCACGCTGATGCTCGTCAGCGACCTCGACGACCCGGGCGCTTCGCAGCTGTCCGGCGCGATCACCCGGGCCCGCATGTGCCAGAACATCGCCGAGCGGATGGCGGTGCCGCCGGAGCCGGCGTTCACCGTCGGGCTGATCTCCGCCGTCGCGGAGCTGCTCGGCCAGGGCGCCGCGGAGCTGGCGACGCGCCTGTCGCTGAGCCACGAGGTGACCGAGGCCCTCGTCGAGGGCGCCGGGCCGCTCGGCGAGCTGCTGTCTCTCGTCGCCGCGTACGAGGCCTCCGACCTGCCGATGCTCCTCGCCGCGCCGCTGCCGGTGGAGGAGACCACCCGGGCGTACCTGGACGCGGTGGCCTACACCGGCCACATCATCCCCCCACGTTCGCGTCCCGCGACGTCGTGACTTGTCCCTGCGACGTCGTGACGGGCGGCACGTAACGGCTAGCCGACACCGGCCGCCGGGGGCGGGCCCGCGGCGCGTGTGCACCGGCATGAACTGGCGTATCCGAGAGCTGCGTCCCGGCGAGCTGTCCGTCATCGACCGGATCTTCGCCGGGCTGTCCGACCACAGCCGCTACCTGCGGTTCCACGCGCCCGTGCCGCGGCTCACCGGCACGTACCGGCAGGCCCTCGCGCACGTCGACAGCACTCATGTCGCACTCGTCGCCGAGCTCGGGCCCGGAGTCGGAGCCGGAGCCGGAGCCGGCGTCGGCGTCGGCGTCGGCGTCGGCGTGGACCGTCAGCCGGTCGGTATGGTGCGGATGGTCCAGGTCCGGCCCGGCCACGCCGAACTGTCCGTCGAGGTCGTCGACGCCATGCACCGGCGCGGTGTCGGCGCGTCGCTGCTGCGGGCCGCGGCACGGCAGGCGGCCGCGGCCGGCGTACGCACCGCCGAGGCCTCCGTCCTGGCCGGCAACCGCCCCGTCCTGCGCCTCGTCCGCGCCGTCTTCGACGATGCGGCGTTCACCTTCGACGGCCCGCTGGTGCGGGTCGAGCTGCAACTCGGTGGCAACCGATCCTTCACCGGAGGCGCTGTCTGCCGATAGGCCAACGTGGACAGCACGCGACCCGTACACATCGGCCGGCAGGCGCTCTACGACAAGCACGGCCACGTCGCCGCGTACGAGCTGCTGTTCCGGGACGGCCCTGAGGCCATGCACGCCACCGTCCGGGACAGCGCCGCGACGAGCCGGGTCATCGTGGAGGCGTTCACGGCGTTCGGGATCACCGAGCTCGTCGGCGACCGGCGCTGCTTCATCAACCTGACCCGCGAGTTCGTCGTCGGGCAGCTGCCGCTGCCGTTCCCGCCGGGATCGGTCGGTCTGGAACTGATGGCCGACGTAGCGGTCGACGACGAGGTCCTCGACGGTGTCGCCCGGCTCGTCGAACAGGGCCACCGCGTCGCCGTGGACGACTTCGCCGGCGACGCGTCACGGGCCAGGCTGCTGCCGTACGCCCACTACGTCAAGGTCAACATGCTCGCCGGCGACCGCGCGGCGATCAGCGCGATCGCCGGGCAGTGCCGCCGGTACCCTCGGATCCGGCTCGTCGCCCAGCGGGTCGAGACCCACGAGCTGCTGGAGCTGGCCCGCCAGCTGCAGTTCCAGCTGTTCCAGGGCCACGTGCTGAGCCGCCCGCACCTCATCACCACACACACCCTGAGCCCGACGCGGCTGGCCCGCATGCGGCTGCTCGCCGAACTCGCCGCCGACGAGGTGGACCTCGAACGCGCCGTGGACACCATCGAACGCGACCCAGCACTCGCGGTCCGCGTCCTGCGCGGCGTCAACGCCGCCTCCAACGGCCTGCCGCAGCCGGTATCGTCGATCTTCCAGGCCGTGGTGATGCTGGGCATCCCGCAGGTGCGGCAATGGGCAACGCTGATGATGGTCGCGGACCTCGCCGACGGCGACGAGGCGCAGCTCACCGACGCGGTCGTGCGGGCCCGCATGTGCCAGACGGTCGCGGAGCGACGCGGCGAGTCCGGGCCGGCGGCGTTCACCGTCGGCCTGCTGTCGGCGATCGGCGACCTGCTCGGCCGGCCCGCCAGCGAGCTCACCGACCAGCTGCCGCTCACCGAGGACGTCACCGAGGCCGTCGTGCACGGCCGGGGGCAGCTCGGCGCGGTGCTGACCGAGGTCCGCACCTACCAGCGCGACGCCCCGGTCGCGGTGGTGCCGGACCTGGCCGACCACATGCTGGCCGCGCTGCGCTGGACGAACGCGTCGCTCGCCGAACCCGACACCGAGGACTCCACCGCCCGCCGGAGCTGACCTCACCCCCGCCGTCGAGCCACCTCGGCCGCAGCAGTCAAACGGCGGCCTACGTCGAACACGTCTCGCCGTCGAATGCGAGCGGACGTCGGCCCTGCGTGGCCGGCTGCTTTCCCAAGCACGGTACACCTGCCGGCCTAATTGATCTCCGAACTGTATTCGGCGCCGACACGGTCGGTAGTCTACGCCGGCGCAGTGGGGCCTCCGTCTGAGGTGCGGGGTGGTGGCAACAGTGCGAAGATCAACCGCGATGAGGCGGCTGCACGCGTTGGACTGGGTCGGGATCGGGTTGTTCGTCGCCGGTGGGGTCGCGGTCGCGGCGGGGCTGCTGCCGGTGGCTGAGGCGGAGGGCACGGTGCGGCGCATCGCGCCGCTGCTGGCGTTCCTCGGCGCGGTGATCGTCCTGGCGGAGCTGACCGCGCGGGCCGAGGTGTTCGACGTGCTCGCCGACCGGCTGGCGGTGCTCGCCCGGGGGCGGACCGTGGCGCTGTTCGGGGTCTGCGTCGCGTTCGCGGCGGTGACCACCATGATCCTCAACCTTGACACGACCGCGGTGCTGCTCACCCCGGTCATGCTGGCCCTGGCCCGGCGGCTGGGCCTGCCGCCGCTGCCCCTCGCGGTGACGACGGTGTGGCTGGCGAACACGGCGAGCCTGCTGCTGCCCGTGTCCAACCTGACGAACCTCCTCGCCGCGGGGCACGTCGGGCTGGGGCCGGTCGCGTTCGCGGGACAGATGTGGCTGCCGCAACTGGCCGCGATCAGTGTCACGGCGGTCGCGTTATGGGTGGTGTACTGGCGGCGCACCGCCCGACGGTTCACCCCGGCTGCGCCACATCGACCGCGGGACCTGGCGCTGTTCCGGGTGGCCCTGGGCGCGTGCCTGGTCTTCGTGGCCGGGGTGCTGTTCGAGGTGCCGCTGTGGCTGGCGTCGGGGGTGGCCGCGGTCGCCCTCATCGGCGCGTTCACGGTGCGGGACCGCGGGGCGCTGCGCCCAGGGCTGCTGCCGTGGCGGCTGCTGGTGTTCGTGACCGGGATGTTCCTGGTCGTCGAGACGCTCGGCGCGCACGGCCTCGACCGGTTCGCGGGCACGCTGATCGGCGCAGGCGAAAGCACAGGCACAAGTGCAGGCGCCGGTGCCGCCGGGGCGTTCCGGGCCGCGGCGACCGGCCTGGGACTCGCGAACGTCGTCAACAACCTGCCGGCGTACATCGCGGGCGAGGGCGGCATCGGGGAAGGGCACCGCACCCAGCTGCTCGCGCTGCTCATCGGGGTCAACGTCGGGCCCCTCGCGGCGCCGTGGGCGTCCCTGGCGACGCTGCTGTGGTGGGAGCGGTGCCGGGCCGGCGACGTGCAGGTACCGCCGGTGCGGTTCCTGCTCGGCGGGGCCGTGGTCGCGATCGCCGGAACGGCACTCGCCACCGCAGCCCTACTACTGTAATCGGAGGGTTACGCTAAGTGGCATGATGCTCCGGGGGTACCTGGTGGCCGCAGGGACCTGTGTCGCGCTGTCCTTCCTGGTGCCCGACGGCAGCTCGTGGCAGGTCGCGGTGCAGGTGCTGACCGGATATCTGGCCGTGGCGGCCGTCGTCACGGGTGCGCTGCGGCACCGCGGCGCCGGACGGGCCGCCTGGCTGGCATTCGCGGCCGGGATCGGCGGCAACGTGACCGGCATCCTCGTCGAGGCGTACAACCTGCACGTCAACAACGAATACGAGGCTCCCGGCTGGGCGGACCTGGGCTACCTGTCGCTCTACCCGGCCCTGGCCGCCGGCCTGGTCCTGCTCATCCGCCGCCGGTCCGAGGGCCACGACTGGGGTGCCCTCGTCGACGCCACCACCGTCACCACCGGCCTCGGGCTGCTCGCCTGGGTGTTCATGATCCGCCCGGCGATCACCGAGGCCGGCCTGTCGCCCTTGGCGCACCTGGCCGGCGTGGCGTACCCGGTCGGCGACGTGCTGCTCCTGGCGATGCTGGCGCGGCTCCTGCTCGGCGGCGGCACCCGCAGCACCGCGTACCGGCTGATCGGCGCCTCCGCCTGCCTGTTCCTGGTCGGCGACGTCACCTGGGCCGTGTACAACACCGTCGGCGTGGAGCCCGGCCCCGCTGCGCACCGCCTCCTCGGGGCGGTGTACCTCCTCGCGTACGTGCTGTTCGGGTACGCCGGACTGCACCGCTCCGCCGCCCAGATCGGCGAGTCCGCGGGTGCGCCGCCGAAGCTCGGGCCCGGCCTGCTCGTCCTGCTGACGCTCGCCTCGCTGATGGCGCCGCTGCTGCTGCTCGGCCAGATCGCCGCCGGCGAGGTCACCGACGCGCTGCCGATCGCGATCTGCTCGATCGTGCTGTTCCTGCTGGTGGTGATCCGCATGGCGCAGCTGCTGCGGCAGCTGGAGGCGCAGACCGCCCGGGTCCGCGAGCTGTCCCGCACCGACGAGCTCACCGGCCTGCCCAACCGCCGCGCCTGGGGCTCCGAGCTGCCCGCCGCCGTCGAGCGGGCCCGCCGCGACGGCGCCGGGCTGGCGGTCGCCATGCTCGACCTCGACCATTTCAAGCGCTTCAACGACGAATACGGCCACCCGGCCGGCGACCGGCTGCTGAAGTCCGCCGCCGCGGCCTGGTCGGAGCAGCTGCGCGGCACCGACCACCTGGCCCGCTACGGCGGCGAGGAGTTCATCGCGCTGCTGCCCGGCGCCGACACCGGCGAGTCGCTGCAGGTGCTGCGGCGGCTGATGGCGGCGACCCCGCTCGGGCAGACGTTCTCCGCCGGCCTCGCCCAGTGGAACGGCGTGGAGACCTCCGACGAGCTGGTGGCCCGCGCGGACGCGGCGCTGTACACGGCGAAACGCGCCGGCCGGGACAGGGTCGAGGTCGCTCAGCCAGCCACGGACGCCCGGCTCACCCCGAGGTAGACGGTCCGCCGCCGGTGGTCGATGCGCTGCACGGCGTCGACCGGCACCGTCACCTGCACCCCGTCACCAAGACCGGCGCCGTCCCCGGCACCGTCAATGGAGCCGGAGCCGGAGCCGGACGTCACGACCAGGCGGCCGGTGTCATACGTGCCACGGTGAATCGTGCCCACCGGACCGTCGACGGCCTCGACCGCGTAGCCGACCAGCACCCCGACCGGTCGCACCCTGGTGATCATCCCGCCTCCTCCTCGTGGACAGCAACGACCATCTACCCCGATCGGTGCGCCCCCACGCATACCGGTCACTGGCGAGGTTTGCTGGAAACGCGGATCGGCTATGTTGCTCGCCATGCGTGGATGGCCGTTCGGGCTGGTGCTGTGGCTGCTGGTGCTCGGTGCCGCGGAGGCCTACGGCTTCAACGAGGTGTGGCGGTTCTTCGTGCAGACCGAGCACGGGCAGCTGCTCGACTACGTCGCCCTCACCGGCAACAGCATCGGCCGGGCCCGCGTCGAGACGATCGTCGACCGCGTCCTCAACGGCATCTCGATCCTGTCGCTCACCGTCGCCACGGTCGCGGTCGGCTTCATCGCCCTCATCCGGCGCCGGGTCGCCCTGGCCGTCGGCGCGGTCCTGCTCATCGCCGGAGCCAACGTGACGACCCAGGTCGTCAAGGCCCTGATCGGCCGCCCCGAGCTCGGCATCGACCCGGAGCGCGCGGGCGTCGGCAACAGCCTGCCGAGCGGCCACACCACGATCGCCGCGTCCGTGGCGGTCGCGTTCGTGCTGGTGCTGCCGGCGAAGGCGCGCGCCACCGGGGCCATGATCGCCGCGGCCTTCGCCGCCTTCGCCGGGGTCGCGACGCTGTCCGCCGGCTGGCACCGCCCCAGCGACGCCGTCGCGGCGCTGCTCATCGTCGGCGGGTGGGCCGCCGCCGCCAGCCTCTTCATCGTCGTCGTCCAGCGCCGCCACGGCGGCGTCGAATACGGCCCGCCCAGCACGTACGCCACCATCTTTCTCGCCCTGATCTCGCTGGGCCTCCTCGCCGGCGCCGGGCTCGCCCTCTACCTGACCAACCAGGCGCTCGACGTCGCCGTCGACGACCTGAGCCGCAAGCGCCTCTTCGCCGCCTACGCGGGCGGCGCCCTCGGCATCGCCGGCACGGCGGGCCTGATGATCGCCTCGGTCCTGGCCACCGCGCACCGCGTCGTGCCCCAGGTCGTCCCGCCGCCCGTCGACGAGGACGACCTCGAGCGCGACGCGGGCGACTTCGGCGGCGAACCACCCACCGTGCCCCTGGCCATCCCCACCACCCAGCCCACCACCCATCCTTCCGGACCACCCGCCGGCGGTCCGCCGGCCGGCGATCCGATCGGCGAGCAGGTCACCATCCGCCTCACCACCGAGGAGCTGACCACGCGACGGCTCGGCCCTCCCCCGGAAGACCCGACCGTCAAACTGCCCGGATAAGGTTCGACGCATGTGGATCGAGCTGATCACCGAGCTGTTCCCGGAGGCCGAGTTCGCGCCGCCCGCCGACCGGGCCGCCCTCGACGACCTCGAGCAGGCGCTCGGGCAGCGGCTGCCGGTGGGGCTGCGGGAGCTGCTGGCCGAGGCCGACGGCGTGCTCGGTGACCTGAACCTGGACGTGGTCTGGAGCGCCGAACGGATCCTGGCCGACAACCAGGCGTTCCGGACCAGCGAGGACTTCGCCGAGCTGTACGCGCCGTTCGACGGCCTGCTGTTCTTCGGCGACAACGGCGGCGGCGACCAGTTCGCCTTCCTCACCGACGCCCACGGCGAGGGTGTCTTCGTGTGGGAGCACGAGACCGACACCCGCCGCAAGGTCGCCGACGACCTCGCCGACTACCTGCGGCGCATCCTGACCGCCGACGGCGACGACTGGTACACCGACGGGAGCGGGCACTGATGGGCGCGTTGAAGCCGTGGCACCTGCTCGTCACCTGCGGCCTGTGCACCGTGGTCGTCGTCGGGGTGATCGTGCTGACCGTCGTGCTGGTCAGGCGCCGCTAGGACCAGCCGGAGCACGCCCTGCGTCTGGCTCCTCGACGTCGACTGCGTCGTCAACGGCCGCCGCGAAGCTGTCCGCCCGGTTATTGCAGCGCTGCTACGCCTTGCCGGCAAGGGTGTCGGTGACGGCCTGCACGACGGTGGTGGACTGGCGGCGGCCGGTTTCGGCGGCGGCGGCGCGCTTCGCCGGGTCGAGGACGTTGCGGCCGATGGCCGTCTTCGCCTCGGTGTCGGGGGTGACGACGACGGAGCGCACGGCGGGGCCGAGCGCGGCCAGTTCGGTGGCGACCCGGCCGGAGCGGCGCAGCGACGTGATCGTCGGGGCCAGGACGACGACCCGGTCGTAGCCGCGGGCGAGGTGGGCGTTGGCGGAGGAGCGGATCCCGCCGTCCATGTACTGGCGGCCGCCGATCGTCACGGTCGGCCAGACGATCGGCACGGCGCAGCTGGCGGCGACGGCGGAGACGAGGTCGACGCCACCGTCCCGGTCGAAGACGACCTCCTCACCCGTCTCGGCGTCGGTGGCGGTGATGAGCACGCGCCGGGCCGCCGGCCAGTCGTGGCTGGGGAGCCGCCCGGCGATGACGTCGCGGCGGGACTGTTCGGGCAGGGTGTCCGCGGTACGAGCGGCGTGCCCCAACTGCCGCAGCGCATGCCGGTCGTCTCCCGGGCGCAGGCCGGCGGCCGCATAGCGGAGCATGGTCCCGACCCCGAAGTGCGCGGCGATCTCCCCCGTGGCCGGCTTCAGCTGGCGCTGGTACAGCTCCTCGACCGGCACGCCGCTGGTGATCTGTGCCGCGACGACGGCGCCGGCCGATGTTCCGACGATCAGCTCGGCGCGGGTCAGATCGACACCCGCGGAGAAGAGGCCGGCAATGACACCGGTCTCCCACGCGACACCGGTGACGCCACCGCCGCCGAGGACGAGCGCAAATGAGGAGTCAGCAGCCATGTCGCAACTGTAGAGTCCGCCAATGCGTGAGCTCGTGGTGCTCGGCACCAGCAGCCAGGTGCCGACCCGGACCCGGAACCACAACGGGTATTTCCTCAGCTGGGACGGCGAGGGGATCCTGTTCGACCCGGGCGACGGGACCCAGCGGCAGATGTCCCTGGCGGGCGTCTCGGCGACCGACATCACCCGGATCTGTGTGACGCACTTCCACGGGGATCATTGTCTGGGGTTGCCGGGGGTGATTCAGCGGATCTCGCTCGACAGCGCCCCGCACCCGGTGACCGCGCATTTCCCGGCGAGCGGGCAGGTGTTCTTCGACCGGCTCCGGCACGCGTCGGTCTTCTACGACGCGGCGGACATCCGTCCCGATCCGGTCACCAACGACGGATTTATAGCGACAAGTCCGAAATGGTCGCTCGAAGCGCGGCGCCTGGACCACGGGATCGACACGTACGGCTACCGCCTGGTCGAGGCAGACGGCCGGCGGATGGTCCCGGAGCTGCTCGGACAGCATGGCGTGAGCGGTCCGGCGGTCGGAATCCTGCAGCGCGACGGCGCCGTGACGGTCGACGGCCGGACGGTGACCGTCGAGGCGGTCAGCGTGCCACGTCCCGGCCAGCGGTTCGCGTTCGTCATGGACACCCGGCTGTGCGAGGGCGTGTTCGCCCTGGCCGCCGGCGCCGACCTGCTCGTGATCGAGTCCACCTACCTGGACGTCGACGCCGGTCTGGCCGCGGCGCACGGGCACCTGACGGCAGGTCAGGCGGCCCGGGTCGCGGCCGAGTCTGGGGTGCGCACGCTCGTGCTCACCCACTTCTCGCAGCGGTACGACGACCCGACGCGCTTCGCCGAGGAGGCGGCGAAGGCGTTCGATGGTGAGGTCGTGGTGGCGGAGGACCTGACCCGAATCCGGGTGCCGGCCCGCCGCCCCTGAACGGTCAGGGACCCCACCGGGTCAGTCGCACTCTCGGCAGACCGGAGCGCCGTTCTTCTCGCGGGAGAACTGGCTGCGGTGGTGCACGAGGAAGCAGCTGGAGCAGCGGAACTCGTCCAGCCGCATCGGCACGACCGGAACGGTGAGCTCCTCGTCGGGAAGCTCCGCTCCGGGCAGCTCGAAACCGGCTTCGCTGTCGTCGACGTCAACGGACGGCGACTGGGCGTTTGCCCGCCTGGCGGTGAGCTCTTCGAGGCTGTCCTCGGCGAGGTCGGTGCCGACGGGGTGGCGTGGCGCGTCGTAGTCGGTGCTGATGGCCATGGCGTTCACCCTCTCTTGGTGACTGTGGTTGTGTAACGAACGCCGCCGGCCTCGGATGTGTTCCCCGACCGACATGAATGAATACCGCCGGGACCGAATCGGTCCACTGTGGACATATCAACAGCGTTGGCGCCCACGAGGCTACCTCGCCCGGCTGGCCGTTCGCGGGGTTTTGGGATTCTGGTTTCCGACTATGGCGGCGGCAACCGCGCGGCCGGACAGCCAGGCCGCCTCCACCCTGGGCCGCCCGAATCCGTCGCCGGCCAGATACACGCCCTCCACCTGCGCAAACGTGGAATCTGAGGGCTGGGTGGGGCGGGCCGCCGGCCAGCGCCTCGCGGCCACGGTGACCGCGGCTTCGGGCAGGTCCAGCAGTTCCCTCACGGCCGCCTCAACGTCGGCGGCGGCCGATTCGATCGCAAATCGGGGTGTGGTGTGCGCCACCAGGACCGGAGCGCCGTCGCCGCGCCGCGACCCGTCGTCGCACAGCGTGGTGAGCACGGGGTGATCGTTGACGAATGCGCCGGTCAGCGGCTTCCAGCAGCGGCGGCGGTAGCGCAGCGCGACGGCCAGGGAAGGCTGCCAGTCCTGGGCGGCGGCGAGGTCCGCCGCGGCCGGAAACACCGACGCCGCCTGCGGGGCGGGCATCGCCAGGACCACGGTCCCATCCAGAACTGTCAGGTCTTTGACAGCTACCCCACAGGTGACATCAAGGCCCTCGGCGAGCTCCACGGCGAGGGACGCCAACCCGCCGGAGGCGGCCCACCGCACCGGGGCGCCGGCACCGGCAGGGTGCGGGCTTTCGCCGTACACCTGGAAATCGCCGACCCACGGGTGCACCAGGCCGGCGTCCTGCCAGCGCGACACCACGGCCTCGAACCCGGGGTCGCTGACGGTGAAGTAGGCGGCGCCGAGGTCGACCGGCCGGCCGTCCAGAACGTCGCCGCCGAGCCTGCCGCCGGGCGCCGCGGACCGCTCCAGGACCCTGACCGGCACGCCCGCGTCGTGCAGCGCCCCAGCGCAGGCCAGCCCGGCCACGCCCGCGCCGATCACGACCACCGTCATCCGAATAGTCTCTCAGGATGGAAATTCCGCAGCGGGCCCGCGTCGTGGTGATCGGCGGTGGGGTGATCGGCACGTCGGTGGCCTACCACCTGGCGAAGCAGGGCGTCACCGACGTGTTGCTGCTGGAGCGGGACCGGCTCACCGCCGGGACGACCTGGCACGCGGCCGGGCTGATGGTGACGTTCGGCTCGTTGTCGGAGACCTCGACGCGGATGCGGCAGTACACCCGCGACCTGTATGCGTCGCTCGAGGCGGAGACCGGCCTGTCCACCGGGCTGCGGCAGTGCGGGTTCATCGAGGTCGCCGCCGACACCGGCCGCCTGGAGGAGTACCGGCGGGTTGCCGCGTTCAACCGGCACCTCGGCGTCGACGTGCACGAGATCTCCCCGAAGGAGGTCCTCGACCTGTTCCCCCTCGCCCGGGTCGACGACGTCCTCGCCGGGTTCTACGTCGCCGAGGACGGCCGGGCCAACCCGGTCGACGTGACCATGTCCCTGGCGAAGGGCGCCCGGCAGCGCGGCGTGCGGATCCTCGAGGGCGTCGCGGTGACCGGGGTGCTCCGCTCGCGCGGGACGGTGACCGGCGTGCGGACCCCGTTCGGGGACATCGAGGCGGAGACCGTGGTCAACTGCGCCGGGATGTGGGCCCGGCAGCTCGGCGAGGAGGCCGGCGTCAGCATCCCGCTGCAGGCCGCCGAGCACTACTACCTGATCACCGAGCCGATCGACGGGGTGCACGCCGGCCTGCCGGTGCTGGAGGACCCCGGCTCCTACGGGTACTTCCGCGAGGAGGGCGGCGGGCTCATGGTCGGCCTGTTCGAGGGGCAGGCGGCGCCGTGGTCGGTCGACCGGGTGCCGGAGGACTTCTCGTTCGGGACGCTGCCGCCGGACTGGGACCGGATGGCGCCGTACCTGGAGGCGGCGATGGGTCGCATCCCGGTCACCGCGAACGCCGGCGTGCGGACGTTCTTCTGCGGACCGGAGAGCTTCACCCCCGACCTGGCGCCGATCTTCGGTGAGTCCCCGGAGCTGCGCGGGTACTTCGTCGCCGCCGGCCTCAACTCGATCGGCATCCTCACCGGCGGCGGGATCGGCCGCGCCCTGGCGCACTGGATCGCCGACGGGGAGCCGGATGTCGATGTGACCGGGATGCACATCGACCGGTTGCAGCCGTACCAGCGCAACCTGCGGTACCGCTCGGAGCGCACCGTCGAGGCGCTCGGCATGGTCTACCAGACCCACTACCCACACCGGGCGATGCAGTCCGCGCGGGACGCCCGCCGCTCACCGCTGCACGAGCGTCTGGCCGGGCTGAAACCGCACCTGCGCGACGTGTCCGGGTGGGAGATGCCGGACGTGTACCAGTTCCCGGGGGTACCGGAGGCGTCCTGGTCCCGGCCGGAGTGGTTCCCGCAGTGGGAGTCCGAGCACCGGGCGGTGCGCGAGGGCGTCGCGGTCATGGACATGTCGTTCATGGCCAAGTTCCTCGTCCAGGGCCGCGACGCGGGTGCCGTGCTGGAGCGGCTGTCGGCGAACCGGATCTCCGGCGGGCTGGTCACCTACACGCAGTGGCTCAACGAGCGCGGCACCATCGAGGCCGACCTGACCGTCACCGAGCTGGGTGAGGACCGGTTCTGGGTGGTGGCCTCCGACACCGCGCACCGGCACGTCCTGGCCCGGCTGCAGCGGCACACCGCGGACCACCACGCGTTCGTCACCGACGTCACGTCGGCGTGGGCGCAGCTCAACGTGCAGGGCCCGCTGTCGCGCGAGCTGTTGTCCGCCGTCAGCGACTCCGACGTGACGATGCCGTTCCGCGGCGCCCGGGAGCTCGAGATCGGCTACGCGCGGGTGCTGTGCCTGCGCATCACGTACGTCGGCGAGCTGGGCTACGAGCTCTACGTGCCGGTCGAGCAGGCGGTGCACGTCTACGACCGCCTCGTGGCCGTCGGCGCCGCCGTCGGGCTGCGCCACGCCGGGCTGAAGGCCCTCGCCAGCCTGCGGCTGGAGAAGGGGTACCGCGACTACGGCCACGACATCGACAACACCGACGACCCGCTGTCGGCCGGGCTGGGGTTCGCGGTCGCGTTCGACAAGCCGTCGTTCATCGGCCGCGACGCGGTCCTCGCCCGGCGCGACGCGGGACCCCTGTCGAAGCGGCTGGTGCAGATCCTGGTCACGGACCCGTCGGCGCTGCTGTTCCACGGCGAGGTCGTCCGCCGCGACGGCCGCGACGTCGGCTACGTCCGCGCGGCCTCCTACGGTCACACCCTCGGCGGCGCGGTCGGCCTGGCGTTCCTCGACGCGGGCGCAGATGTGCTGGACCAGGGCTGGCTGGACGGCGGCGCCCTGTCGGTGGTGGTCGCCGACCGCGAATACCCGATCAGGGCATCGCTGCGGCCGCTGTACGACCCGACGAGCGCCCGGGTCCGCGTCTGACAGCTACCCGACGACAGGGTTACATTCCGTAGTTGTGTTCCTACTCTCAGTTGATGTCGGGCCGCGACGGGCGGCCCCAGGCAACGGGGGCAAGGACCATGCGCATCACCACTTCGAAGTTCCACCGGGTCGCGATCACCGCCGTGGTGCTCGGCGTCGGGCTCGCCATGACGGCTGCGGCACCGGCGCAGGCGGCGGGCACGTTCACCTTCGCCGGCCTGCGCGACTGGGACCACGACGGCCACCAGGACGTCGTGGCCGAGGGCGCCGGCGGGAAGCTGTGGCTGTACCCGGGCCAGTCGAAACGCGGCTACTCCACCGCGACCCCGGTGCAGATCGGCAACGGCTGGACCCCGTTCACCTACGCCGGCGTGGCCGACTGGGACCGCGACGGCCACCAGGACATCGTCGCCCGCGACGGCGGCGGCCTGCTGTGGCTCTACCCCGGCCAGTCGAAACGCGGCTACTCCACCACGACGCCGGTGCAGATCGGCAACGGCTGGAGCGGCTTCACCTTCGCCGGGATCGCCGACTGGGACCGCGACGGCCACCAGGACATCGTGGCGGAAGGCCCCGGCGGGAAGCTGTGGCTCTACCCGGGTCAGTCGAAGCGCGGGTACTCCACGGCGACGCCGGTGCAGATCGGCAACGGCTGGACCCCGTTCACCTACGCCGGCGTGGCCGACTGGGACCGCGACGGCCACCAGGACATCGTCGCCCGCGACGCCGGCGGCCTCCTGTGGCTCTACCCCGGCCAGTCCAAGCGCGGCTACTCCACCGCGACGCCGGTGCAGATCGGCAACGGCTGGTAGACCCGCACCGCTGCGCACAGGGCGTCCCGCTTTCCCGGCGGGGCGCCCTCCGCGCCGCTCAGCCGCCGGCGGGCGCGGCCGGCGCGGGGCCGCAGATGAAGTGGGGCTCCGGGTCGTAGCGCCAGGCGAAGCGCTCGCGGCGGATCTCCTTGCCGTCCTGCTTGAAGACGCGGAACGCTTCCTGGGTGAAGCCGGGCAGGCCGTCGGTCGGGTTGCAGTCCGGTTCGCGCAGGTACGTGGTCGCCGGCTGGACGGTCTTCGTGCGCGGGCCGTACTCGGCGGTGACGTCCCAGCGCTTCGTGCCGTACAGGGTCACGGTGACCGACGTGTCGGTGGTGGCGGTGTCGATGAGGACGCCGTTCGGGGAGTCGTTGCGGAACCGCAGGTCGAGCGACGGGTACACCACGGTCGCCTCGATGACCGAGGGGTAGCGGTCGAACCAGTACGTGTGCGGGCGGTGCTCGACGTCCTGCAGGCCGGCGTAGAAGACGGCGTTGAACAGCGTCGTGGCGACCTGCGACACGCC
This sequence comes from Dactylosporangium sp. NPDC049525, assembly GCF_040676755.1. Classification (NCBI taxonomy): domain Bacteria; kingdom Bacillati; phylum Actinomycetota; class Actinomycetes; order Micromonosporales; family Micromonosporaceae; genus Dactylosporangium; species Dactylosporangium sp. NPDC049525. Next base: position 245,166 of record NZ_JBFAPO010000002.1, on the reverse strand, counting down.
GCCGCCGGGCGAGTTCTTGATCTTTCCGTCCTCGATGCCGGGGGCGTCGACGTAGCCCTTGGCGTGGGTGCGCTGGCCGACGTGGCCGTTGAGGGAGAACGTCTGGTCTGGCCGGACCACGGCGCCGCGCAGGGCCTCGGCCATCGTGCGGATGTTGACGACGCGGGACTGGCCGGCGACGAACTTCGTGGTGAAGGTCGACAGCTTCTCCCGGATGCCGAGGGCGCCGAGCTGGGTCGAGGACACGGCGGCCGGTTTCGCGGTGAGGCCGACCTCGACGCGGCGCGGGGTGGCCGAGGTCCGCAGCGCGGCCAGGATCGCCGGGGTGCCGGCCACCAGGTCGGCCTGCTGGCCGTCGACCTGGGGCTTGACGACCGGGCGGTCCTGTTCGACGGTGAACGTCGCGTCGGTCGCGTCGAGCTCGACCTTGGCCAGGGACGGCACCGCCTTGCGCAGGGCGGCCGCGTCGAGGGACGGCTGGACGAGGCCGTCGGCGTCGGACTCCAGTTTCAACGCCGCCGCGATGGCGGGAACGGGGACGGTCACCTCACCGCGCGGGGTGACGAGGACCAGCGGCGCCGCGACGGCGGGCGTGGCAAGCCCGGTCAGCAGGCGGTCGACGTCGGCCTTGGTGCTGCGCGGCACCAGGTCCACGACGGGGAAGTCGACGGTGCCGCGCCGCAGCCAGCCCGACTCCATGATCGCGCCGACCGTGCGGCGGTCGAGGCCGCGGCCGCTGACCGGGTACACGGCGACCGGATGCTGCTTGTCGAAGCGGACCGCGGGCAGGACCGGGGCGTCGCCCTGGGTGCCGAGGTGGGTCATCAGCGCCTCGTACAGGCGGGTCGGGTCGGCGTGCACGACCGGCTCGACGGTGATCCCGCCGTGCAGCCACGCGAACGGTCCCGGCGTGGCGGCGACGGCCCGCTCGACGGTCGCCTCGACGTCCAGGGTCAGGCCCGCGGCGGCCGGGTCGACGCTGGCCGTGGCCGTGCCGACGCGGACCGGCACCGGGGTGGTGATCCGCTGCCGCAGGTTGTCGCGCAGCAGCCGCACCGCGTCGGCGCGGGAGTGCCCGCCGAGGTCGACGCCGAGGACGTGCACGCCACGGTCGACGTCCTTGGCGTACGTGCTGACCGCCGTGACGAGGGGTACCACGACCAGCAGGGTCACGGTCGCGGTGAGCCGTCGCCGGCGGCGGGCCCGGGCGCGCCGCACGATGGGCGGCACGACGGGACGCTCCTGCGGCGCGGTGGGAGCCAACCGGCGCAGTCGGGACAGCAGGTCCGTTGCCATACAACAAACCATGCCCGATTTGTACCGTCTGTCTGGCTCGATCGGCCCCGATGTCCCCCTACGTGTCACAGTGATGGCGCCGCGTACTGCGGTTATGCCGTTCTGGGCCGTGACCAGCCACCGGCAGCGACACTGATGGGCCTCGCTGGCAGGATGTACGGGTGCGGCAGTTCCGGATGTTGGCCATGCGTGTGCGCTCGCCCGAGGCGAGTGCCGCCCTGACGCATGCCGCCCGCCGCATCGACCTGCCCGTCGCCCAGCTCCCGGGTGACCCGGCCGAGGTGACCGGGCTGCGCTCGGCCGACGGCGTCGCCTGGCGCGCGGCCGGCGGCTACCTGACCACCCTCATCGCCGGCGGCGTCGACATCAGCCTGCACGGCGCCAGCCCCAGCTGGTTCGCCGGGCTCCCCCGCGACGTCACCGGCCGCGACATCCGCCTCGTCAGCGTCGGCGAGGCCCCGGATCTCGTCGGCTCCCGCCCCGCGGTGGCGAAGCTCGCCGACGAGAAGCACCCGGCGTTCTCCGCCGCCTGGGTGCGCAACGCAGACGACCTGCGCAACCGGCTGCGCACCGCCCGGCTGCCTGCCGACAGCACGCTGATCATCATGGATCACTGGCTGGACCTCGCCTCGGAGTACCGGGTCTTCACCATCGGCCGGGAGCCGGTCGCGTGGTCGCCGTATGTGGTGGAGGGCGAGGAGTGGAGCCCGACACTGCGCCACCACCGCGCGTCCTGGCACGACGAGGCCGCCACGTTCGTCGCGCTGATGCTCGCCGACCTGCCCGCCGAGGACGTCCCGCCGACCGCCGTCATCGACGTCGGCCGCACCGAGTCCGGCGACTTCGCCGTGCTCGAGGTCAACAACGTGTGGAGCTCCGGGCTGTACAGCTGCGACCCCGACGGGGTGCTGCGCGCCGTGCTCGCCGCCAACGACCCCGACTGCGCCCCACGCTGGCGCTGGCAACCGGCACCGGCCCTGGGCGCGTGACCGGCCGGCCGGACCGCCGGCTGACCCGCCCCGCGTGGTGGTTCGTGGCCGGATACGGCGTGTCGGCGATCGGCACCGGCCTGTGCTACCCGTTCCTGGCCATCTACCTGCATCAGGTCCGGGGACTGCCGGCCGGTGAGACGGCGGTGCTGCTGCTCGTGCTGGCGGGCGCCGCGGTGCCGATGTCGGTCTACGGCGGCGCGCTCGCCGACCGCCACTCCCCCCGCGTGGTCGCCGCCGGCGCCCTGGTGGTGCAGACCGCGGGGTGGCTGGTGCTGGCTGCGGGGCGGGGGTACGCGGCCGAGCTGGCGGCGCTGCTCGTGATCGGCGTCGGCACGGGACTGTTCCTGCCCGCTGTGATCCCGGTCATCGCCCGGCTCAGCCGCAACGACGAGGTCAAGGTCCGCACCATGTCGCTGCGGTACCTGCTGCTCAACGTGGGGCTGGGGGTCGGCGGCGGGCTCGGCGGCCTGGTGCTCGGCGCGGCGACCGACAGCACCTACCGGTGGCTGTTCGCGGCCGACGCCGTGAGCTGCGCGCTGTACGCCGCGGTGATCGCCGCGCTCGTCCCGCTGCCGGCCGGCGACGCCGCGCCCGGACGGCGGCGGGCGGCCCGGGTCCCGTTCCGGCCGGGCCTCAGCTACGCGCTGCTGCTGGTCGCGCAGCTGCTGCTCGTCACGTTCGGCATGGCGCAGCAGGACAGCGGCGTACCCCTCGCGGTCCGCACCGACTTCGCCGGCTCCACCGCACTCGTCGGCGGCCTCTACGCCGTCGCCACCTTCGTCGTGCTGGCCGGGCAGCTGCTGGTCTCCCGCTGGGTGGAGCGCGTGCACAAGACCCGCGCCCTGATCACCATGAGCATGACGTGGGCGGGAGCCTGGCTGCTGGGCCACGCCGCCGGCACCGTCGCCGGCGACGCCCAGGTGGCGCTGCTGGTCGCCATGATGGTCACCTTCGCGCTCGGCGAGTGCGCCTACAGCCCCGCCTTCTACACGCTCGTGGAGCAGCTGGCGCCGCCCGGGACGCTGGGCCGCTCCACCGGCGCCGCCTGGGCGACCTTCCAGGTGGGCAACACCACTGGCCCGCCGGTCGCCGTCTACCTGCTCAGCACGTCCGTCCCGTTCTGGCTGGTCCTCGCCGCCGCGGCGGTCCTCGCCGCCGGGCTGGTACTGGTGATCGACCGCCGGATGCACGCCACACCACCCCCGGTCCCGGCACCTGCGATGAGCGGCGCCCCGTCGTAGCCCTCACAGCGACGCCCGGCGCAGCCGGCGGACCGGGCGGATGAGCAGCACCGCCGCGCACACCCCGACGGTGACCGCGGTGGACAGCAGCAGCAGGTCCCGCGGCGCGACCACGGAGGCGACCGGGCCGACGAGGGCCTGACCGATCGCGACGCCGGAGACCGAGCCGGCCACCTCGTATGCGGTGACCCGGTTGAGCACCTCCGGCGGCACGAGCGTCTGCACGCTGGTGGACCACATCACCGACCAGAACGCCCACGAGAACCCGCCGAGCACGTGCCCCGCGATCAGGACGCCGAGCGGCGGCTCCAGGGCCACGGACAGCGGGATGGCGGCGAACCCGATCAGGACGATCCCGCCCGCGGCGAGGGGACGCGCCGGGCGGAAGCGGATCGCGACCAGGCCGCCGAGGACGGTACCGCAGCCGAGGCCAGCCATCGTCCAGCCGTAGGCGGCGTCGCCGAGCCGCTCGCCGATCAGGCGGGAGCCGAGCGGGATGTACGGGCCGAAGACGAACAGGCCGAAGAACACCCACACCACGATCACCGACCACATCCAGCTGCGGGACCGGAACTCGGTCCAGCCGCGCCGCAGGTCCGCCAGGACGCCGCTGCTCGCGGCCACCACGGGCGTCCGCGCGATCAGGGTCAGGCACAGGCCGCTGAGGAGGAAGGTGCCGGCGTCGAACGCGTACACCGCGCCCGCGCCGGTCAGCGACATCAGCACGCCCGCCAGGACGGGGCCGCCGAGCTGCGTCGCCGCGTCGGCGATCTTGAGGGTGCCGTTGGCGCGCTGCGGGTCCTTCGCGACGAGCGGGACCATGCCGTTGACGCCCGGCTGGAACATCGCGGCCGCGCCGCCAGCGACGGCGGAGGCCACCAGCAGCAGCCACAGCGGCGGGGTCCCGGCGAAGAAGGCGACGGCGACCGCACCCTGCGTGACGGTCCGCACCACGTCGGCGCCGATCATCATGGCCCGCGCGCCGACCCGGTCGGAGAAAACGCCACCGAACACGATGAACAGCACGAACGGTGCGGTCCAGACGGCAAGAACGTACCCCACGCCGGACACGCCGTAGATCGCCCCGACGGCGAGGGCCGCGGCGACCGGCATCATGGCGTCGCCCAGCAGCGACACCACCCGGGCCGCGAAGTAGAACGAGAAATCCCTGGTCCAGAGCCGTGGCGTGACGTCGCCGACCGGCTCGCTGACGATGACCGCGGTCATCGGTTGCACTCCATGATCAATGATTCTGGAGGTGGCGATGGCCACGCACAGGCGCCGCAGGCGACATCCTTGGGTACATTCCTGCCATGCCCAACCGAGTCGTCGCCCTGCTCGGCCCGGTCCAGGAGATGTATCCGGTGACCTGCGCCTCAGCCGTCTTCGGCGACCACGGGCCCGACATCCCGCGGCACTACGACTTCCGGCTCTGCGCCGAGCGGCCCGGCCCGATCCGCACCACGATGGGCGTCGACATCATCGTCTCCGACGGCCTCGGGGCCCTCGCCGACGCCGACACGATCCTCGTCGCCGGCTGGTGCCCCGGCCCGGACCTGTCCGCCGAGCTCGGCGACGCGATCCTGGCCGCGCACGCCCGCGGCGCCCGGATCGTCGCGGTCTGCTCCGGCATCCACGTCCCGGCCCGGCTGGGCCTGCTGGACGGGCGCACCGCCGCCGCGCACTGGGAGGCCACCGGTGAGCTGAGCCGGCACTACCCGAAGGTCCGCGCCGACGCGACCGTCCTCTACGTCGACCACGGCGACGTGGCGACCGCCGGCGCCACGGCCACCACGATCGACCTGTGCCTCAACCAGGTCCGGCGGGAGCACGGCGCGGCCCTCGCCATGCGGATCGGCCGGCAGCTGGCGGCGGCACCGCACCGGGAGGGCTGCCAGCGGCAGTATCCGGCGCTGCCGACCGCGGGTCCCGTGCCCGACTCGCTCGCCCCGCTGCTGGACTGGATCGCCGCGAACCTCAGCCGGCCACTCACCCTGGCGGACCTGGCGACCAGGTCGGGGATGTCACCGCGTACCCTCAACCGCCACTTCCACGAACAGCTCGGCATCTCACCCGGTCGATGGCTGCTGGACCGCCGCATCGCGAGCACCCGGGCGCTGCTGGAGGAGACGGACCTGCCGGTCGAGACGATCGCCGAACGCGTCGGGCTGTCCTCCGCGGTCAACCTGCGCCGCCGCTTCCGCAGCGCCGTCGACACGACCCCGGCCGCCTACCGCCGCTCGTTCCGCTGAAACGCTAGAAAAAAGCGGCGCGGACCCGCAGCAGCCAGTCCTCCGCGACCCGCTCGTCCGGCTCGGCCGGCAGCACACCGGCGGTGGCGTCGAACGCCTCCTCGTACTCCACCAGCATCCGGCGCGCGGCCTCGATGTCGCCGCCGGCGACCTGCTCACCGAAGTCGAGGAAACGCTGCGGGTCGTCGAGCCGGATCCGGATCACGCCGGTGGTGTACGCGGTGTACCCCTGCCAGCACAGCCGCAGCAGGTGCCGGGCGTGCTTCGCGGTGCGGTGGCGGGTCTCGGAGGAGAACGAGCCGTCGCCACGCGACTCCAGCTTGCGGAACTGCTGCGTGGCGTAGCCGAGATACGCGTCGCGGATGCGCTTCGCCGACAGGAACGACGAGCGGATCGCGATCAGCTCGTCGCCGAGCGGGGTGCGTGCCTCGTACAGCTCCGCGGGCAGCCACATGAGCTCCGACACCGTCGGGTTGCCGCCGAGCGCGAGCCCGCAGTACTTGCGCGCCTCGTGGAACGTCACGTCCGGGTGCGTGGACACCACCGACTCGGTCGGCTGCCGCAGGCCGTGGAACGCGACCGTCGGTGCCGCGAACACGCCGAGGCGGTCGATGTCGGAACCGGGGCCGGCGAGCCCGTAGGCGGTCGAACCGACGATCCCGGCGAGCAGCACGTTGTCCGGCGTCATGATCCCAGTGTCGCCGACCTGTCATCGGGTTTTACAACTCGTCCGCCCGCAGCAGGGCCCGGACACCCAGCACCTCCCGCAGTGGGTCGCCGTCGTCCATGTCGTCCACCACGCACACGGTGCCGAGGAACTGCGCGCCGAGCTCCAGGACCATCTCGCGGGCCGCGCCGGCCTGGGCACCGCTCTCGATCCAGTCGTCGACGCACACCACCCGGTCGCCGGGCCGGACGAGCCCACGACGGAAACTCATGAGGGCGCCGCCGCCATGGTACGAACCGGGCAGGGCTCTGCGGATGAACGCCGGATCCGAGCCGAACGCGATCCGGTCGTTCTTGCGCACCTCGACGAACCCGACGCCCAGCTGCGCCGCGACCAGGGCACCGACGAGGCTGCCCCGCGACACCGGCCCCGCGACCAGCGTCGGCGCGCCCGGGACGAGGGCGGCGAGCGCCGCCGGCAGGTCCCGCAGCACCACCGGGTCCCGCCACCACTCGGTCACGTCCGCGTAGGCCACGTCCGGCCCACCCCGCCAGTGGAACCCGACCTTCAGCCGCCCCGCGAGATCGACCACGCCGCAGACGCTAACAGCCAGGGGCTGGACGCCGCGCCCGGCTCACCGGGCAATCGCAGCCTTCGCGGCCTGAGCGGCTTCGCGCACCGCGGGAGGACCTGCTCGCGCCGCTGCTGCCACAGGCCCGCGGGGACCATGATTGGGAACGGGACCCCGCGCTGGACGCCGCGTTCGGCGCGGCGGGCGACGCCGCGTTCCTGCTCAACGTCGGCGCGCAGCTCGTCTACTTCACCTCAACCGCCGACCACGGCTGACGCGTCGGCGTCGGCGGCGGCGGCACGGCGGCCGGCGCGGCGCGTGTAGACGCGGCGGGCGACGCCGGAGAGGACTGGGACGAGGACCCACCAGGCGTACGCGTAGTGGGTCACGAACGACGCCGGGATCGACACCAGGAACGCCGTGGCGAGGGCACCGGACGCGATCAGCGCGCCGGTGGTCGCACCCGCCGGGGTGCCCTCGCGGAACAGGCCGTGCCGGCGGATGGTGAGGACCATCGCCATGAACAGCAGCGCCGCTGTCACCTGGACGGCCGCGTAGAAGGTGAACCGGGCCTGGAAGGCGCCGTCGCCGTTGAGGACCTTCGTCGCGAACGGGGTGATGACCTGCATGAGCAGCCACAGCAGGGTCAGGATGCTCAGCTTGCCGCCCATCGTCTCCACGTACCGGAAGACGCGGTGGTGGCCGGACCAGTGCGCGCCGATCACGATGAAGCTGATCAGGAAGGCCAGGTATTCGCCGCGGTCCTCGGCCACGCTGTGCAGCAGCTCGTGGTTGGTCGCGCCCTCCGGCACGGGCAGTTCCAACGCGAGCAGCGTGATGGCGATCGCGATGACGGCGTCGGAGAAGAACGTGAGCCGCTCCGCCGCCACCGCCTTCGCGACCGTCACCGTGTCCTGATCAGTCATGGCGCCACACACTACTGGGTGCGGACGAAACCCTTCGGGGCCGTGGGGATCCTGATCGTGGCCGCCGGCGGCGGAGCCTCCGCGCGGCGCAGGGTGGCCTCGTCGTAGCGGTCGGTGTCCTCGTGCCAGCGCACGATGCCCGACATCCAGTCCTGCAGCTGCACCACGTAGGCGTCGATGCCGTCGCGGGCCGTCGCGGGCAGGCGCAGGTGCTCGTACAGGGCCGGCAGGTCGACCGCGACGATGCGTTCGAACTGCCGCATGCGCGACGTCATCAGGTCCCGGACGATCTCGGCCGCCTGCGCGCGGGACACGTCGAGGAAGTTCTCCACGACCAGGACGATGTTGTGCAGCTCGCCCTCGAACTCGATCTCCTTCTGGTACGAGTACAGGTCGTTGACGAAGCACGCGTAGTCGCTGGCGGCCGCCTCCAGGTGCTGCAGCGGGCGGGTCTCGTACACCTCGGGCGGGACCTGGCGGCCGTTCCTGAACCGGGACAGGCTCATGGTCAGGTCGGAGCCGAACGTGCGGCGGCGCATCTCGATGTAGTCGACGGGGTCGGGGATGCGCCGTTCGTGCTGGTTGCGCAGCTCCCACACCCAGCTGTCGAGCATGACGTCGACGGCGGCGCGGAACTGCGCGCGATGCGCGTCGCCCATCGGTGCCGCCGTGCGCGGCCACAGGTCCGCGAGGCCCTTTTCGAGGGGGTTCACCGGCAGGTCCACAGTGGACAGGTCGAGGGGCATGAAGGACTTGAGCCGGGCGACCATGGCGCGGGCGCCGTTCAGGTCGCCGGTCGGGCCGTACACCTGCGGGAACCAGTCGTCGCCGTAGGTGCCCCAGCTCAGCCAGTGGGTGCCGAGGTCGAGTTCCTCGGCGGACCCGTCGGGGTTGAGGGCGCCGGCGCAGACCGCGAAGTCGTAGCCGGTGAGCATCCGCTCCGTCCACACCGACGGCGCCTTGACGGCGGGGGCCGCGGGGCGGGGCACGGCGTCGAAGAACCCCATGTCGCGGGACCAGTCCACGACGCTGCGGCGGGCCCGCTCCAGGTGCGGGTTCTGCCGCGACCGGAACGGCAGGTACAGCTCGGGGATCGGCAGCGGGCCGACCTTCCGGAAGGGGCTCAGGTCGTAGCGCTTCGTCCTGGACACACCGACAAGGGACCCGAGCCGCGCCGCCGACGTGCCGATCCCCATCGGGCCGCCGAGCGTGAACTGGCCCGTGGGCCGCACGGCGGTGTTCATGTACCGGCTGGAACGCAGGTGCCACTCGTGCCCGCCGGCCTGCCAGTCCTGCAGCCCGGCGGCGTACTTGAGCACGCGCAGCCGTTCCACCGGGTCGAGCGCGTGTTCGGCGAACAACGGTTCGAGCTCCGTCAGTACCGTGTGCTCGAACTGCTGCAGGCGTGAGGTCAGGATCTCGTTGACGGCGTCGGCGGCCTCCTGCGGGCCGTAGCCGAGGAAGTGTTCCAGGACCAGGACGCAGTTGGCGAGCTCACCCTCCCGCTGGGTCTCCCGTTCGTAGGAGAACAGGTCGTTGCGCAGGTGGACGCCGTCGGCGAAGGTGTCCTTGAGCACGCGCAGCGGCCGGCTGTGCGCGACGCGGGCCGGGATCTCCGCGGCGGTGGCGTATTCGACGAGGTTCGCCGACCAGGGCGCGCCGCCGACCTTGCGGCGCATCTCGATGTACTCGATGGGGTTGGAGACGCGGCCGGCGTTGATGTTCGCCAGCTCCCACAGCGACTCGTCGAGGAGGTTGCGGGTGCTGTGCACGAAGCGGGCCCGCCAGTCGGCGGACATCGCCGGCACCGTGCGCTGCCACAGTTCGGCCAGCCCGCGCTCGACCGGGTTCGTGGGCTCCTCGGTGATCGTGCCGTGCAACGGCATGAACATGCGCAGCCGTTCCAGGTAGCGGGAAGCGCCGTCCATGTCCTGGGTGCGCTTGAACACGTCGAGGAAGTGGTCGTCGAAGAAGAACACCCACACGTACCAGTCGGTGACCAGGTCGAGCGCAGCCGCCGGCGCCTCCGGGTGTGTGTAGGCGCACAGCAGCGCGTAGTCGTGGTCGTCCAGGTCGCGCTCGTCCCAGATGCCGGAGCCCTCCAGCATGCCCATCTCGCGGGCCCACGCCCTGGTGTGCGTGCGGGCGCCCTCCAGGTTCGGGTTCAGGCGGGCTGGGTATGGCTGGTAGAAGTCGGGAAGCGTAAAGGGAGTCACAGGACCTCCAGCTCGTGGACGGCGGACAGCATCAGCGCCGGCATGGTGGTTCATGACCTGACCGTGGACGGCAGCGAGAACTGCTGGTGCTCCGCGGCGACTTGGCGCTCCCGCACGGTCAGCGGGCCGAGGTCGCGCAGCGCGGCGATGACCTCCTCGACCAGGCGCGGCGGCGCCGACGCCCCCGCGGACAGGCCGATCACCCGCGCGCCGGCCAGCCACGCCGGGTCGATCTCCGACGCGTCGTCGATGAGGTGCGCGGGCGTGCCGAGCCGGCGGGCGACCTCGACCAGCCGGACCGAGTTGGACGAGTTCGCGGACCCGACGACGAGGACCAGGTCCGCGTCGCGGGCGACCGCGGCGACCGCCTCCTGCCGGTTGGTGGTGGCGTAGCAGATGTCGTCGGAGCCGGGTCCCCGCAGCGCCGGGAACCGTTCCCGCAGCGCGTCGACGACCTCGGCGACCTCGTCGACGGCCAGGGTCGTCTGCGTCAGGTACGACACCCGAGCCGGGTCCTCGACCCGCAGCGCCGCGACACCGGCGGCGGACTCGACCAGCACCGTGCGGTCCGGTGCCTCGCCGAGCGTCCCGTCGACCTCCTCGTGCCCGGCGTGCCCGACGAGCACGACGGTGTCGCCGCGGCCGGCGAACCGACGCGCCTCGGCGTGCACCTTCGTGACCAGGGGGCAGGTCGCGTCGACGACCCGCAGGTCCCGTGCCGCGGCGTCGGCCCGGACCTGCGGCGCGACGCCGTGCGCGGAGAACACGACGGTCGCGCCGTCGGGCACCTCGTCGAGCTCCTCGACGAACACCGCGCCCCGGGCCTCCAGGTCGGCGACCACGTGCCGGTTGTGGACGATCTGTTTGCGCACGTACACCGGCCGGCCGGCGGTGGCGAGCATCCGCTCCACGACCTCGATCGCCCGCTCGACCCCCGCGCAGAACGACCTCGGCGCGGCGAGCAGGACGGTGCGTTCGACCACCGTCACCGCTACCGGTCCCGTCGGGTGGCGAACCGGGCGAGCTCGGCCAGCTCCGCCTCGGCCCGCGGGTCGGCGTCGGCGGCGGCCAGGGCGTCAAGGGCCCGGGTCAGCAGCGCGTCGGCCTGCGCCTGGCTCCACAGCCGGGCGCCGGCCGCCTCGACGAGGACCGCGGCCCGGGCGACCTGCGCCTCCGGCAGCGCGTCCCCGGCGCCGGCGCCCGTGTAGAACGTGGCGAGCTCCAGGGCGGCCGGGGTGGCGGAGGTCAGGGCCGCGACCACCGGCAGGGACTTCTTGCGGCTGCGCAGGTCCGAGTGGACCGGCTTGCCGGTCGTGGCCGGGTCGCCCCAGATGCCGAGCAGGTCGTCGGCGAACTGGAACGCCAGGCCGAGGTCCTCGCCGAACTGGGCGAGGCGCAGCACCTGCGCCGGCCGGCCACCGCCGAGCAGCGCGCCGATCGCGCACGCCGAGCCCAGCAGCGCGCCGGTCTTCGCCTGCGCCATGCTCAGGCACTCCTCGACGCCGACGTCGGTGCGGCGCTCGAAGTCGAGGTCGGCGCTCTGCCCTTCCAGGAGCCGCTGCACCGCGGCGCCGAGCATGCCGGTCGCCCGGGTCGCCGCCGGGTGCCCGCTGCCCACGAGGGTGTCCATCGCCAGCGCGAGCAGCGCGTCCCCGGCGAGGATCGCGGCGCTGGTGCCGAACACGCTCCACGCCGTGGGCCGGTGCCGCCGGGTCGCGTCGCCGTCCATGACGTCGTCGTGCAGGAGCGAGAAGTTGTGCACCAGTTCAACGGCGACGGCACCAGGGAGCGCGTCCGCCGCCGTACCCCCGACCGCCGAAGCTCCCAGCAGCACCAGCGCGGGGCGCAGCGCCTTGCCGGGGTCCGCGGCCACGGCCAGGCCGTGCTCGTCCCACCAGCCGAAGTGGTACCCCGCGATGTGCCGCATCGACGTCGGCAGCGTGTCGACGGCGGTCCGCAGCGCCGGCGTGAGGAGGTCCCGGCTGTCGGCGAGGACCGCGCCCGAGGACCTTGGCTTGGTGACGACCTGAGCGGCGACCATCCGGTCAGCCTCCGATCTCGACGTGTTCGAGGACGCCGAGCGCGTCGGGGACGAGCACAGCAGCGGAGTAGTACGTGCTGACCAGGTACGAGCTCACGGCGTGCTCGTCGATGCCCATGAACCGCACGTTGAGCCCCGGTTCGACCTCGTCGGGGATGCCGGTGCGGCGCAACCCGATCACGCCCTGCTCGTCGGCGCCGGTGCGCAGGACCAGGATCGAGCTGGTTCCGTGCTCGCTGATCGGGATCTTGTCGCAGGGCAGCAGCGGTACACCCCGCCACGACTGCACCTGCCGGCCGTCGACGGCAACGGTCGGGGCGTACAGGCCGCGGCGGTTGCATTCCCGGCCGAACGCGGCGATGGCCTTCGGGTGGGCGAGCAGCAGCCGCGACTTGCGCCGGCGGGACAGCAGCTCGTCGAGGTCGTCCGGGGTCGGCGGGCCGGTGCGGGTGGAGATCCGCTGCCGTGGGTCGGCGTTGTGCAGCAGGCCGAACTCGCGGTTGTTGACCAGCTCGTGCTCCTGCCGTTCGCGCAGCGCCTCGACGGTGAGCCGCAGCTGCTGCTCGAACTGGTTCATGGGCTGGTTGTAGAGGTCCGCGACGCGGGTGTGCAGGCGCAGGATCGTCTGGGCGACGCTGAGCTCGTATTCCCGGGGCGTGGTCTCGTAGTCGACGTAGGTGCCGGGCAGGACGGGCTCGCCGGTGTGGCCGGAAGCCAGCTCGATAGCGGCCTCTCCGTGCTTGTTCTGCTTCCTGCTTGTTTTCTCCACATTTTTCGCGATGTACGGGTTGAGCCGGTCCCGGAACCGGTCGATCTCCTGGCGGCGCAGCGCGAGCAGCGTCGTCGGGGTCGTCGTGCGGACCGTGCAGCCCCAGGCGTTCAGGGTTCCTTCGAAGACGCCGTCGCCGAAGAAGTCGCCGTCGGTGAGCACGCCCAGGAGGGTCTCGTCGCCGTACTCGCCGACGCCGAGCTGCCGGACCTTGCCCCGCACGAGCAAGTAGACCCGGTCGGCGGGCTGCCCCGCGGTCACCACTGTCTCGTCGGGGCCGAGCTCCAGCTGCTCGAACCGCTCCGCCAGCTGGTGCAGCACCGAGTCGTCCGGGAACTCCCGCAGCGCCGGCAGCTCCCGCAGCTCCTGCGGGATCACCTTCACGTCCGCGCCGGTGCTGGTGAACGTGACCCGGCCGTCGCCGACGGTGTAGGTGAGCCGCCGGTTGACCCGGTAGGTGCCGCCCTCCGCCTCGACCCACGGCAGCATCCGCAGCAACCAGCGCGGCGTGACGCCCTGCATCTGCGGAACGGATTTCGTGGTGGTCGCGATCGTCCTCGCGGCCCGGGTACTGAGACTGCGCAGCTGCTCGGACTCCGCTTCAGTTCTCACGGCCGATTTCCACATTCTCAAGAATGCCGAGCGCGTCCGGAACCAACACCGCGGCGGAATAGTAGGCACTCACCAGATACGAAATGATGGCCTGTTCGCTGATGCCCATGAAACGCACGGAGAGGCCGGGCTGGTATTCGTCGGGAATGCCGGTCTGGTGCAGCCCGATGACACCCTGCTGCTGTTCGCCGACGCGCATCAGCATGATGGACGTGGTCCGGGTGTCGCTCACCCCGATCTTATTGCTCGGGAAGATCGGCACGCCGCGCCACGCCGGGACCTGGTGCCCGCCGAAGTCGATGTTGCCGGGGTAGACGCCCCGCCGGCTGCACTCCCGGCCGAACGCGGCGATGGCCCGCGGGTGGGCGAGGAAGAACGTCGGCTCCTTCCACACCAGCGACAGCAGCTCGTCCATGTCGTCCGGGGTCGGCGGGCCGGTGCGGGTGTAGACGCGCTGGTCGTAGGCGGCGTTGTGGAGCAGGCCGAAGTCGCGGTTGTTGACGAGTTCGTGCTCCTGCCGCTCGCGCAGCGCCTCGATGGTCAGCCGCAGCTGCTGCTCGACCTGGTCCATCGGCTTGTTGTAGAGGTCCGCGACCCGGGTGTGCACCCGCAGCACGGTCTGCGCGACGCTGAGCTCGTACTCCCGCGGTTCGCTTTCGTAGTCGACGTACGTGCCGGGAAGGACCGGCTCGCCCTGGTGTCCCGAGGCCATGTCGATGGCGGCCTCGCCGTGCTTGTTCTGCGGCTTCTGCGGCTGGCTCTGCATCCGCCGGATGTGCTCGCGCAGCGCGTCGGCCTGCCCGTTGAGCTGCTGCATCGCCTGCCACGACAGGGCGAGGACGGTGCAGCCGGTCAGCGCCTTGGCGGTGAACTCCCAGTTGGCGGCGCCGCCGGTGAGGATCTCGGAGCCGAAGTGGTCACCGTCGGCGAGGACCCCGAGGACGGTCTCGTCGCCGTACTCGCCCGCGCCGATCTTGTTGATCTTGCCGTGCGCGATGAGGAACACCCGGTCCGCCGGCTGCCCCTTGGTGACGATGACGTCGCCGGGCGCGAACTCCTGCTGCACGAACCGGTCGGCCAGGGAGCGCAGCGCGGTGACGTCCTCGAACCCGCGCAGCGCCGGCAGCTCGGCCAGCTCCTGCGGGATGACCTGGACCTGCGAGCCGGTGGAGATGAACGAGACCCGGCCGTCGCCGACCGCGTAGCTGAGCCGCCGGTTGACCCGGTACGCGCCACCGCCGGCCTGCACCCACGGCAGCATCTTCAGCAGCCACCGCGAGGTGATCTCCTGCATCTGCGGGACCGACTTGGTCGTCGTGGCCAGATTCCGGGCCGCGCCGGTGCTGAGGCTGAGCCGCCGCTGCTCCTCACCGTCGCCCGCCCCGCCATTGGCTTGCGCATTCGATCCGATGGATTCCAGCACGGTCATTTCATTGCTTCCAATCACGCATTCGGCAGGTGTTGGACACGGCTGAACCACCGCACGGGTCAGCGGCGGTGCAAAAGAATGGGATTGCCGTGCGAACGGTTCAAGTATGCCGTCGGACCTGGCCGATCGGGCGGTAAACCAAAAATGGTCGGCCAATTTCGCGCGATACCCCTAGCGCCGCCGATCGGCGCGTGCACGGCATTCCCGGCACCAGCAACTGTCGGGTCCACGACAGTTCACCCGCTGTTGACGAGCTCCGCCTCGAACCCGTCGGTGTCTTCCAGATATGCCGCGTAATGGTCGGGCCCGCCGGCGTACGGATGCCGCTCGGCGAACAGCAGCGACCACCCGTGCCCGGGCGCCGCATCGACGATCTCGTCGACCCGGTCCCGCCCGGCGACGTGGAACGCGAGATGGTTCAACCCCGGCCGACGCCGCTCGTGCCGGTCCGCCGTCAACGCCGGCGACTGCTCCACGACGATGTACGTCCCGCCGAGCCGCCAGCTGCGGCCCGCCGGCCAGTCCTGGAACTGCGTCCAGCCGAGCTCGCCGAGCAGCCATCCCCAGCTGCGCGTGGCCCGTCCCAGGTCCGGCACCCACAGCTCGACGTGGTGCAGCACCGCCTGGCTACTCGAAGCGGGTGGGGTCGCCGGCGCCGACGCGCAGGATCTCGGGCTCGTCGCCGGACAGGTCCACGACGGTGGTGGGCTCGACGCCGCACTCGCCGTCGATCACGACGTCGACCTGGTTGTCGAGCTCTTCCTTGATCTCCCAGCCCTGCGTCATCGGCTCGTCCTGGCCCGGCAGCAGCAGGGTGCTGGACAGCAGCGGCTCGCCGAGCTCGGCGAGGATGGCCTGGGTGACCGTGTGCTCGGGGATCCGCACGCCCACGGTGCGCTTCTTCGGGTGCAGCAGCCGCCGCGGCACCTCGGGGCTCGCCGGCAGGATGAACGTGTAGCTGCCCGGCGTCACCGCCTTCACGAGACGGAACACCGAGTTGCTGATCTGCACGAACTGGCCCAGCTGGGCGAAGTCGCGGCACATCAGCGTGAAATGGTGCCGGTCGTCGAGCTTGCGGATGTCGCGGATCCGCTCCAGGCCGGGCCGGCTGCCCAGCTGGCACCCCAGCGCGTAGCAGGAGTCCGTCGGGTAGGCGATCAGCCCGTCGTCCCGCAGCACGGTGACGAGCTGCTGCAGCAGCCGGGGCTGCGGGTTGTCGGGGTGCACGTCGAGGAACCTGGCCACCCGCTGAGCGTACGCGCCCCGTGTGGGTCGGCTCCCCGGCCGCGGCCGACCCAATTCGGTCGCCGTCCCGGCCCCGTGGCGGCAGACTGCGTCCGATGACGACGGTGCACATCCGGGTGGCCGGGCGGGAACACCTCGACGAGGCCGCCACGATCTGGGCCGAGGCCACCGCGGCCCGCGACGGCGGCACCGAGGTCGCCCCGCTGAGCCTCGCCCGTCCGGTCATCGAGCTGGTGATCGAGCGTTCGCCGAGGTCGCTGCTGGTCGTCGCGCTCGACGCGGATGATCGGGTCGCCGGCTTCGCGGCGGTCGAGCCCACGTCCGCGGACGAGTCCACGGCCGGGATCCGCTACCTGGCGGTGCGGCCCGACAGCTGGGGTGCCGGCGTCGGCCGGCAGCTGATGCTGGCCCTGCCGGACCTCCTCGCCGCCGCCGGATACACCCGCGGCGAGCTGGACGTCTACCTCGACAACACCCGGGCGGTCACCCTGTACGAAGGGTTCGGCTGGACCCCGTCCGGCGATGCCGCACCGCACCCGCGCACCGGCCGCCTCGAGCAGCGGTACCGGCTCGACCTCTGATCCTGCCCCTGACCTCGGCGCCGGCCATGCATCGCACGGCGCATCTGGGTATTCAATCGGCGGCGACGCAGCGGAAACGTGGGAGGAGTAGGAAGGTGCCATGACGGATCTGGAGGCTGTGACCGACTGGGTTTCGGGCTACGTGCGGGCGTGGAACAGCAACGATCCCGCCGACATCAGGGACCTGTTCGCGGAGGACGCGGCGTATTACACGGCGCCGTTCGAGGACCCGTGGCGGGGGCGGGAGACGATCGTGAAGCAGTGGCTGGCGCGGCGGGACAAGCCGGGCGAGGCGACGTTCACCTGGCATCCGGTGACGGTCGGGCCGGAGCTCAGCATCGTGCAGGGCGTGACGACCTATCCGGCCCGGGTGTTCAGCAACCTGTGGCTGATCCGGCTCGACATCGTGGGGCAGTGCCGGGAGTTCACCGAGTGGTGGATGCGGCAGCCCGCTCCCGCATGATCACGCCGGCGACCGGGTTCACAGCAGCTCGGGCAGCGGCGCCGGCCGCAGGCGACGCCAGACGATGGTCGTGTAGGCCACCAGCAGCGCCGTGGTCAGGATGTGGGCGGCGGAGAAGGCGACCGCGTTCTGGTTGACCGCCCGGGCGGCGTCCCAGTCGGTGGGGTCGAGGTGGCCGGCCAGGACCGAGAACACGAGCGTCGGCACGAGGGCGACGCGCCACACGAGGATCGTCCAGTGGCGCAGGACGGTGTGCCTGTCGAAGCCGAGGCGGGTGGCGACCGCGCCGATCATCAGGAACCAGAGCACGAAGAGCAGCAGATAGGCCCAGAGCCCGTCGCGCGCGAGCGATCCGGCCGCCGAGGCGACGCGGAAGGTGTCCGCGACCTCGGTGCGGGGCAGCGTGCTCACGTCGTCGATGACCGCGTCGGCGCGTTGCAGCGCCCAGATGTTGACGGCCTGCAGGCAGGCCTGCACGGCGCCGAGGGCGGCGAAGCCGGCGGTGAGGACCTGCCACAGCGGCGACGGGCCGCCGGCGGCGACGATCGCCTCGACCGCGGCGGCGTCCGGGATCCCGCCGTGGGTGGCGCACAGCAGATCCGCGCCGGAGGCGTAGCCGGGCTGGCCGCAGCGGACGCACGGCATCGACACGACGGTCACAAGATCGGCAGCGTAGAGCAGGCGGACCCGACCGGCTGACCGCCGAACGGACCGAATGCGGCGACCCTGACAGCCCTTTCCCGTAGTGGACGGCGGCACGGAGGTCCCGCCGGTCCCCGCCGCGCCTGTCGTGATTGCGCCAATGTGGAGCCGCGCCGGTCCGCGGGTGCCTACGGTTGATCAATGGTTGACTCCCAGCAGCGGGCTGATCAGCTGGTCGACGTGCTCGTCACCGAGTTCGGCGAGCTGATGGCTCAGGACCCCGCCGCGTTCCGCCGCAAGTTCCGCAAGATGGCCGCCACTCCGTTCGCGTTCTACCGCGGCAGCGCCTGCGTCTACTACGCCGACCTCAACGGCGTCGCCGACCCGTTCCTCGACGAGCGGACCTCCGGCGTGTGGATCCACGGTGACCTGCACGCCGAGAACTTCGGCACGTACCTCAACTCCGAGGGCGTCCTCGTCTTCAACGTCAACGACTTCGACGAGGCGTACGTCGGGCCGTTCATCTGGGACCTGAAGCGGTTCGCCGCGAGCGTCGCGCTCATCGGCTACGCGAAGGCGCTGTCCGACACCGTGATCGGTGACCTGGTCGCCGGTTACGCCCGCACGTACGTGTCGGAGCTGCGCGCGATCGCCGCCGGCGGTGAGGAGGCGATCGGGTCGCTGACCCTCGACACCACCGACGGCGTGCTCCGCGACGTGCTGCAGCAGGCCCGGCTCAACACCCGGGTCGGCCTGCTCGACGAGCAGACCGTGATCGAGGACTACGACCGCCGCTTCGCGATGAGCGACGGCGTGTACCTCGTCGACGCGCCGACCCGCGCCGAGGTGGAGGCGGCGTTCGACGCGTACCTGCCGACGCTGCCGTCGTGGGACGGCACGCGCACCGAGCGGTACACCATCAAGGACGTGGTGATGCGCAAGGGCGTCGGCATCGGCTCGGCCGGGCTGCCGTCGTACAACGTGCTGCTGGAAGGCCACACCCAGGCTCTGGAGAACGACGTCATCATCTACATGAAGCAGGGCCAGACGCCGGCGGTGTCCCGCTGGATCACCGACCCGAAGGTGAAGGCGTACTTCAAGCACCAGGGCCACCGCACCAGCGAGTCGCAGCGGGCCCTCCAGGCGCACGCCGACGCGTGGGCGGGCTACACGGAGCTGCGCGGCGTCGGCCAGGTCGTCGCGGAGGTGTCACCGTACGCGGCGGACCTGGACTGGAGCGACGTCAACGAGCTCGCCGACCTCGCCGGTGTCGTGAACTACCTCGGCCGCGCGACCGCCCGCATGCACTCGGTCGCCGACGACGAGTCCAGTCACGACCTCGTCGACTTCTCCACCGAGGAGGCGATCGTCGCCGCGATCTCCCGCGACGAGGAGGGGTTCACCGCCTCGCTCGTCGACTTCGCCCACTCCTACGGCGCCCGCGCCCGCGCCGACCACCAGATCTTCGTCGACCTGTTCCGCAACGGGAAGTTCCCGGGTCTCTAAGGTGGGCGTATGGCGCGCATCGAACGACTGGTGACCTCGGGGACGTTCTCGCTGGACGGCGAGACGTTCGACGTCGACAACAACGTCTGGATCGTCGGCGACGACACCGAGGCCGTCGTCATCGACGCCGCCCACGACGCCGCCGCGATCCTGCACGCCCTCGGCTCCCGGCACCTGCTCGCGATCGTCTGCACCCACGGCCACGACGACCACATCGACGCCGCCCCGGAGGTGGCGCTGCGCACCGGCGCGCCGATCCTGCTGCACCCGGAGGATCTGCCGCTGTGGCACATGCGCCACCCCGACCTCGAGCCGTCGGCGAGCCTCGTCGACGGTCAGGTCATCACCGTGGCCGGCACCGACCTGACCGTCCTGCACACCCCCGGCCACAGCCCGGGCGCCGTCTGCCTGTCCGCCCCGTCCCTCGGTGTCGTCTTCACCGGCGACACCCTCTTCCAGGGCGGCCCCGGCGCCACCGGCCGGTCGTTCTCGGACAAGCCGACGATCCTCGAGTCGATCCGCACCCGCCTGCTGACCCTCCCCCGCGACACCGTCGTGCACACCGGCCACGGCACCGACACCACCATCGCCGCCGAGTCCTCCATCTAGGCCACCCGGGGCGTCACGCGGCGTCGAGCTGCTCGCGGGTCAGCAGCGCGTGCAGGGTGATGCCTTCGGCGGCGAGGGCCGCCGAGCCGCCCTCCTGCCGGTCGATGACGCACACCGCGTGCTCGACGAGCGCACCCGCCGACCGCAGCTCGCCGGCGGAGATCGCGATCTGGCCGCCGGAGGTGACGACGTCCTCGACCAGCAGGACGCGGCGGCCGGTGAGGTCGGCGCCTTCGGCGAGGCGGCGGGTGCCGTACGGCTTCGCGGCCTTCCGGACGAACGCGCACGGCAGGCCCGTGTGCCGGGCGAGCGCGACGACGACGGCGATGCCGCCCATCTCGAGGCCGGCGAGGACCTCGGTGCCGGGCGGGACGAGCGGGGCGAGGCCGGCGCCGACCGCGTCGAGCAGGACGGGGTCGGCCTCGAACTGATACTTGTCGAAGTACTCGGTCGCGGTGCGGCCGGAACGCAGGACGAACGTGCCGCTCAGGCGGCAGCGGGCAGCGACGGACGCGGCAAGGCTCACGGGATCCACGGACGAGGATCGTCCCATCGACGGGGACAGACAACGGCGGCGGGGGCTGCCAGAATACCGGCGTGATTCGCCTCTATGGACTGCTCTTCCTCGTCGACCTGGTGATGCTGGTCGTCGCGCTGATCGACTGCCTGTCCTCCGACGAGGACCGGGTGCGCAACCTGCCGAAGGTTGCCTGGGTGTTCATCATCCTGCTGTTCTCCCCGATCGGGTGGATCGCCTGGTACGTCGCCGGGCGCCCGCAGGCGGTGCCGGCGGGCGGGACGTGGCGGCCCGGCAGCGGCTTCCCGGAGCGGGAGCGGCCGCGCGCCGCGGCACCGGACGACGACCCCGCGTTCCTGCGCGAGATCGCCCGGACCCGGCGCGACGACGAGGAGATGTTCAGCAAGTGGGAGGCCGACCTGCGCCGCCGCGAAGAGGAGCTGCGGCGCCGCGACGAGGACCGCCCGCAGTAGCTACGCCAGGCCGGCGTCCAGGCGGGTGCGCAGCCACGGCAGCATCACGTCGGCCTGGTCCTGCTGGAAGCGGCGCAGCGTCGGCAGGCCCGGCGGGTCGGGCTCGCGGGCCCGGTCGGTGAAGAACGCCGCCAGCCCGGCGACCACTGCCGTCACGTCCGCGGGGTCCGGCTCGAACACGTCGAGGGCCGCGTCGGCGATCTCACCGCCGTACAGCCGGATGTTGAGCAGCAACGAGAGCGTGTCGAACCACGGTGCGCCGACGGCCGCGCTCGGCCAGTCGACGACCATGACCGAACCGTCCGGGCGGATCAGCAGGTTGTCGGCGCGGACGTCGACGTGGACGAGGCGATCCCCCGTGAGGGCCTCCGTGCCGCGGTCGGCGAGCTCGACGAGCAGGTCCAGGTTGGACGCCGCCCACGGGTCGAGGGACACCGGCGGGTCCGCCGCCAGCCGCCGCCACCCGGCGAAGTTGTCGGCCAGCAACGACGGCAGCGTCGGCAGCCCGGACACGGGGACCGCGAGGCGTTGCAGCGCGTCGAGGACGGCCGCCACCTCGTCGTCGTGCCACGGTACATGCGGCTGCCGGCCCTCCACGTCGGCGAAGACCAGTGCCACCCAGGTGCCGTCGTCGTGGAACCCGAGCAGCCGCGGCGCGGGCACGTCCGCCGGCAGCGCCGCGGTGATTCGGGCCTCGGTGCGGTGCAGCTCCACGCTCTGCTCGTTCTGCGCGGCGCTGACCGCCTTCACGAACGCCCGCGAGCCGTCGGCCAGCCGGACCCTGTCCGCGGTGCCGGGTGAGAACCCGCCGACCTGCGACACCGCCTCCACCACCGGCCCGCCGAGGATGGCGGCGACCGCCGCGTGAACCGTCTGCGGCAGGTCGTCCCAGCCGATGCGTACCCCGGAAGCCTGCACCATCGCACGATCCTCGCACTGTCCGCCGTGCCTGCGCGAGAACACGATCGTGAGCTGCTAGCATTCCGGGCGTCGTACAGGTGATCGGGGAAAGCGGGCGGACGGTGGACCGCGACGAAGGCACGCAGCGTCAGGGCCTCGGCCCGGTGCTCACCGTGCCGAACCTGATCAGTTTCACCCGCCTGCTGGGCGTGCCGCTCTTCCTGTACCTCTTCCTCGCCACCGACGCCACCGGCTGGGCGGTCGTCGTGCTCGTCGTCGGCGGGCTCAGCGACTGGGTCGACGGCTTCGCGGCCCGCCGCCTCAAGCAGGTCAGCCGCCTCGGCGAGCTCCTCGACCCCCTGGCCGACCGGCTGTACATCCTGGCGACTCTGTTCGCGCTGACGTTCAAGGACGTCGTGCCGTGGTGGTTCACCATCGCGCTGCTGGCCCGCGAAGCGGTCATGGTCCTGTGCCTGGTCGTCCTGCGGATCCTCGGCCACGGCCCGCCGCCGGTGCACTACGTCGGCAAGACCGCCACCGCGGTGCTGCTCATGGGCTTCCCGATGATGCTCCTCGCGAAGGTCAGCGACGCCGCCCGCTCGTGGGCGCTGCCGAGCGGATGGGCCCTGCTGTGGTGGGGCATCGTCCTGTACTGGGTCGCCGCGGTCTTCTACTTCATCCAGGCCGCGATCCACGTACGGGCCGGCCGGCTGCAAGCCTCCGACGCCTCGTGACGTTCGCTCGCCGCGACGACCTGCTCGGCGACCTGTTCCGCACGCCGCTCGACCCCGGCTACGCGCAGGCCGCCGCCCGCCGCGCTGCCAGCGGTGCGCCTGCGCCGCGGTGGGGGCGGCCCGCCCGCGCGGTGACGCTCGCCGCCGTCGGCTTCCTCCTGGCCGTGGCGTACCACCAGGCGGTGGCCGAGGCGCCTTCGGCGAGCCGGGCCCGCGACGACCTGGTGGCGGACGTCCGGTCCCGCCAGCGCACCGCCGAGGACCTGCAACGCCAGGTCGACGTGCTGCGGGCCCAGGTGGACCAGGCCCGCGACAACGCCCTCGCCGACGCGTCCGGCGCCGCGATGCTGCGCGGGCTGGCCGCCGGCACCGGCACCGGCAAGGTCACCGGCGACGGCGTCGTGGTCCGCGTCGTCGACGCCCCGCCGCAGGTCGACCCGGTCACGGGCAAGACCGAGGAGGAGAACCTCGGCATCGTGCTGGACCGCGACCTGCAGGACGTCGCCAACGGCCTGTGGCAGCAAGGCGCCGAGGCCATCGCGGTCAACGGCCAGCGCCTCACCGCCACCAGCACGATCCGCGCCGCCGGCGGGGTGATCCTCGTCGACTTCAAGCCCGTGACCAGCCCCTACGAGGTGGCCGCCATCGGGCCGCCCGGCCTCGCCGACAGCTTCTCCTCCTCCGCCACCGCGAAGCGTTTCCGCCGGTACGTGGAGAACTACCGCATGCAGTTCGGCGTGAAGGCGCGCAAGGCCCTGGTCCTGGCCGCCGCCCCCGAACCGCCACTGCGCTACGCCCACCCGCCGGCGCCGTCACCCTCGGTCCCGGCGTCACCATCACCCTCTGGAGGTCGCCGATGATCGCGGTGATCGCGCTCGCCATCGGGATCGCGGCGGGGATCTTCCTCGAGCCGACCGTGCCGCTGGGCCTGCAGCCGTACCTGCCGATCGCCGTCGTCGCCGCCCTGGACGCCGTGTTCGGCGGGGTCCGGGCCAAGCTCGACGGCATCTTCGACGACAAGCAGTTCGTCATCTCGTTCGTGTCGAACGTGCTGGTCGCCGCGCTCATCGTGTACCTGGGCGACCAGCTCGGCGTCGGCGGCCAGCTCTCCACGGGCGTCGTGGTCGTCCTGGGCGTGCGCATCTTCGGCAACGCCGCCGCCATCCGCCGGCACCTCTTCCGAGCATGACCGCCACCCCTCCCCCGGACGACCCCACCGCCCCGAACGGCGCGGACGTCTCGGGTGCGGACGGCGCGGGCGCGGACGTCTCGGACGCGGGCGCGGACGTCTCGGACGCGGGCGCGGACGTCTCGGACGCGGGCGCGGACGTCTCGGACGCGGGCGCGGACGTCTCGGGCGCGGATCTCTCGGGCGCGGACGGCGCGGACGCGGACGCGGACGGCCCGGATGTCTCGGACGTCGGCACTTCCGCGAACGTCGTCGCGACGGACAGCGCTGCCACCCACGTCGGCGAGCGCCGCTCCTCCGAGGCGACGTCTCCCCGTCGGCGCCCTCCCTCCCCGCGCCCCCTCCCTCGTTCGGGCGACATTTCCGAAATGTCGGGAATGACGAAAGGAGTGAAAGAGGCGGCGGAGCGAGGCCGGACCGAGGCAGGCCGGACCGAGGATGCCGAGGCAGGCCGGACCGAAGGGCGCGCCGAGCCGACCTCCCCCGAGCTGACCTCCCCCGAGCCGGCGGGCCGCGACACGGCGGACGACGCGGCGGACGACTCGGGCGGGGACGCGGGCGCCGGCGACGCGGCTCCCCCTGCACGCGGCGGGAAGCAGCGGGGTGGGACGGGGCTGGTCATCGCGCTGCTCGTGGCGTTGCTCGGGTTTGCGATCTCGGTGCAGTTCAAGGCGAGCAACTCCGACGCCGAGCTGGCCGCCGCGCGGCCGGAGGACCTGGTGCGCATCCTGTCGGATCTCGACGCGCAGCAGGATCGGCTGCGGCGGGAGATCAGCGACCTGGAGGACACCCGCCGGCAGCTCGACTCCGGGGCGCAGGGGCGCGACGCCGCGCTCGCCGAGGCCCGCAAGAGGGCCGATGAGCTGGGCATTCTGGCCGGTACGCTGCCGGCGGAGGGGCCGGGGCTGTCCATCGAGATCACGCCGGGCACGGAGAAGGTGAAGGCGGAGGTGATCCTCGACGCGGTCGAGGAACTGCGGGGCGCCGGGGCCGAGGCGATGCAGATCAACGGGCACGACGGCGGCACGGTACGCGTCGTCGCGGCCACGTATTTCGTCGATGGCGACAACGACCGGTTGGTGGTCGCGGGACTCAGTCTCGCCGCGCCGTATACGATCATGGTCATCGGCGGACCCGACACCATGCGCACCGCGCTGAACATCCCTGGAGGGGTGGTGGACAGCGTGCGGCAGCACGGCGGTACGGTCTTGGTGCGCGAAGCGGATCCCGTGCGCGTGACCGCGTTGCACACTGCCGGTGAGTTGAAGTACGCCAAGCCCGCTTAGACCGTCCGCCTGACTACTAAGGACCGACGTGATTCCCGAGGATCTGCGCTACACGGCGGAGCACGAGTGGCTCGCACCGGCGGACGCCGGCGCCTTCAAGGTCGGCATCACTGACTTTGCCCAGGAGGCACTGGGCGACATCGTGTTCGTGCAGCTGCCCGAGGTCGGCGCGACCGTGCAGGCGGGCGACTCGTTCGGTGAGGTCGAGTCCACCAAGAGCGTGTCGGAGATCTACGCGCCGGTGTCGGGTGAGGTCGTCGCGGTCAACTCGGCGCTCGACGCGACGCCCGAGGTGCTCAACTCCGACCCGTATGGCGCGGGCTGGCTCGTCGAGCTCAAGGCCGACGACCCGGCGGCGGTCGAGGCGCTGCTCGACGCCGACGCCTACCGGGAGCTGACCGAAAACAGCTGACCGACAACAGCTGATTGCGAAACAGCTGACCGCGAAACAGCTGACTGAGCACGGCACGCGGCAACGCGACGAGCACCAGAAGACAGAGTCCGACGACCCTCGACAGGAATTCCGGCGGTAGGCTGCCGCGCGTCTGGTTGACCCATGATTTCGGGCGTGACTAGGCTCGCTCAGTCAACCGTATGCATCGGCCTGTCGCATCGGAGGACACCGCAGAAGTCGACCGTGAGGTGGTTCCATGACGCGCCCAGACGACGAGTTCCCCCCGCTCGACGTCACGTCCACGCTCAACCTTGGCGCCATTGAGGATGCCATCGCCGGGCCGGACGACGACGTGGTTCCCACCCGCGTGTCGGGATCACTCCCGCCCGGCACGGCACTGCTGGCGGTGCGCCGCGGTCCCAACGCCGGCGCGCGCTTCCTGCTCGACCACGACGTGACGACCAGTGGCCGGCACCCCGACAGCGATATTTTCCTGGATGACGTCACCGTGTCCCGCCGCCACGCCGAGTTCCATCGCGAGGGTGGGACGTTCACGGTCCGCGACGTCGGCAGCCTCAACGGCACGTATGTCAACCGCGAGCGGGTCGAGGCCGCGACCCTCAGCAATGGCGACGAGGTCCAGATCGGCAAGTTCCGCCTCGTGTTCGTGGCAGGACCGCGCCCCGACGAGAGCTGAGGCGATGACGGGGGCGTCGGCAGCCGCCTGGGACACACCGCAGGACCGCGACGGCACGGACCGTGGCGGTCCTCAAAGCGCTGCCCGTGGCGGGCCGCAGAACGCCGCTCGGGGCGGCGCTCAGGGTGCCGCGCGGGGCGAGCGGCTGATGAGCATCGGCGAGGTGCTCGCGCAGCTGCGCGCCGACTTCCCCGACGTGACCATCTCGAAGCTGCGGTTCCTGGAGACCGAGGGGCTCGTGGAGCCGAAGCGGACGCCGGCCGGGTATCGCAAGTACACCTGGACCGACATCTCCCGGCTGCGCTACGTGCTGACCGCCCAGCGCGACCAGTATCTGCCGCTGCGGGTGATCCGCGAGCATCTCGCCACGATGGGCGATCCGCTGACCGACGTGTCGCAGTCCTCGGTGCCCGTGGAGGCGGCGGCCGAGGTGCGGCTCAACCGCGACGAGCTGCTGGACAAGGCCGGCCTGAAAGACGCCACGCTGCGCGCGCTGGAGGAGCACGGGCTGCTGCGCCCCCGTCCGGGCGGGGGCTACGACGCCGACGCCCTGGAGGTCGCCACGGCGGCCGCGCGGCTGGCCGAGTTCGGCGTCGAGCCGCGCCACCTGCGGGCCTACCGGGCCGCCGCGGACCGCGAGATCGGCCTGTTCAGCCAGCTGGTGACGCCGATGACCCGGCAGAGCGGCCCGGCGTCGCGGGCCCGGGCCGCCGACACGGTCCAGGAGCTGGCCGCGCTGACCCAGCGGGTGCACGCGGCACTGGTACGCGCGGGGTTGCGCGAGATACTAGGGAAATGAGCACAGAACCCTCCCTGACACCCTCGACCGGAGCGATCTTCGCCACTGAGCGCATTTGAGCGGTGGCGCGAGTGGCACGACCGCCCCTTCGTCCGTGTACCGTGCAGGGAGTGGCAAGTCGACACGGAGGCGGGCAGTGCGAGAGCTGAATGTGGTCGGTGTTCGCGTGGAGCTGCCTACCAATCAGCCCATCGTGTTGCTGAAGGAGGTCGACGGCGACCGCTACCTGCCGATCTGGATCGGTGCGGTGGAGGCGACCGCGATCGCCTATGAGCAGCAGGGGGTCAAGCCGGCCCGCCCGCTCACCCATGACCTGATGCGCGACATGCTGGCGGCGCTCAAGGCCCCGCTGAAGGCGGTCGAGATCGTCGAGATGCGGGACAACATCTTCTACGCCGAGCTCGTCATCGGCGACAACGTGCGGGTCTCCGCCCGTCCGAGTGACTCGATCGCCCTGGCGTTGCGCGTCGGCGCGCCGATCCGCTGCGCGGACAAGGTGCTCACCGAGGCCGCCATCGTCATCCCGGACGAGCAGGAGGACGAAGTGGAGAAGTTCCGCGAGTTCCTCGAGCAGGTCCGCCCGGAGGATTTCGCCGGGTAGGTCGGCGCCGTGACCACACCCCATATCGGGACAAACG
This sequence comes from Dactylosporangium sp. NPDC049525, assembly GCF_040676755.1. Classification (NCBI taxonomy): domain Bacteria; kingdom Bacillati; phylum Actinomycetota; class Actinomycetes; order Micromonosporales; family Micromonosporaceae; genus Dactylosporangium; species Dactylosporangium sp. NPDC049525. The sequence goes on along the minus strand of NZ_JBFAPO010000002.1, from coordinate 217,481 downwards.
GTCACAGTGGCGACGCGCGGAAAATTCGGCGCACCGACACGCGGCGTGTCGCGGCGTTACCTCCCCGCTGACCCTCAAGGTGCGCTATAGGGTTTCGGGTGTTGACGCTGGAGGTGGGTGCAATGCAACAGCCGCCCGATCCCGGGATACCCGGTCATGCTGCTGACACCGTTTCGGTGAGTGCTTTCGTCAATTCCGACGATGTGGGTTACCGCGGTCCGACCGCCTGCCACGCCGCCGGGATCAGCTACCGGCAGCTCGACTACTGGGCCCGCACCGCCCTGGTCGTGCCGAGCGTGCGCGACGCGGCGGGCTCCGGTAGCCAGCGGCTCTACTCGTTCCGCGACATCGTCGTGCTCAAGGTGGTCAAGCGCCTCCTGGACGCCGGGGTCTCCCTGCAGAACATCCGCAAGGCGATCGAGACCCTGCGCTCCCGCGGCGTCGCGGACCTGGCCGGCATCACCCTGATCTCCGACGGCACCACCGTCTACGAGTGCCGCTCCCCCGAAGAGGTCGTCGACCTGCTCCAGGGCGGCCAGGGCGTGTTCGGCATCGCGATCTCCGGGGCGTTCAAGGAGATCGAGGGCACGCTGTCGCACCTGCCCGCGGAGGCGGCCACCCCGGCCGAGGAGGTCCCGGCGTCCGCCGACGACTTCGCCGCGGCCGGCGGCGACGAGCTCGCCATGCGCAGGGCCCGCCGCCGCGCCGGCTGACCCCGCCACCACCCCAGCGCACCACAAACACCACAGCGCACCACAAACCGCACGCCGGTCGACCACCCCCGGTCGACCGGCGTTTCCGTGCCCGGCCCCAGACCCGTGCCCCGGCCCCATGGCAGGAAAGGTGGGATCCGCGTCGTTGCGGACACCGGCGGGCCGCGGCAAGGATCGGACGCATGGCAGCGCAGCGGGTCCTGGTCGTCCTCTTCGACGGGGTGCAGAGCCTCGACGTCACAGGACCCGTCGAGGTGCTCGCCGGGGGTGAACTGGCCAGGCCCGGGTCGTACACCATCCACACCGGCAGCATCGGTGGCGTCCCGGTCCGCACGTCCAGCGGGCTGCGCCTGCTCCCCGACGTCGACCTGACCGGTGCGGGCCCGTCCGACCTGCTGATCGTCCCGGGCGGCACCGGCACCCGCACCAGCGACCCGCGCCTCGTCGGCTGGCTGCGCGACGCCGCGCCGGCCGCCCGCCGCGTCGCGTCGGTGTGCACCGGCGCGTTCCTGCTCGCCGAGGCCGGTCTCCTCGACGGGCGGCGCGCCACCACCCACTGGCGGCACGCGCACACCCTCGCCCGCCGCTTCCCGCGGGTCACCGTCGACACCGAGCCGATCTTCGTCCGGGACGGCACAGCCGCGTCAACGGTGTGGACGTCCGCGGGCGTCACCGCCGGCATCGACCTCGCGCTCGCCGTCGTCGAGGAGGACCACGGCCGCGACGTCGCCCTCGAGATCGCCCGGCACCTCGTCATGTTCGTCCGCCGGCCGGGCGGGCAGCGGCAGTTCAGCGCGCAGCTGGCGGCGCAGGTCGCGAGCCGGGACCCGCTGCGGGAGGTGCAGCGCCACATCGCCGAGCATCCGTCCGGCGACCTCACCGTCGACGCCCTCGCCAGGCTTGCCAACCTGTCACCGCGGCAGTTCAGCCGGGCCTTCGCCGCCGAGGTCGGCACCCCGCCCGGCCGTTACGTCGACCGGGTCCGCCTGGAGACCGCCCGGCGGCACCTCGAGGAGGGCGCGTTCGTCGAGGAGGCGGCCCGCGCCTGCGGCTACGGCACCAGCGAGGCCATGCGCCGCGCGTTCGTCCGCACCCTCGGTGTCACACCGACCGACTACAAGGAGCGCTTCTCATGCAGATGATCTTCGTGGTGTACGAGGGGATGACCGCGCTCGACGCGATCGGGCCCTACGAGATCCTGTCCCGCCTCCCCGGCGCCCAGGTCACGTTCGCCGGCGTGACGGCGGGCCCGGTCCGCGCCGACACCGGCGCGCTGACGCTCGTCGCCGACCGGGCGCTGGCCGACTGCGGCAGCCCGGACCTGGTCCTCGTCCCCGGCGGCCCCGACGTCCGCGCCCAGACCACCGACACCGCCCTGCACGACTGGCTGCGCGCCGTCGACCCCGGCACCACCTGGATGACATCGGTGTGCACCGGGTCGCTCATCCTCGCCGCCGCCGGCCTGCTGCGGGGGCGGACCGCCACGTCACACTGGCTCGCCCTGGACCGGCTCCCCGCCTACGGCGTCACCCCGGTCGCCGAACGCGTCGTGCGCGACGGCAAGTACGTCACCGGCGCCGGCGTCTCCGCCGGCATCGACCTGGCACTCACTCTCGCCGGCACCGTCGCCGGCCCCGCGGTCGCGCAGAGCATCCAGCTCGCCACCGAGTACGACCCGCGGCCCCCGTTCACGGCCGGCTCCCCCGGTTCGGCGCCGCCGGCCCTGGTGTCGCACCTGCGCGCGAACGCTCACCTGGTCATGTCCACGTAGACTGCGGGCGTGGCGTTCCGTGGCTGGCCCGCCGAGGCCCTCGACTTCTACGACGGCCTCGAGGCGGACAACTCCAAGACGTACTGGACAGCGCACAAGGCCGTCTACGACGACAAGGTCCGCGCCCCGATGGCGGAGCTGCTCGCCGAGCTGGAACCCGAGTTCGGCCCGGCGAAGATCTTCCGCCCGTATCGCGACGTGCGGTTCAGCGCCGACAAGTCGCCGTACAAGACCTCGTGCGCGGCCTCCTTCGAGCGCGGCGGCTACCTCCAGCTGACCGCCGCGGGTCTGGCCGCGGGCGCCGGCGCGTACATGATGGACCCGCCGCGCCTGGCGAAGTTCCGGCAGGCGGTCGCGGACGACTCCAGCGGCGTGCCACTGGAGGCGATCGTCACCGACCTGCAGGCGCGCGGCACCTCGGTGACGTCACACGAGCAGCTGAAGTCCGTGCCGCGGGGGTTCCCTCGCGAGCATCCGCGGGCGGACCTGCTGCGGCACAAGGGTTTGATCGCCTGGCACCAGTTCGAGCTGCGGCCGTGGCTGGGCACCGCGAAGGCGAAGACGCACGTGGTGACGTTCCTGCGCTCGTGCGCGCCGCTGCAGGAGTGGCTGGCGATCCACACCTGAGCGGCGCTGGGGTCAGCGGCGTTCCACGGCGGCCATGACGACGTCGAACGGGGCGGCGGCGGCCCGGGCAGCCTCCGCGCGGTCGGCGGCCTCGCGCTCGGCGGCGTCCAGCCAGAGTGCGCCCTCGGTGCGGATCGCCTCGCGGGCCGCGGACGCGCCGGCCTGCCACGCGGCCTCTTCGGCGGCGGCGCGGACCAGCAGGGCCGGGCGTTCGCCGACGGGGACGGTGGGCGGGTCGGCGAGCAGGTTGCCGGGCGGGACGAAGACGACCGGCAGGCCGCTGCCGAGCAGCACCGCCTGGCGCCGGGCCTCGAACGCTGGCGCGGTGGCGACCGCGTCGGCGTAGACGGCGGCGGTGCGCTCCGCGGTGGCCTGCCACGAGTGGCGGTCGCGGACCATCTGCCGGGCCTTGGTCGCGAGGTTCTGCGCGAACATCGGGTCCTGCAGCAGCGCGTTGACGGCGTCGGCGAGGCCGTCGGGTTCGCCGACCGGGAAGCGAACGCCGGTGACGCCGTGCTCCACGATGGAGGCGAGCCCGCCGGTGGAAGCGACGACCAGGGCGGCGCCGGACGCGGCGGCCTCGAGGGCCACGGTGCCGGTCGCCTCATAGCGGCTGGGCATGACGAACGCGTCAGCGGCGGCGAGGACCGCGGCGAGGGTGCGCTGGTCGAGGTGGCCGGGGAAGCTCACGGCGCGGTGCAGCTTGCGCTTGCGGGCCTCCTCGATGAGGGCGGCCCGGTAGTCGCCGTCACCGGCGACGACGGCGCGGGTGCCGGGGTGCCGGTCGCGGATCGCGGGCAGGGCCTCGAGGAGGTCCTGGACGCCCTTCTCGGCGATGAGCCGGCCGGCGTAGACGAGCAGCGGGCCTTCGCCGGCGAAGCGGAGCCGGGCTGCGAGGACCTCGCGGGCCGTGGCCGTCCACATGTCGGGGTCGATGCCGTTGGGCACAACGTCGACGCGCTCGGCGGCGACGTCGAAGAGGTGCTGGACCTCCCAGCCCAGGTAGGCGGTCGGCACGATCACGCGGCAGGCCTCGGAGCCGAGCCACCACTCGACGGAGTGCACGGAGCGGCTGACCTCGCCGGAGAGGTAGCCCTGGTGCCGGCCCGCCTCGGTGGCCTGCATCGAGGCGACGAACGGCAGGCCGAGCGCCTCCTTGAGGGTGACCGCGGCGTGGGTGACGAGCCAGTCGTGGGCGTGGATGACGTCGTAGCCCTCGGCGGGCAGGGTGCGCTTCGCGGCCTCCGCCAGGAGGTGGTTGACGGCCATGGTCTGGCCGAGGGCGCCGCCGGCGACCGCACCGGTCAGCGCCGCGGCACGCACGACGCGGACGCCGTCGATCATCGCAACGGCAGGAGCGTCCGCGGCGTGGCGGGTCACCACGGTCACCGAGTGGCCCGCGGCGACCAGCGCGGCGGACAGTGCGGCGATGCGCCCGCGGGGCGCATCATCGGTCGACGGACGTTGGAATTCCCAGGCGATCATCAATACGCGCATAGCGGATACCTCTCGTCGCCGACTGTCACCGTAGCGCGTTCCGGCGCTTGCGCGGAGCAGCATCGCGGGTCAATTTCATCTTTCCGCTCTTCCCAGAAGATGCGGTTTGCAACTTGCGGTTCTCCCTGATCACGGCCCTCGCGTGCAACACCGCGGCGACCGAGCGGGCAGAGAACGGAGCGCCCGTGGGCCGGTGCGGAGCGTCACCCTCCGCGATCTCGCTGACCGAGCCGAGACCGCACTCCCCCAGGTGCGCCTCGACGGCGGTGAGCACGCCGTCGACCGGCAGGCCCGCGGCGAGGCGGGCCTCGACGTACGGGGCGAGCCACCACACCCACACGGTCCCCTGGTGGTACGCGGTGTCCCGGGGGATCACCCCGCCCCGGTGACCGCCGTGGTAGCCGTACTCGGTCGGGGCGAGGCTGCGCAGCCCCAGCGAGGTGACCAGGGTCGAGCCGACCGCCTGCAGCACCCGCGAGCCCAGGTGCGCCTCGTCGGCGCCGGGTGCGTACGGCAGGCTGAAGGCGAGGATCTGGTTGGGCCGCAGCACCGCGTCGTCGTGGATGCTGCCGCCGCCCTTCGGGTAGGCGGCGGGCCTGGCGTCCACCACGTCGAAGAGCCAGCCGTCGGGGGCCCGGAAGCGCTTGAGGACCTGCGCCTTCACCGCGTCGCGGCGGGCGTGCACGACGGAGGCGTCGCGGCCGCAGCGTTCCCGCAGCGCGCCGACGGCGCCGAGGGCGTTCGCCCACAGGGCGTTGAGCTCGACGGGCTTGCCGTCGCGGGGCGTCACGGGTCCGCGCGGCAGCCGGGCGTTCATCCAGGTCATGCCGGACTCGTCGGCGTCGATGAGGAGCAGGCCGTCGGCGGGGTCGACGCGCACTCCGTCGCTGGTGCCCTTGGTGTACGCGGTGATCACCCCCTCCAGCACCGGCAGCAGCTCGGCGGCGAGGGCGTCGTCGCCGGTGCGGGCGATGTGCCGCTCGGCCGCGTGCACGAACCACAACGGCCCGTCGGCGTCGCCCAGGGACCCGGCCCGCATCCGGTCGGGCAGGTCGCTGTGCGCCCGCAGCAGCCGCGCGCCCTCTTCGACCCGCCCGGTGGCCAGGAACAGCCCCTCGTACGCGGTCATGGTGTCGCGCAGGTAGCTGCCGAACCACGGGTAGCCGGCGACGACCGCCGGGGTCCCGTCCGGCGCGGTGATGATGAACGCGTCGGCGGCCAGGGCCAGGGCCTTGTCGACGGCGTCGCGGGCGCCGGCGGTGGCCGCGGTCCGCAGCAGCTTCCGGGCCCGGCGGCGGGCGTCGGCGACCACGGTCTGCGCCGCCGGCGGGGTTGGATCGGCGACGCCGGACCAGGCGGACACCGACAGGGTCTCGCCGGCGGTCAGGGTGGCCTGGAACGTCCCGGCGGCCCACAGGTCCTCGACCGGGTTGAGCCCCCGGGCGGCCTCCTCGCGGGCGTACGCGTCGAAATACCACTCCCCGACCGGCCGGAAGTCCGGCCCGGCGACCCGGTACGCGTCGTCGACGGTGAACCCGCCGTCGGCGAGCGAGACGACCGGCTCCGGGAACGTCCGGTCGCGTTCGGCGTCGGCGTGCCGCCACGTGCACAGCGCGGTCAGCGAGAGCTCGACCGACGCCCCGGCGGGCGCGGCGACGAGCCGGTGCACGACGGCGACGCTGTTGCGGCCGTGGGTCATCGCGATCTCACGCTCGAGGACGATCTCGCCGATCCGCCAGCGCCACCGGGGTACCCCGTCCGCCAGCTCGAAGTGCTCAAGATGGTGGTGGCCCGACGGGTCGATCGCACCGGACGCCCACTCGTGCACGGCGAGGCGCACGACGGCACCGCCGGGCAGGGTGAGGACGGGGTCGAGGGCGGCGAGCGCGAGGTGCCGCTGCGGCGTGACGAGCAGGCCGTGGTAGCGGCGCGTGCGCAGACCCGCGACCGTGCCGGTCGCGTATCCGCCGGTCCCGTCGGTGACAAGCCATTCGTGTTCGAACCCGGCTGCCGAGCCGCAGACATGGGGGCCGAAGGTCATGACCGATCCCGGGGGCATGTGCCCAACTATGATCCGAACCCCCTTGTTTGAAACGTGCGCCACGGCGAAAACACGGTGTGATTCATCCCGGACCGCTGTCGGAAAGCCGACCCGCCCACCGGCACGATTCATTATTGATGGCAGCGGGCATATGGCAGCCAGCTTCACGCGTACCCGCGCGTGAACTTTCGACGCACGTAACACTGTGGCAACGCGGTGCCGGTTGAACACCGGTGCCAGCCGATAGAGCAGGAGCTGAGATGCAGGTTTGGCCGGGCAACCGGTACCCGTTGGGTGCTACGTACGACGGGCAGGGCACGAACTTCGCGATCTTCTCCGAAGTGGCTTCCGGTGTCGACCTGTGCCTCTTCGACGACAACGACGTCGAGGAGCGCATCAAGCTCGTCGAGGTCGACGCGTTCGTGTGGCACGCCTACCTGCCGGGGGTCGACCCGGGGCAGCGGTACGGCTTCCGCGTGCACGGCCGCTACGAGCCGAAGGAAGGGCTGCGCTGCAACCCGCACAAGCTGCTGCTCGACCCGTACGCGAAGGCGATCGACGGTGACATCGCCTGGGACCCGGCCGTCTACGGGTACGACTTCAACGACCCCGAGAAGATGTCCACCGCCGACTCGGCGCCGTTCATGCCGAAGGCCGTGGTGGTGAACCCGTACTTCGACTGGGCCAACGACGCCGCGCCGCGGGTGCCCTACCACCACACCGTGGTCTACGAGGCGCATGTGAAGGGCCTGACGATGCGGCACCCGGAGGTGCCCGAGGAACTGCGCGGCACCTACGCCGGCATCGCCCACCCGGCGATCATCGAGCACCTGCGCCGGCTCGGCGTCACCGCCCTGGAGCTGCTGCCGGTGCACCACTTCGTGCACGACCAGCGCCTGGTGGAGCTCGGCCTGTCCAACTACTGGGGCTACAACACGATCGGGTTCTTCGCCCCGTACCACGGCTACGCCCGCCGGCACCGGGGCCAGCAGGTCCAGGAGTTCCGCGGCATGGTCAAGGCGCTGCACGCGGCCGGCATCGAGGTGATCCTCGACGTGGTCTACAACCACACCGCCGAGGGCAACCACCTGGGCCCCACGCTCGGGTTCAAGGGCCTGGACAACGGGCACTATTACAAGCTCGAGGACGACGACAACCGCTACTACACCGACTACACCGGCACCGGCAACAGCCTCAACGTGCGCAACCCGCACACCCTGCAGCTGATCATGGACTCGCTGCGGTACTGGGTGACGGAGATGCGCGTCGACGGGTTCCGCTTCGACCTCGCCTCGACCCTCGCCCGCGAGTTCTACGAGGTCGACCGCCTGTCGACGTTCTTCGAAGTCGTGCAGCAGGACCCGGTGGTCAACCAGGTGAAGCTGATCGCCGAGCCGTGGGACGTCGGCCCCGGCGGTTACCAGGTCGGCAACTTCCCGCCGCTGTGGACGGAGTGGAACGGCAAGTTCCGCGACACGGTCCGCGACTTCTGGCGCGGCGAGCCGGCCACGCTGAGCGAGTTCGCCAGCCGGATCTGCGGCTCGGCGGACCTGTACCAGGACGACGGGCGCCGCCCCTTCGCCAGCATCAACTTCGTCACCTGCCACGACGGGTTCACGCTGAACGACCTGGTGTCCTACAACGAGAAGCACAACGAGGACAACACCGAGGACAACCGCGACGGCGAGAGCCACAACCGGTCCTGGAACTGCGGCGTGGAGGGCCCGACCGACGACCCGGAGATCAACGCGTTGCGGGCCAAGCAGCGGCGCAACTTCCTCACCACGCTGATGCTGTCCCAAGGCGTGCCGATGCTGGGCGCCGGCGACGAGCTGGGCCGCACCCAGGGCGGCAACAACAACGCGTACTGCCAGGACAACGACATCAGCTGGATCGACTGGGACAGCGTCGACGAGCAGCTGCTCGCGTTCACCCGCGGGCTGGCCGCGTTCCGGGAGCGGCACCGGGTGTTCCGCCGGCGGCGGTTCTTCACCGGCCGGCCAGTCGCCCGGCAGGAGGGCACGCCGATCCCGGACGTGGCGTGGTTCGCCACCGACGGCCGGCAGATGACCGAGGAGGACTGGGACAACCACTTCGGCAAGGCCCTGATGCTGTTCGTCAACGGCGAGTCGATCACGGAGCGCGGCTCGCACGGCGAGCGGCACGTCGACGACTCGTTCCTGCTGTGCTTCAACGCGCACTACGAGCCGGTCGACTTCGTCATCCCGCAGCAGGACTACGGCAAGGAGTGGGAGCTGGTGATCGCGACCGCGCCGGGTTCGGCCCGCGGCGGCGTGTCCTACTCGGCCGACGGCACGCTCGTCGTGCCGGACCGGTCCCTCGTCGTGCTCGACCGGACGGTGTGACCGCCGTGGTCGCGAACTTCCCGACCGGCACCTACCGGGTGCAGGTCCGGCCCGGCTTCGACCTCGACGCGACGGCCGGGCTCGCCGGCTACCTGCACGACCTCGGGGTCAGCCACCTGTACTCGGCGCCGCTGCTCACCGCGACGCCCGGCTCCCCGCACGGCTACGACGTCGTCGACCCGACCAGGATCAACCCGCAGCTCGGCGGCGAGGAGGCCCTCAAGCGCCTGGTCGACGCGCTGCGGCTGCAGGGCCTCGGCCTGATCGTCGACATCGTGCCCAACCACATGGGGCTGTTCCAGCCGGCCGCGAACCCGGCCTGGTGGGACGTCCTCACCCACGGCCGCGGCTCCGCCTACGCGGACTGGTTCGACATCGACTGGGACGCCGGCCCGATCGTCGTGCCGGTGCTGGGCGCCGAGTCCGACCTCGCCGAGCTGTCGATCGACGGCGACGAGCTGCGGTACTACGAGCACCGCTTCCCCATTGCCCCGGGCACCGGGGAAGGCAGCCCGCAGGAGGTCCACGACCGGCAGCACTACCGGCTCGTGGACTGGCGGCGCGGCAACGAGCTGCTCAACTACCGCAGGTTCTTCGCGGTGACCGAGTTGGCAGGGGTACGGGTGGAGGACGCCGCCGTCTTCGACGCCACCCACGCCGAGATACTGCGGTGGGTCACGGCGGGCGACGTCGACGGCATCCGGGTCGACCACCCGGATGGCCTGCGCGACCCCGACGGCTACCTGACCACGCTGCGCGAACGCGCGCCCGAAGCGTGGCTGGTGGTGGAGAAGATCCTGGAGCGCGGCGAGCCGCTGCCGCCGCACTGGCCGGTCGACGGCACCACCGGCTACGACGCCCTCGGCGACGTCTGCGGCTTGTTCGTCGACCCCGCCGGCGCACCCGCGGTCGACGGCCCGGACTGGCAGGAGGAGGCGCACGAGCAGAAGCTGGATGTGACCCGGCGGCTGTTCCCGGCCGAGCTGCGCCGCCTCGACGCCCTCGCACCCGGCTCGAAGGAGGTCCTGGCCGAGCTCGCCGCGAACTTCCACGTGTACCGCACGTACCTGCCGTACGGCCGGGCCGACTTCGACGCGGCGGTGACGGAGACGAAACGCCGCCGCCCCGACCTCGCCGCCGCCCTCGACGGCCTGGTGCCCCGGCTGACCGACCCCGCCGACGACCTGTGCGCCCGGTTCCAGCAGCTCACCGGCGCCGTCATGGCCAAGGGCGTCGAGGACACCGCGATGTACCGCTGGAACCGGTTCATCGCCCTCAACGAGGTCGGCGGCGACCCGTCCCGCTTCGGGGTGGCACCGGAGGAGTTCCACGCCGCGGCGGCCCGCCGCCTCGAGGAGTGGCCGGCCGGGATGACGACCCTGTCGACCCACGACACGAAACGCGGCGAGGACGTCCGGGCCCGCCTCGCCGTGCTGTCGGAGGCGCCGGACCTGCTCACGCCGCTGCTCGGCCGGGCCGGCATCCCCGACCCGTCGTTCGAGACGCTGTTCTGGCAGACCGTGATCGGTGCCTGGCCGTTGAGCGCCGACCGGCTCCAGGCATACCTGACGAAGGCGGCCAGGGAGGCGAACCGCTCCACGTCCTGGGACGCGCCAGACGAGGCGTTCGAGGCGACCTTCGCCGCCGCCGTGCACCTGCTCGACGGCGACGCCCGGCTGCGCGCCGACGTCGAGGCGGTGGTGGCCCGCATCCGGCCGTACGGCTGGTCCAACGCCCTCGGCCAGAAACTGGTGCAGCTCACCATGCCCGGCGTCCCCGACGTCTACCAGGGCACCGAGCTGTGGGAGGACTCCCTCGTCGACCCCGACAACCGCCGCCCGGTCGACTTCGCCGAACGCCGCGACCTCCTGGCCGCCCTGGACTCCACGGCCCTCGCCGGGCAGCCCGCCCCGCCGGTCGACGACTCCGGGGTCGCGAAGCTGCTCGTGGTGAGCCGGGCGCTGCGGCTGCGGCGGGACCGCCCGGAGCTGTTCCAGCGGTACCATCCGGTGCCCGTCACCGGTGACGCCGCCGGGCACGCGGTCGCCTTCGACCGGGGCGGCGCCCTGACCGTCGCCACCCGGCTGCCGCTGCGGCTGGCCGCCGCCGGCGGCTGGGACGCCGAGGACCTCAAGCTCCCCGGCGGCGCCTGGACAGACGTCCTGACCGGCCGCGCCGTCGACTCGACCCGGGTCGGCGACGTCCTCTCGTCCTATCCCGTCGCGCTCTTGGTGAGGGAGTAGCCCGTGCACGAGTTCCGCGTCTGGGCCCCGGCGGCCCGCAGCGTGGCACTGTCGACCGGCGGCACGGCACTGCCGATGGCGCCCGACGGCGGCGGCTGGTGGACGCTGACGCTGCCGGACGCCGGCCACGGCACCGACTACGGGTTCGTGCTCGACGACGGGCAGGTGCTGCCCGACCCGCGCTCGCGCCGGCAGCCCACCGGCGTGCACGGCCTCAGCCAGGTGTACGAGCACGACACGTACACCTGGAACGACGGCAACTGGACCGGCCGGCAGCTGCCCGGCAGCGTGATCTACGAGCTGCACGTCGGCACGTTCACCCCCGAGGGCACCTTCGACGCCGCCATCGGGAAGCTGCCCTACCTGCGCGACCTCGGCGTCGACCTGGTCGAGCTGCTGCCCGTCAACACGTTCAACGGCGAGTGGAACTGGGGCTACGACGGCGTCGGCTGGCACGCCGTGCAGGAGAGCTACGGCGGCCCCGACGGCCTCAAACGGTTCGTCGACGCCGCGCACCAGGCCGGGCTCGGGGTCGTCATCGACGCCGTTTACAACCACTTCGGCCCGTCCGGCGCGTACACCCCGATGTTCGGCCCCTACCTGTCGGCCGGCGCGAACACATGGGGCCGGTCGCTGAACCTCGACGAGGCCGACTCCGGCGAGGTCCGCGCGTTCATCATCGACAGCGCCCTGCAATGGCTGCGCGACTACCACGCCGACGGCCTGCGCCTGGACGCCGTGCACGCCCTCGTCGACCGCGGCGCCACGCACCTGCTCGAGGAGCTCGCCGTCGCGGTGGACGCGCTCTCCACGGCCGTCGGGCGGCCCCTGTCGCTGATCGCCGAGTCCGACCTCAACGACGCGAAGCTCGTCACCGCCCGCGAGGCCGGCGGCTACGGCCTGCACGCCCAGTGGGACGACGACGTCCACCACGCGCTGCACGCCATGCTCACCGGCGAACGGCAGGGGTACTACGGCGACTTCGGCTCCCCCGCCTGCTTCGCCACCGTGTGGACGGAGGCGTTCTTCCACGCCGGCACCTGGTCGTCGTTCCGCAGGCGGGTGCACGGCCGGCCGGTCGACACCCACCGCATCCCCGGCCACCGGTTCGTGGTCTGCCTGCAGAACCACGACCAGATCGGCAACCGCGCCACCGGCGACCGCCTGACCGCGGTGCTGTCACCCGGCCTGCTCAAGGTCGGCGCGACGCTGCTGCTCACGTCGCCGTTCACGCCGATGCTCTTCATGGGCGAGGAGTTCGGCGCCCGCACCCCGTGGCAGTTCTTCACCAGCCACCCCGAGCCCGAACTGGCGTCGGCGGTGCGGGAGGGGCGGCGGGCCGAGTTCGCCGAGCACGGCTGGCCGCCCGGCGACGTCCCCGACCCCCAGGACCCGGCGACGTTCCAGCGCTCACACCTGGACTGGTCCGCCCAGGACCCGGCGACGGCGGCGGTGTACCGGTCGCTGCTCGCCCTGCGCAAGCGTCACCCGGCCCTGTCCGACCCGCGGCTGGACCTGGTCGAGGTCACCCACGACGACGGTGTCCTGCTGATCCGCCGCGGCCCGCACGTGGTCGTGGCGAACCTGACCGCCGACCCGCGCACCGTCCCGCTGTCCGCGGACTGCCTGCTCTTCACCACCGACGACACGGCCGTCCTGCAGGCCGACACCTTGACCCTGCCCCCGGAGTCCGCTGCGGTCCTCTGATGGCTAGCGCCGGTGCATTGCGGCCGTGCGCCAGCCCGGGGTGTTTGCCGACCAGCGGCGGGCCCGGGCCCGGACGCGGTCCGAGCGCCAGCTCTGGTGCGGGCGGACGTCGACGCGGGGGGCGGACCAGCCGGCGGTTGCCGTGTAGGACTGCCGCCGGGGCGGGTTGGGGCAGGCCGCCGAGCGGCGGGGGCGGGTGCGGGGCCGGGGGGCGGTCGGGCCCCGGTCCCAGGCGGCCAGGGCGGTGTGCAGCTCGGCGAAGCGGTCGGGGGTGAACGCGGCGTCGAACTCGCCCGCGTACGCCCGGTGCGACGTCAGCCCCTCGTAACCGAACAGGTGTCGATGCGACATGCCTCGGACGGTAGATCAGCCGGGCCGCCTGCGGCGACTGGTTATCCAGGCCGCGGCGAGCAGGGCGAAGCAGCCGAGCTCCAGAAGCCGGACGATGAGCGCCTGGGGTTCGGTGAACCAGGTGAGAAACGGCTGCACGGCGGCACCCGGCACGCAGACGACCGCGACGACGGTCCAGAACCGGCGCGGGTCCGCCGGGCCGGGGACGGCCGGGCCGTCGGTGAGCAGCCAGCCGGTGCGGTGGATGTGCCGGGCGGCGGCGAGGACGAGCAGCGCGCCGAGCACGGTCGAGCCGTAGTGCAGCACCCGCCACCAGGGCTGGCCGGCGAACGCCTCGGCGTTGAGGAACGACCAGTCCTGGGTGCCGCGGGCCGGGACGCCCTTGTGGGTGACGAGGTCCCACATCCGGTGCGACCAGGCGCCGATCCAGGCGGACAGGCACGTCACGTACAGCGGGAAGCGGTGCTGCCGCAGCGCGGCGTAGTCCCTCGTCCAGCGCGGCAGGTGCGCGACGACGGCCGGTGCGGCGCGGCGGGTCAGCCAGGTCAGCAGCACCGTCACCGGCACACAGAACACCAGCAGACCCAGCCACGTGTGCGCGTTGTACTACACGTACGGCGCCACCGAATACGGGAAGTCCGGCGCGGCGGAGCCGATGACCAGTGCCACCCCGTCGAACCAGCGCCGCCTTGTGAACTTGAACGGCAGCACGGCCGCGGCGTGGGACGGGAACGTCATCGGCACCCGGCGAGCCTAGATCAGCACGCCCAGCCCGTCCTGCACCACCGACTGCTCCCAGCGCCTCGCGCATTACTTCCCGCCGCGCCCCGGTCGCGTCCGCGCCTCGCGCCCTCGCCCCGGCCTTCTCGCCTCGCCCCCGCGCCTCCTGCCCCGCGCCCTGCCCCCTCCGCCTCGCGCCCCCGCGGCCTGCGGTGGGGGCCGGCCTTTGTCGCCTCGCCCCGCCTTCCCGCCTCGCCCCCCGCGCCTTGCCCTCTCCACCTCGCGCCCCCGCGGCCTGCGATGGGGGCCGGCCTTCGTCGCCTCGCCCCCGCCTTCCCGCCTCGCCCCGCGCCTCCTGCCCCGCACCTTGCCCCCTCCGCCTCGCGCCCCCGCGGCCTGCGGTGGGGCCGGCCTTTGTCGCCTCGCCCTCCGCCTTCTCGCCTTGCCCTCGCGCCTCGCGCCTTGCCCCGCGTCTCCCACCCTGCGCCTTGCCCCCCGCCCCTACACCCCTCCACCCCTCGCTCCCGGCCTCCTCGCCTCGCGGCCCGCGCGGTCCGGCGTGTCGCGAGGCGGCGGGCGGGCAGGCAGGCAGCGGGCGGGCCAGCGGGTGGTCAGGTGCCTTCGGGGCGGTGGGCGCCGGCGGGGATCTCCTGCAGGAGCCAGGTGTTGCCGTCGGGGTCGGCGAAGGCGACGAACAGGATACCGCCCATGTCGTCGACGCCGCCGACCTCGACGCCGCGGGCGAGCAGGATCTCGCGGGACTTGTGGATGTCGGCGACGACCAGGTGCAGGCCGCGCAGCGTGCCGTTGGGCAGGTCGAGGCCCGGCAGGTCCTTGTACAGCACGATCGAGCACGCCGAGCCGGGCGGGGTGAGCTGGGTGACGCGGGCGCCGTTTCCGGGCTGGACGTCGTGGTCGAGGTGGAAGCCGAGCAGGTCGACGTAGAACGCGAGGGCGCGGTCGACGTCGGCGACGGGGACCGGCACGAGCTCGAGGCGCATGTCGGGCACCGGCGGCAGGTCGATGCCGGCGACGTAGGACTCCAGGCTGGCGAAGCCGGCCTCCATGCCTTCCTTCATCCCGGACTGCAGGGCGGCGTCGCGCGCCTCCTGGGAGGGGTAGCGGACCAGGGTGGTGATCGTGGTGTGGCTGCCGAACGCGGTGAAGGTCAGCGTGTTGAGGGTCTCGGGCCACTCGGGGCCCCACGTCTCGGTGCTGACGACCCGCAGCGGGCGCTCGACCTCCTGGAACGTGCCGCTGAGGGTCAGCTGGGCGTCGCCCTCGCCGCGCAGCACGTAGCGGAACGCGCCGCCGGGGCGCAGGTCGATCTCGCAGACCTGCATGCTCCACCCGGGCGGGCCGGCCATCCAGTTGGGCAGGTGCTCGGGCTTGGTGTAGCAGTCGAAGACGAGGGCGCGCGGCGCGGCGACGGTGCGCCGGATCTGGATGTCGGTGTCGCTGGGCAGCTCGAACGTGGTGACGCCGGGCTCATTCGTCGTGATCATGGGTGCCGTCCTTCTGTTGCAGGGTCTTGAGATAGCTGTCGAGTCGTGCGTAGTTCTCGTCCCAGAACCGCCGGTATTCCTCGGCGAACTCCGTCACCTCGCGCATCGGTGCGGCCTCCAGCCGGCAGGGGCGCCACTGCGCCTCGCGGCCGCGGCTGATCAGGCCGGCGTGCTCCAGGACCCGCAGGTGCTTGGAGATCGCCGGGCCGCTCATGGCGAAGGGGGCGGACAGCTCCTTGACGGTGGCCTCGCCGCGCGTCAGCCGGGCGAGGATCGCCCGCCGCGTCGGGTCGGCGAGTGCCGCGAAGGTGGCGCTGAGCTGATCCGTGACCATCGGTTACCTCACCATTTGGTTATCTAACCTCTCGGTTATTTAAGACCGCCGGGGTACGCCACGTCAAGCGGAACATTTTCCAACAGGATCTTTCAGAAGCCGCCGCAGGTGCGCATAATCGTGCATCGACACACCGCCATGTGTCGCGTCAGGAGAGTTGCCATGAAACGTGCCCTCGCCCTGCTGGTGGCCGTTGCCGCGGTGCTGATGACGGCCGCCGCGCCCGCCCACGCCGCCACGTCAGGGAATCCGATCCTGCCCGGGGACCACCCGGACCCGACGATCGAACTGTTCAACGACGCTTACTACGTGTACACCACCGCCAGCGGCGGCACGACCGACGCGCCGGGCCGGTACTTCCACGCGTGGCGCTCCACCGACCTGACCAACTGGGTCGACGCCGGCGTCGTGCTGGACCGCGCCACGGTCGGCTGGGCGTCCACCGACAACCGCACGTGGGCGCCGGACATGGTGTACCGCAACGGGAAGTACTACTTCTACACGGCGATCGCCACGTCGGTCGCGGTCGCCGTGTGCGACTCGCCCGTCGGCCCGTGCCGCGACAAGGGCTCCCCGCTCGTGCAGGGCCAGCTGTTCAACGGCATCGAGGCGATCGACCCGATGGTCTTCGTCGACGACGACGGCCAGGCGTACCTGTACTTCGGCGGCTCCGCCGGCGGCGGCAACCTGGGCATCTTCCGGCTCGGCGCCGACATGGTCTCCGTCAGCGGCGCGGTGACCGTCCAGCGGCCGCAGAACTTCACCGAGGCGCCGTTCGTGTTCAAACGGGCCGGCCGCTACTACCTGCAGTACTCCAACGGCGCGTACAACAACAACAGCTACAACGTGCAGTACTCGACCGGACCGGGTCCGCTCGGCCCGTGGACCTACGGCGGGCAGATCCTGTCCGCGACCGGCGCGTACAACGGCCCGGGCCACAACGGCATGCTGCAGTACCCGGGCACCGACGACTGGTACATGGTCTACCACCGGTATCAGAACGCCGACTACAGCAAGCGGTACGCGGCACTGGACCGCATGTACTTCAACGGGGACGGCTCGATCCAGCGCGTCACGATGACCGCGACCGGCGTCGAGGCCCGGCCCGCCCCGGCCGCCGGCGGTCTCCTCACCGGGCCCGGCGGCAAGTGCGTCGACGTGTCCGGCGACGACTCCGGCGGCAACGGCGCCGCGATCCAGCTGTGGGACTGCCTCGCCTCGGCCGCCGACCAGCACTGGACCGCGTCGGGTGGGACCCTGCGCACCCTGGGCCGGTGCCTGGACGTCACCGGCGGGTCCACCGCCAACGGCGCGCCCGTCCAGCTCTGGGACTGCAACGGCGGCGGCGCGCAACAGTGGGTACCACAGGCAAACGGAACCCTGCGCAACCCGGCGTCCGGCCGCTGCCTCGACTCCCCCAACGGCGCGACCGCCAACGGGACCCGGCTGCGCATCTGGGACTGCAACGCCTCCGCCGCACAGGTGTTCCGGCTGTCGACCGGCACGATCACCGGCCCCGGCGGCAAGTGCGTCGACGTGTCCGGCGACGACATCGGCGTCAACGGCGCCCGCGTCCAGCTGTGGGACTGCCTCGCCGCCGCCGCCGACCAGCACTGGACCCCGTCGGCCGGGACCCTGCGCACCCTGGGCCGGTGCCTGGACGTCACCGGCGGGTCCACCGCCAACGGCGCGCCCGTCCAGCTCTGGGACTGCAACGGCGGCGGCGCGCAACAGTGGGTACCACAGGCGAACGGAACCCTGCGCAACCCGGCGTCCGGCCGCTGCCTGGACTCCCCGAACGGCGCGACCGCCAACGGCACCGCGCTGCGCATCTGGGACTGCAACACCTCCGCCGCCCAGGTGTTCCGCCTGACGTGACGGGTGCGGGGGTCTCCGGGCCGGAGACCCCCGCTTCGCTAGACCGACAGCACGTAGGTGCCGGTGTTGTTGCCCTGCCTCGGCGGCGTCTCGTTCGCGTCCGGCACGAGGGTGATCCGGACGAGGTACTCGCCGCTCGCCGCGGTCCAGGTCCCCGCGCTGACCGGGCCGGCGGTGCCGCCGGGCGGGATCGCGCCGGCATACGTGCCGCCGGTCGTGTGGACCACCGCGCCGGTGCTGCTGAGGACGGTCACCGCGATGCTGTGCGGGTCGGCGCTCGTGGCGATGGTGCCCTGGTTGCGGATGCTGACCGAGAAGGCGACCGTGGTGCCGGCCGCCGGGGTGGTGGGTGTCCAGCTCACCTGGGCCAGGACGATGTCCGAGGCGGGCAGTGCGCTGACGAGCATGTTGGCCGGGTTGGTGTAGCTGTTGTTTAGCTCGTTCTGCTCGACGACCGCGTTGGCCTCGTCGACCCTGGCGGTGATGACGTGGGCTCCGGCGGCGCGGGCGCCGATGGTGGCGGTCACGGTGACGGAGGTGCCGGGCGCCAGGGCTCCGACCGGCGCGGTGGCGGCGACCGGCGGCAGGACGGCGGGCCCGGGGTTGGGGACCACGTAGAAGTTGACGTTCGTCGGTGCCGACGCCGCGGCGCCGGTGTTGGCGACGGTCGCCGCCAGGGTGATCGGGGTCGACTCCGTCGGGGCGGCGGGGCTCCAGCCGGCCGCGGCGACGGTGAGGTCCGGCTTGCCGTCACCGGTGCCGGGTCCGTAGACCTCGAACTCGGCGACCTGCCCGCCGGGCTGCGCGGTGTTGGCGGTGATCAGCAGCCGCACGTACCTGGTCGCGGTCGCCGGGAACGCGATGGTGACGGTGTTGGCGTCGGCCGGGTTGAACACGTACCCGCTGGAGGTCACCAGGTCGGTGAACGCGGTGCCGGTGGTGCTGCCCTGCACCGCGAGGGTCTGGGTCCGGGTGCCCCAGTGCGCGGGCAGCCGCAGCACGACCCGGCTGACGGTCACCGCCGCGCCGAGATCCACCTGGAGCCACTGCGGCCAGGCGTTGTTGGTGCTCTCCCAGTACGTGCCGCGGTTGCCGTCGTGGGCGTTGCCGGCGGCGTACCCGGGCAGCGCGCTGCTGGCCGTCAGGGGCTTGCCGGCCGCCAGGTCGGGGGTCGCGCCGGCCGCGCCGGAGACCTCGAGCTCGGCGAGCTGCGCGGCCGGCCAGCCGGTGTTGGCGCTGAAGGTGACCCGCACGTAGCGGACGCCGGCCGGCGCCAGCCCGATAGTGACGGTGTTGGCGGTGGCCGGGTTGAACACCCGCCCGGCCGACGGTGCCAGCACGGTGAAATTCGACCCGTCGGCGCTGCCGGACACGCTGAGCGTCTGGGTGCGGGTGCCCCACGCGGGCGGCAGTTTCAGCACCACCTGGTCGATGCTGGCGGCGGCGCCCAGGTCGACCTGAACCCATTGCGGGAATGCGTTGACCGGGCCTTCCCAGTACGTGTTCGGGTTGCCGTCGGTGATGTTGTTCGGCCCGTATCCGGCGTTGGCTCCGCCGGCCGAGGCGGGCCTGCCGATCGCGAGGTTGGGGCCACCCGCGGCGAGGGCTGGGACGCCGGGGGTGGCGGCGGCGAGCAGGCCGGTGACGAGGGCGGCACAGAGCAACCGCCATCTCGCTCTGCTGGTGTTCATGACGCCTCTCCTGGTGCGGATGTCGGCGGCGGCGAGCGGCCTCCGCCGAGGGCGAGGCGCCCGGCCGCGGGCACGCGCGCACGCCGCGGAAGCGGCGCGGCGCACAGTCGCGGCGCCGACGGCCGCGGTCCGTCGCTGCACGGATGCGCACCTCGACCGCTCGGGTGACCGGTCAGATGCTGCGGGCGGGCGTTCGGGGGGTGAAGCCGAGCACGGTGCAGGAGCACGGGCCGGGACGATGCGCGGGCGGCGATGCGCGGTTGGCGGTGCGCGACTCTCGCCTGTTCAGAACTTGCGGCTCGTGCGCTAAATTTTGCAGCAGCTCGGACGCTTCGTCAACGATGAATGTCCGGTCGGCGGCCGGGTGCCGGCGGCGTCGGGTAGCGTCTCACGGATGTTCGGCAACGTGGCGGTGTCGTCCCTCAAGTGCGGGTTCGGCGGGGCGCACAGCGTGACGTCGGCGCGGCTGGAGCTCAGCATCCCGCGCCGGCAGGAGCTGATCGACGTGTGGGCGCAGCTCGCCGACGCCGAGGCAAGGTTCCGGCTCGGCTGGGGCGAGGACGGCCCGTATGTCGAGCGGGACGAGACCGACCCGATGGTGATCGCCGACGAGGGCGCCGAGTTCCTGGCCCGGGATCCGCAGACCGGGGTGGCCGTCGCCAGTGTCGGGTTCGGCCGCGCCGAGGACGGGTTCATGGAAGTCGGCGGTCTGGTCCACCCGGCGTTCCGGCGGTTCGGGTTCGGCCGGGAGGCCCTCGACCTGGTCTGTGCCTTCGCCCATCAGCATTTCGGCATCGTGGAGCTGCGGGCCCGGTGCGAGACCGACAACGAGGCGAGCCGCCGCTGGCTCGCGGCGGCCGGGTTCCTGCCGGTCGAGGGCGTGGTGCCGCACACGCTGCCCGACGGCCGGGTCATGTCGTCGGTCAGGTGGCGACGCCTGGACCCGACGGCTCGCCGCCGCTGCAAGCGTCCCTTCACCCCGATCGGCTGACCGGTCCACCGGACCGCCCACCGGCCCACCGACCCACCGAACCGGCGACGGCACCGGCGCCGGCCGCGGGCTCGCCGGTGCCGACCGGGGGTCGACGCCGGCGGGCGCTCATGGCTTCTTCAGGGTCGCCTGGAGGGCACCGACGACGCCGGCCAGCTCGGCGAGCAGGCCGCCGACCGTGGTGGTGTCGTTGCCGCCGATGGTGACGGCGCGCAGCTCGGCGGGCTTCGGCAGCTTCGACACGATCTCCGGCAGGGCGTCGACGAGCTTCGCCTGGATGCTCTCCGCGGACTGGGCGTTGTCGATGTCGGCCCGCAGCCGGGTCCGCTCCAGCTCCAGCAGCGCCTGCTCGTGTGCCGCCTGGGCGCGCACGGTGCCGAGGGCCAGCTCGCCGTCGACGGTGAGGCGGCGCAGCTCGGTCTCGCGTTCGATGCGCAGCCGCCCGATCTCGGCCTCCTCCGCGGCGCGTTCGCGTTCCAGGGCCATCGCGTGCCGGGTCGTCGCGTCCTGCAGGTCGGCGAGGGCGCGGCTGTCCTCCTCCTGCCGCTGCGAGCGGCGCAGCTGCTCCCCGGCCTCCTGGTCGAACTGCAGCGCGGCGTTGCGGGCCCGCAGGTCGGCGAGCTCCCGGTCGCTCTCGATCTGCGCGGACTGCCGCAGCCGGGACGCGGCGAGCTCCCGCGCGCCGATCGCCTCCTCGGCGGCGAGCTCGGCGAGACGGGCGATGCGTCCCTGCTCGGAGCGGTACGGCTTCTGCAGGTTCTCCCACAGCCGCGACGAGCTGACCACGGCCTCCTTGATCTGCACGGTGACGATGCGCAGGCCGAGCCCCTCGTCGGCGCGGTCGGCGCCCTCGGCGACGGCGCGCAGCCGGGCGGTCAGCTCCTCGATGATCGGCTGCTTGTCGGACAGGACGTCGCTGACGCCGAGCGTCGCGACCTTGTCCTTGATCGCCGCCTCGGCCTGCTCCTTGAGCTGCAGGTTGACCAGCCGCATCGGGTCCTCGACGTCGCCGAAGTCGAGCTTGCGGTAGGCGGTGGAGAAGTCCTGGATGATCCACTGCACGTACGCTTGGACGAGGACGCCCTGCAGTTCCCGGCAGATGCAGAACGCGTTGATCAGGATGGTCTGCATGGCGCCGGGCACGACGAGGTAGGAGTCGGTCGCCGGGTTGTACCGGAACGACACGCCGAGCCCCACGTGCAGCGGCTCGCCGCGGCCGCGGCGGGTGTGCACGACGAACGCGTTCGGCGGGACGATGACGGTCTTCCACCGGCCGAACCCGGTGACCCGCACCTCGACCGCGTTCGGCGCGGGCTGGCTGGCCTGCTGCCGGCCGCCGCCGCGGGTCGGGCCGCCGGGGGCGACGTTCTGCGCCGGCGCCGCCGGGGCGACGCTGCGCTTGGAGCGCAGGTCCGCCTCGAGGCGTTCCTGTTGTGCGACAACCTGCTCGAGGTAGGTGTTCCCGCTCGACATCCGCCCGCTCCCTGATCGTGGGATTCCGGGCACCCATCTTGGCCAACCCCGTCAAGGGCGCGCTACTGGGTATTGAACAGGTCCGCGATCTGCTTCATCCGCGCGTCGGTGGTCAGCTCCTCCAGCGTCAGCGGCAGCGGGATGCGCCAGTTCGGGTACTGCGAGGTCGTGCCCGGCAGGTTCGGCTGGCGGGCCTCGCCGAGCACGTCGTACGGGGAGGCGAGCACGACCCGGCACGGGGTGCGCAGCAGCAGCTGGTGCATGGCCAGGACGATCTCCTCGTCGGTGCTGTCGGGGCCGGTGAGCCCCTCGGCGTCGAGCAGGTCGAGCAGCGCGGTGCGGTCGGCGGTCGCGGCGGCCCACTCGAGCTTGACGTCGCGGGTGAGGACGCCGGCCTCGGCCCGGGCCAGCACGTGCTCGCCGGACAGGAATCCGGCGGCGGTCGGCAGGTCGTGAGTGGAGACGCTGGCCAGGGCGTTGTCGGGCCAGTCGCCGGGCGGCAGGAACCGGCCCTCGTCGTCGCGGGCGAACCACAGCACCGCGGAGCCGAGGATGTTGCGGTCCTGCAGGGTCGTGGTGACGACGTCCTCGACGGTGCCGAGGTCCTCGCCGACGACGACGGCGCCGGCCAGCTTCGCCTCCTCGACGAGGATGCCGAGCATCGCCGCGTCGTCGTAGTACACGTAGGTGCCGTGCACCGGGGACTGGCCCGGCGGGACCCACCACAGCCGCCACAGCCCGGCGACGTGGTCGACGCGCAGCCCGCCGGCGTGGCGGAAGATCTCCCGCAGCAGGGTCCGCCAGGCGGCGTATCCGGTGTCGGCGAGCCGGTCCGGGCTCCACGTGGCCAGGCCCCAGTCCTGCCCCTGCTGGTTGAACGCGTCCGGTGGGGCGCCGACCTTCGCGCCGGCAGCGATGACGTCCTGCAGCGTCCACGCGTCGGCGCCGCCGGGGTCGATGCCGACGGCAAGGTCGTGGATGATGCCGACCGCCATCCCCTCGGCGGCGGCGTTGGCGTTGGCGAGCTGCTCGGCGCAGCGCCGCTGCAGCCACGTGTGGAACGCGACGGCGGCCGGGTCGGCGGCGGCGTACGCGGCGGGTCCGGGGCGGCGCAGCTCGTCGGGCCAGGTCCGCCAGTCGGGGCCGTGGTCGGCGACGAGCGCGCAGTACACGGCGAAGTCCGTCAGGTCGGAGCGCTCCGCCGGGGTGGTCCCGGCGGTCGGGCACAGCAGCGTCAGGGCCTGCCGTTTCGCCCGCCACACGCCGTCGTAGTCGATCAGCCCGTCCGGCGGCGACCCCGCGGGGCGCAGCGCGTCGACCGCGGCGCGCAGCTCGGCCGGCGCGTCGCGGTACTCCGGCAGGTCGGTGACGCGCAGGTACAGCGGGTTCACGAACCGCCGCGACGACGGCGAGTACGGCGAGGCCGGCAACGGGTCGACGGGCGCCACCGCGTGCAGCGGGTTGACCAGGATCGCGCCCGCGCCGGTGGACTTCGCCCAGCGGGTGAACTCGGCCAGGTCGGCGAGGTCGCCCACGCCCCACGAGGCGGCGGAGCGCACCCCGTACAGCTGCAGCATCCACCCCCAGGTGCGCGGGACCTCCGGCAACGGCCCGGCCGGCGTGACCGGCGCGGTGGCGGACGGGACGGCGGGCGGTCCGAGCAGCGACAGCACCGTCTCCACCACGGTGGGGTCGATGTCGACGCGTCGGCCGTCGGAGGTTTCGTAAAAGGTCGCGACACCGCGGTGGAAGCCTGGCACGCGAAAGGTCATACCCCGGTGACCTGGTCGCGAAGCACCAGGCTCGGCACGGTGTCGGCGCCGACGAGGCTCAGCGCCTGCCGGACGCCGCGGGTGCAGCGCACCACGGTGTGCCGGGTGGGCCGGGACGCGGCGAACCGCACGATGGTGCCGGCCCCGGCGGCGTCGAGGAACCGCAGCTCGCTGGCGTCGAGCAGGACGGTGCTGTCGGCCTCGGCGACCATGGAGAGGATGGACGGCAGGGAGGCGGCGTTGGAGGCGTCGAGCTCGCCGGACAGCCGCAGGTGGGCGCCCCAGCCGCCGAGGGTGAAGCGCAGCAGCGGCCCGGGATGCACCGAGCCGATGGCGGCGAGGGCCGCCTTGTCGAAGCGGCGCCGGTCATACAGGCACAGTGCGGCGATCCGGCCGTCGCCGAAGAACCGGTTCACCGCCGACTCGTAGGCGACCAGGTCGGCGGTGTCCAGGCCGGCCCGCAGCGTCCAGGTCATCTTCCCGGCGACGAACAGCCCGTGCTGGCCGTCGGTGGCGGCCCTGGCCAGCGCGGCGGCGAGCCCGTCGAGCATCTGCTGGACCTTGGTCGGACCGGACACGTCGAACCCGGCGCCGAGCATGAGGATGACGAGCTGCCCGGGTGTGGCGTCAGGTGCCGCGGCGATGAGCTGCCGGGCCAGGTCCGCGTCGTCGGTGTCCAGGAAGATCACCACCCGTTGACCCGGGCGGAGGCCGGCCCGCAGGTAGCTGGTCAGCAGCTCGCGGCACTCGTCGTCGGCCGCGTAGGTGACGCTGACGTGGTCACCCAGCCGCCACGACCGATCTTCGCGCCCCTCCGACACCTCACCAGCCTATGGATGAATCCGATTTCGCACTAGAGCGTGTCCCGTGCGCCGGAGGCCCGTCGCGGGCCGCGCCGATCCACGGGACACGATCTCAGAGCCGTGGCGCGTCGTCCGCGGCGTCGTCGGCGAGGGCGGCGGCGCCGATGATCAGCGGGTCGGGGGTGCCGACGAGACCGACGTCCTTGTTCTCGTAGTTGAAGCGGTTGAGCACGTGCCGCATCGCCTCGATCCGGGCGCGCTTCTTGTCGTTGGACTTGACCACCGTCCAGGGCGCGTCGGCGGTGTCGGTGTAGAAGAACATCGCCTCCTTCGCCTCGGTGTAGTCGTCCCACTTGTCCAGCGAGGCGAGGTCCATCGGCGACAGCTTCCACTGCCGGACCGGGTCGACCTGCCGGATCAGGAACCGGGTCTTCTGCTCGTTGCGCGACACCGAGAACCAGAACTTCACCAGGTTGATCCCGGACCGCACGAGCATCCGCTCCAGCTCCGGCGCCTCCCGCATGAACTCGAGGTACTCCGCGCGGGTGCAGAAGCCCATGACCCGCTCGACCCCGGCCCGGTTGTACCAGGACCGGTCGAACAGCACGAACTCCCCGGCCGCCGGCAGGTACTGGACGTAGCGCTGGAAGTACCACTGCGTCGACTCGCGCTCGCTGGGCTTCTCCAGCGCGACGACCCGGGCGCCGCGCGGGTTCAGGTGCTCCATGAACCGTTTGATGGTGCCGCCCTTGCCCGCGGCGTCGCGGCCCTCGAACAGGATGACGAGGCGCTCACCGCGGGACTTCAGCGTGTTCTGCAGCTTCAGCAGCTCTATCTGCAGCAGGCGTTTGGTCTTGTCGTACTCGTCGCGGGTCAGCCGCTCCTCGTACGGGTAGTCCTCCCGCCAGGTGTCGACCGGCTGCCCGTCCTTGCGCAGCAGCACGGGGTCGTCATCGTCGTCGTCCTCGACCACGTAGTCGTCGAGCGAGAGGTCAGCCATCCCACTGATGTACCCTCTCGCCCGCCGTTTCACCACTGCCGGGGTTTGAACATCGCATTACCGGGACCGCAAGGTCACTGGTAGCCGCGGATCTCCTTGAACGCGGCGGGCAGCGCGCCGGCCGCCCGGGCGTCGAAGGTGCGGCCGCCGGTGAGCGTGGCGACCTCGGTCATCTCGCCGGTGTTCCCCTCGCCGAACAGCACGGTGAAGACCGGCACCTTGGGCAGTTGCGGCAGCTTCGCCCGGAACGCGGCGAGGTCCGCGCCGGCGGTGCGTTCGCCGTCGGTGAGCAGCACGATCGAGGTGAACCGGTCGCCGCCGGACCCGGCCAGGCCGTAGGCGGCCAGCAGCGCGTCGTAGATCGCCGTGTCACCTTCGGCCTTGAGCTTGTCCACCTGGCCGCGGATCTGCGCCAGCACCGGGGTGAAGTCGGCCTCCGGCAGCTCGAACGTGCTCGGCGTGCCGGGCTTGGTGCTGAACGGCAGCAGCACCACCTGCTCCCGGCCGTTGAACCGGCTGAACTGCCCGGACAGGCTCGCGTCTGCGCCGGTGAGCCCGGTCAGCGCGGTCTTGAGCCCCTGCAGCCGCTCGCCCTTCATCGACCCGGACAGGTCCAGCACGTAGATCGTGCGGGCGGGGCGGCGCAGCGAGTCGCCGAACGCGCCGATCAGCGCGTCGGCGGCGTCGAGCTTGCCGGGGAACGGCAGCTCCGGCAGGTTGCCGGACTTCGGCCCGAACTCCGGCGCCAGGGTGAGCGACGGGTCCGGCACCGCCGGGCGCCGCCACGTCTTCGCCATGATCTGCCGCTGGACGGAGGGCCGGCGCAGGTAGTCGGCGACCGCGGCGTAGTTGGTACGGGCCTGCTCGGACGCGCCCGCCAGCAGCGTCAGCGGGTAGTCGGCGGTGACGACCCCGTCGGCCGGGTAGATCACGGTGAGCGGCTCGGCGAGCTTGCCGGACGCGTTCAGCGACAGCAGCACCGACTCGTAGTTGACCAGGCCGTCCACGGGCCGGCCCTCGGCGGCGGCGCGCAGGTAGGCGTCCATCAGCCAGCCGGACGAGCCGGCGGTGAGGCTCTGCCCGGCGAAGAACGCCCGCAGCCGCGGGGTGATCGGCCCGATCTGGTCGGCGGTCAGCGCCGCGCCGGTCCCGGCGATCGCGGCCGCGACCCCGACGAGGGCCGAGAACCCGGAGTTGGAGGCGGCCGGGTTGGTCATCCCGTAGGTGAAGCGGTGCTCGCCGGCGGCGACCGCGATCTCGCTCCACGTCGGGCGGGTCTCCAGCCACCCGAGCTGCTGCGCGACGGACCTGCGCAGGCCGAGCACGACGGGTGAGGCGGCGACCTTGGTGGCGGTGCCGATGCGGGTCGTGGCGTCGGGGTGCAGCTGCAGGTAGCGGTTGCTGGCGAACCAGGTCGCGTCGTACTGCTTCGCGGCGTTGCCCTGCACGACGGACTCGACGCCGTCGAGGGTGCCGGTCGCGGTGAGCTTGACGGTGACGCCGGTGGCGCGGGCCGCGTCGTCCAGGATCGGCTGCAGGTCGGCCAGCTCGCTGCCGGCCAGGACCCGCAGGGTGCCGTTGCCCTTGAGGAACGGCGCCTCCCCCTTCTCGGCCTGGGGTTTCTCCGTGCAGGCGGTCAGGCCGACGGTGAGGGCGAGGGCCACGGCGATCAGCGCGGCGGGCTTCCTCATGCGAGTCTCTCTTCCAGCGCGACGAGCAGCGCGTGCAGGGTGGGTTCGTCCGGGGACGGGATGGTGTCGGCGGCGCCGAGGGCGACCGCGCCGGGCGAGCCGGCGGTGCGGAACCCGTGCGCGGCGGCGAGGCGCTGCAGCTGCGGGTCCGTGGCCAGGAGCTTCGCCAGTTCGGCGCCGGCGGCGGTGAACGGCACGACGGTGTGGTCGCTGACGATGGTCGGCAACGGGTAGAGCAGCACGTGGTCGGCGCCGGTGCCACGGTCGATGAACTGGGCCTCGTAGACCAGCACCAGCGGCGCGAAGTCCTTGCCGCGGCTCAGCCAGCTCTCGAACGGCTCCTCGGTGGTGGTGTCCACGGCGCCCTGGTCGGCGAAGACCTTCGTGACCTTGCCCAGGTCACCGCCGGTGACGGTGTTGAGGATGGCGGCGAGCAGCGCCGCGGAGTTGGAGTCGGCGGGCCGGGTCGTGGAGATCAGCACCGCCCGCTGGACCGGGAAGGTCGCGTTGCCCTGGATCTGGTCCCAGCGCAGCCCGCGCTGGTTGGCCGCGACGAACGCCTTCAGGTCCAGGGTGCGGTGGCCGTCAGCGGCGCGGCCGGCCAGCCCGGCGGTCTGCAGCAGGTCGGCGATCGGGCTGGTGCTCGCGACGGCGAGCGGCGAGCTGAACACCTTCACCGGCGGTCCGGCCGGGGCACGGCGGTGGGTGATCTCGACGGCGGCGGGTGCGCTGCCGGGGAACGCGAAGTCGTAGCCGCCGAGGTCCATGTCCGCCATGCGGCGGGAGCCGGCCGGGTCCAGGCGCAGCCGGAAGCCGTGCCCGGCCAGGGCCTCCTTGACGGCCGTGTCGGCGAAGAACCCGGCCTTCTCCGACCCGATCACGCCGGTCAGCTCGCGGGTGTCGGCGCGGCGGCCGAGCACATGGCCGATGGCGGCGCCGGCGACGACCAGCAGCACCACCACGACGAGCAGCAATCCGGTCCTTCTCACGGCCCTGATTGTGCCCCTTTCGCGCAACTCCCGGGCGTCAATGCCCTGTTCAGCCGCCGTTCACCTGGTCCACAGTGGATGATCGTTCGGCCGTTGTTCACATCGCCGGTCCCACCCGGACCACATCGATGGATATCGTCCCCGCATGCGCTGGAAGCCATTGACCGCCGTCACCCTCTCGACGGTCGTCGCAGCCGCCCTCCTCACCCCTGCCACCGCCCACGCCGCCGGGCCCACCGACGCCCTCAAGCTCTCCCACAGCACCGCCGTGGGCGTCCACAACACCTACGACAAGGCGAAGTTCGCCTACCTCGCCGACGCCCTGGACACCGGCGCGTCCCTGCTCGAGTTCGACATCTGGGTCGACACCGTCACCCGCCGATGGCGGGTCAACCACGAGCTGTTCGGCACCAGCAACAACTGCACCGCCGCGAGCACCCCCGCCCAGCTGCGCACCGGCGCCCGCGACCAGCAGTTCGGCGTCTGCCTCGACGACATCCGCATCTGGAGCGACGCCCACCCCGGCCACGCCCCGCTGCACCTCAAGATCGAGCTCAAGGCCGGCTTCGACAGCCGCTACGGCCTGGGCCCCGCCGACTTCGACACCCTCGTCGCCGCCAAGCTCGGCACCAAGGTGTTCAAGCCCGCCGACCTCAAGGGCTCCTACGCCACCCTCGACGCCGCCGCGAAGGCCGACAACTGGCCGACCCGCGCCGCCCTCGCCGGCAAGGTCATGCTCGAGATCATCCCCGGGACGTTCGAACGCGGCAACCCGTTCGACAACCTCGACACCGACGTCGAATACGGCCGCCACCTGCGCGACCTCGCCGCCGCTGGCACGCTTGCCCGGGCCCAGGCCTTCCCGTCGGTCCTCGACGCCGCCGCCGGCGACCCCCGCACCCGCTACAGCGAGACCACCATCCGGCCCTGGTTCGTCATCTTCGACGGCAGCGCGAGCACCTACGTCAACGGCTCGATCGACACCACCTGGTACACCACCAACCGCTACCTGCTCGTCATGACCGACGCCTCCGCGGTCCCCCCGCCGATCGACCCCACATCACCCACCAACGCCCAGGCCCTGGCCCGGATCAACCTGCTCGCCGGCCGCGGCGCCACCGTCGTGTCCGCCGACTGGTCCCCCGGCACCGGCGTCCTCGGCACCGTCGTGCCGCGCGGCTGACGACCACGACGCCGCACGTCTGATCGACCATCCGGCCGGTACCCCCAGGCTGAACGGCTCAGGGTGCCGGCCGGACGGTCGAGCGGGACCGGAATCATCCTTGCTCAATGGCATACTTTCCGCGGTCACACCCCTCACAACCCCTCTGACCTCGCGGATGGTCCCAAACGATGGGCAAGCACAAGGCCGGCACCCGCCTCATCGGCCCACTGCTGCGCGGGCTCGCCCTGCTCCTCGCCGTCGGTCTCGTCGGCAGCGCCGGCTGGTATGTCCTGCGCAACAACGCGGCCAAGGGCGCCGAGGGCAGCTGCCCGACCACCCTGCACGTGGTCACCGCGTCCTCGTTCGCGACCGTGGTCTCCGCCGCCGGCCGCACCCTGCGCAGCGGCAACGACTGCATCCTCGTCGACACGACCAGCACCGACGGCCGCCCCGCCGGCGGCCAGCTCAGCCAGAGCCGCGCCGACCTGTGGATCCCCGACGACGCCGCCTGGGACGTGATCGCACCGCCGCAGTTCCTGGCCAAGAAGGACACCCTCGACGCCTACGCCACCCTGGCGACCAGCCCCATCTACATGGTCACCGACCCGGCGACCGGCGACCGGATCAACGCCGGCGGCGGCAGCTGGCTCGCCCTGTCCGGCCTGCTCAACACCAAGGGCTCCGGCGTCAAGATGGTCGTGCGCAACCCCGCGATGTCCGGCGACGGCATGGTCGCGGCCGGCGCCGTCGGCGAGGCCGTCTGGCTCGAGAAGGGCATGGACGCGTCCTCGCTCGTGCTCACCAACGTCCTGGGCGTCACCCGCACCGTCAACCACGACCTCGCCGCCATCCCCGACGCCCCCGGCGAGGTCGGGCTCATCCCCGAATACGCGCTGCTGGCCACGCTGCGGCTGGCGAAGGCCGACCGCCGGTACATCGTCGGCAGCGACCACACCGCGCTGCTGCGCTACACCTGGCTGCCGGCCGCGGCCGCCGCCGCCGACCCGAAGAAGGCCGCCGCGCTGCGCCGCCTCTACGCCGCGTTCACCAGCGCCGAGGGCAGCCGCGCCATCGCCGAGGCCGGACTGCGCGGACCCGACAACCTCCGGCCGATCTTCGACGGCGCCAACGTGCTGCCCGAGCCGACCGCGAAGCCCTTCGAGGTGCTCCAGCCGCACCACGTGCAGCACATCTTCGCCACCTGGGACCCCGAGGACCGGCGCAGCAACCTGCTGATCATCGTCGACCTCGCCACCAACGGCACCGGCAGCAGCGCCCCCACCGGCGGCTCCTCACCGCCACCCGGCAACAAGGCCCCGCCGATCGAGGTGCTCCGCGACGGCTGCAACGTCCTGGCCGGCCTCATGCCCGTCGGCTCCCGCCTCGGCCTGTGGGAGGTCAACCCGGGCAGCCCCGGCTACCGCAAGCTCATGCCGACCGACCGCCTCGACGACGCCAGCCGCGCCGCGTTCGGCAAGCAGGTCGGCAAGCTCGCCGCCCACAAGACCGGCCCCGGCCTGTTCGACGCCATCGTCGCCGGCTACCAGTCGGTCCGCGACGACTTCCAGGACGACATGTTCAACCAGGTGCTGGTCTTCACCGACGACCAGAACAAGGACAGCGCCAACGCCCAGGCCGTCAACGACCTGGTGCAGAAGCTCACCGGCCTGCAGGACCCGAACAAACCCGTCAAGGTCAGCGTCGTCGTGCTCGGCAAGAAGGAATCCGCCGACCGGCTCAAGGACGCGCTCAAACCGGTCGACGCCTACGTCGACAACGCCCTGCAGACCAGCGACGTGCAGGCCGCCTTCATCCACGTCGTCGCCGGCGGCCTGCACGAATGACCGCGGCGCCGCCGACCGCTACGCCGGGGTCGTCGGCGAGTCCAGCCACGCGTCGATGAGCTTCGTGAAGTCCTTGCCGGTCTGCCGGTTCACGAACGCGGTGAACGCCGCCCGGTCCTGCGCCGTGCCCGCGTGCTGCGACACCCACGCCCTGGCCAGGGCGAAGAACGCCTCGTCACCGAGCGCCTTGTGCAGTTCGTGCAGCATCAGCGCCGGGCACACGTACACGTTGCTCTCCGCGAAACTGTCCGCCCGCGGGTTCGCGGGCGGCCCCAGCCGCTGCCGCGCGTCCGCGTCGCTCTTGCGGGCCCGCTGCGCCCAGTCCTCGATGTCGTAGCCGTCGCGCTCCGCGGTGTACAGCGCCTCCGCGTAGGTCGCCCAGCCCTCGTTGAGCCACACGTCCTTCCACGCCGCCGGGCTGACCGCGTCACCGAACCACTGGTGCGCGTACTCGTGCAGCATGATCCCGTCCAGCGGCGTCACGCTCTTGGAGTCGCCGAGCACGTCACCGCCGATCGTCACCATCTGCTGCGTCTCCATCGCCGAGCGCGACGGCACGATCACGGCGCCCGCGCTCGGGAACGGGTACTGCCCGAACCGTGCCTCCAGCCAGCGCAGCTGCTCCGGCGCCTTGCGCAGCACCGGCAGCAGCCGGTCGTCGGTGCCGGTCCGGGTCCACAGCGTGATCGGCAGGTCACGGGGCCCGGTCAGCCGCTCCTGCCGGTACTGCTCCCCGACCGCCAGGGTGGTCAGGTAGGTCGCGACCGGCTGCGCCGAGGAGTAGCTGAAGGTGCTGCCCCGCACCGGCCCGGGGGTGCCGCCGGCGATCGCCTCCCAGCCCTCCGGCACGGTGACCGAGATGTCGTAGAGCGCCTTGTCCGACGGCTGGTCGTTGGCCGGATACCAGGTCGACGCGCCGAACGGCTCCTGCATCGTCCACAGCCCGCCGTCGGGGGTGACCGTCAGCCCGAGCGGCTCGGCGTCGCCGCGGTGCGACGGCATCGGCACGGGCGCCGGCGTCCCCGAATACCCCACGACGAGGGTGACGGTGGTGCCGGCGGTCATCGCCCGCTGCACGGTCAGCTTGCCGCCGGCAACGCTCCCGGCCGCCGCGGCGCCGTCGACCGTCGTGGTCGTCACGGTGAACGGGCTGGTCAGGTCCAGCCGCAGCGACGGCTCCGCGCGCAGGACCCGCAGCTTCAGCGTCGCCGTGCCGGTGAGCGTCCTGCTCTGCGGCGCCCAGGTGAGCGCCAGCCCGTAGTGCAGCACGTCGATCGCCGGGTTGCCGTACGCCGGATACAGCGTGTCGGCGACGGGGGTGGACGTGCCGTCGAGGTTGCCGGGATCCAGCGGCTGCGGCGACGGCGCCGTGAGGATCCGGCCCTGGCCCGTCGTGGTGCAGCCGGTCAGGGTCGCCGACGCCACGGCGAGCGCGGTCAGGGCGGCGACGAATCTCGGGGTTCTGGGGGGTCTCGGGGTTCCAGTGGGCCTACGCACCGGGCCAAGCATATGACTCAGGTGCACCCGAGCGCGTCACGCAGCGCTACGAGGTTGCGCACCATGACGGAGATGTAGTCGCTGCCGTCCTCGACGCCCTCGATCGGGTCGAGCACGGCCGCCTTCGCGCCGATCTCCTTCGCGACCGTCTCCGACAGCTTCGGGCTGACCAGGGCCTCGAAGAAGATCGTGGTCACGCCCTTCGCCTTGGCCAGGGCGGCGACCTCCGACACCCGCTGCGGGCTCGGCTCCTCCTCCGGGTCCAGGCCGGTGATCGGCACCTGCGTCAGGTGATACCGGGCGGCGAGGTAGCCGAAGGCCGCATGGCTCGTCACGACCTCCCGCCGCGCGCACGTCTGCAGCCCGGCGGTGTACTCCTCGTCGAGCCGGCGCAGCTCGTCCTGCAGCTGCCCGGCCCGCACCTTGATCGCGTCGGCGTTGGCCGGATCGATCGCGGCCAACCGCTCCGCGAGCCTGCCGGCGATCGCGGCGAACCGGATCGGGTCGAGCCAGACGTGCGGGTCGTCGCCGTGCTCCGGCCCGGCCTGCAGCGACTCCACCGTGGCGACGTCGAACGCCGTGTTCTTCGCCTGCAGCTTGACCGCCTCGTCGACCGACGGCTGGAACCCTGACAGGTACACCACCAGGGCCGCGTCGGTGATCTGCGCCAGCTGGCTCGGCTTGAGCTCCAGGTCGTGCGGCTCGGCGCCGGCCTGCGTCAGGTTGGTGACCGCGGCGTTCTCCTCGCCGATCCGCTCGCTCAGGTACTGCAACGGGTAGAACCCCGCGACGATCCGCAGCCGGCCGTCGTCCTGCCGCTGGGCGGCCGGCTCGTCACCACCGCAGCCGGCGGCGCTCAGCAGAAGAGACCCGGCGGTGAGGCCGGCGAGGACGGCGCGACGCAGCATGATCCCCATCCTCGCGACTGTTGACAATGATTGTCAAAAACGCATGGTTGTGCGGGTCACCTCGCGTAGGGTGTCCTAGGAAACTAGTTCGAAAAACCTCGCGGCGGCATGTCGATCGCGCCCGCCCCGCCACGACCAGTGGGTGACAACCACCGGAAAGGACATCGATCATGCTGCGCGTACACAACTTCTCCATCTCCGTCGACGGCTTCGGCGCCGGCCCCGACCAGAGCCTCGGCGACCCGCTCGGCACCGGCGGCGAGCGGCTGCACGAGTGGATGTTCCAGACCCGCGGCTGGAAGCGCATGGTCGGCGGGGACGGCGGCAGCGAGGGCCTCGACAACGACATGGTCGTGGCCGGCGACACCGGCATCGGCGCCACGATCATGGGCCGCAACATGTTCGGCCCGGTCCGCGGGCCGTGGGCGCCGGACGAGACCTGGGACGGCTGGTGGGGCGCCGACCCGCCCTACCACCACCCGGTCTTCGTCCTGACCCGGCACGCCCGGCCGAGTGTGACCATGCAGGGCGGCACCGTCTTCCACTTCGTCACCGGCGGCATCGAGGCGGCCCTGGAGGCGGCCGTCGACGCCGCCGGCGGGCTCGACGTGCGGCTGGGCGGCGGGGTCTCCACGATCCAGCAGTACATGCGCGCCGGCCTCGTCGACCAGCTGCACCTGACGATCTCCCCGATCGTGCTCGGCCGGGGCGAGCGGCTCTTCGCCGACGGGCTCGCCGACGGCTACACCTGCACCCGGATGGTCGCCTCCGACGCGGCGACGCACGTGATCCTCAGTCGAGCGTGATGGCGAACTGGCGGGCGGTGATGCCGTACCAGCGGTCGGTCAGCCCCTCGTCGGTCATGCCGAGCCGGGTCGCGACCGCCTGCGACGCGAGGTTGTCCTGGTCCGTGAGGGCCAGGACCCGCCCGCTGGTCCGCGACAGCAGCTCCCGCGCCGCCGCCGTGGCGAGGCCCTTGCCCTGATGCCCGGGGTGCAGGTGCCAGCCGATCTCCACCTCGCCGGAGTCGCCGGCGGAGTCTTCGAGGGCGAGCAACAGGACCGTGCCCACCGGTACACCATCCACCTCGATCGCCCAGTAGCCTCTCGGGCCGTCCTCCCGCCCCCGCATCCGGGCCAGCCTGGCGAGGGCCTCCTCGCGGTCCGGGACCACCCGCCGCGGGTGCGCACCCAGGTGCCGCATCACCTCCCAGCGGGAGTAGATGTCGTAGAACGCCTCGACGTCGTCTTCCGTCCACCGCCGCAACCGCATGCCGACATGATCCCTCATCGTGCGAAAGTGTCAGCATGCTCGGATCCGCGGCCGCGATCGCCTTCCTGCCCTCCACCGACCTGGACCGGTCCCGGGCGTTCTTCGCCGGGACGCTCGGGCTGACCTTCGTCGAGCAGACCCCGTACGCGTGCGTGCTGCGGGCCGGCGGCACGATGCTGCGGGTCACGCTCGTCGAGTCGCTGCGCCCGCACCCGTTCACCGTGTTCGGCTGGGAGGTCCCCGACGTGCGCGGCACGGTCGCCGCGCTCACCGCCGCGGGGGTGCCCGTGCTGCGCTACGACGGCCTCGGCCAGGACGCCGACGGGGTGTGGACGACCCCGGGCGGCGACGAGATCGCCTGGTTCGCCGACCCGGACGGCAACACGCTGTCGCTGACCCGGTTCGTGCCGTAGGCGCCCGGCGCGTCGACCGACGGCGTTCGATATGATCCGCGACGTTTGCCGTGATCATGTTGCCGATCCCCGGAAGGTCGACGCCCCATGACGGTCACCGACACAGCCCGGCCGATCCCACTCGCGAAGGGGCGCCCGGTCGTCGGCAACGTCCTGGAGATGGCCAGGGACCCGGCGCGGTTCTTCGCCAAGGCGTACCGCGACAACGGCCCCGTATTCAAGATCAAGATCTTCAACAAGACCTACACGGTCCTCGCCGGCGCCGACGCGGCCAACTTCATGGGCTCCCGGGAAGGCCGGGAATGCCTGCGGTCCAAGGAGTTCTGGCAGGGCTTCCTCGACGAGTACGGCGGCAGCCGCACCATCCTCGGCGAGGACGGCGACAGCCACAAGGAGCTGCGCGAGATCATGCGCCGCGGCTACTCCCGCGACGCCATCAAGGGCCGCGGCAACGAGCTCGTCGCCATCACCGACCGCGTCATCGAACGCGACTGGAAGGCCGGCGGGTCTGTCCCCGTCGTGCACGCCCTGCAGTACATGGTGACCGACCAGCTCGGCACGATCCTCACCGGCAACGCGCCGCTGGAGTACGTCCCGGACATCCGCACCATGACCCTCTACGTGCTCAACGTCCTGGTCACCAAGCAGCGGCCGAAGATCCTGCTGCAGAACCCCCGCTACAAGAAGGCGCGCGCCCGCGTGTTCGAGCTCAGCGACCAGATGGTCGCCGCGCTGCGCGCGAGCGCCGGCAGCAAGCCCGAGGCCGAGCGCAACCTCGTCGAGGACCTCATGGACGTGCACCTCAACCGCGAGGGCGTCCTGCCGGCCAACGACCTCGTCCTCGCCCTGACCGGCCCGTACGTGGCCGGCCTGGACACCGTGGCGAACACGACCGCGGCATTCATCTACTCCGTCCTCAAGCATCCCGAGGTCCTCGCCAAGGTCCAGGCCGAGGCCGACGCCCTGTTCGCCGGCGGCGACATCACCGACGACGACCTGCGCAAGATCCCGTCGATCCGGTACGCGCTCATGGAGACGATGCGCCTCTATCCGATCGCGGTCGCGCTGAACCGGACCGCCACGAAGGACTTCGAGTTCGCCGGGCACACCGTCAAGGCGGGCGAGATGGTGTACCTCGGCACCACCGTCCCGCACTTCATGGAGGAGTACTTCCCGGACCCGGACAGGTTCGACATCGACCGCTACGCCAAGCCCCGGTCGGAGCACCTGCAGCCGGGCGCGTACTCGCCGTACGGGCGCGGGCCGCACACGTGCCTGGGCAAGAGCTTCGCCGACGTGCAGATGGCGCTGTCGATGGCGCGCCTGTTCCACCGCCTCGACCTGGCGCTCGATCCGCCCGGCTACACCCTCGTGACGAAGACCGCGCCGACCCCGGGCCCGTCCATGACCTTCAAGGTGAAGGTGAAGGGCTACCGGCACTAGCCCGCTCTGGCGCCGGTTTCGGGCCGGTGCCGGGGCTGGTCACACGCGGACGCCCAGGTCGAACAGCGCGCCGTCGAAGATGCGGTCCACCAGTTCCGGGACGCCGAATCCGGTCCGGCAGTTGGTGAACACGACCGGCTTGCCGCCGCGCTGCGCGACCGCGTCGGCGGCCATGACCCCGAGGTCGGCGTCGACGTACGGGGCGAGGTCGATCTTGTTCACCACGAGGATGTCGGACCGGCTGATGCCGGGCCCGTTCTTCCGGGGGATCTGGTCGCCGGCGGCGACGTCGATGACGTAGATGAAGAAGTCGACGAGCGCCGGGCTGAACGTGAGCGTGAGGTTGTCCCCGCCGCTCTCGATGAGCACGACGTCGGTGTCCGGGAACCGTGACTCCATGTCCTCGACGGCGGCGAGGTTCATCGACGGGTCCTCGCGCACGGCGGTGTGCGGGCAGGCGCCGGTCTCCACGCCGATGATCCGGTCCTCCATGAGGACCCCTTTCAGCGCCCGCCGGACGTGTTCGGCGTCCTCGGTGGTGACGACGTCGTTCGTCACCACCAGGACCTTGAGGCCGCACTCGACGAGCCGGGGCACGACCGCCTCGATGACGGCGGTCTTGCCACTGCCGACCGGACCGCCGACGCCGATGCGACTGGTCTTCTTCACTGGTACCCCATTCTCACCGGACCGCGCCGGTCAGGTCAGGCGTGCGGGTGCCCTGGCTCGGCGCCGCCGAACAGGGAGCGGGCCTCGTGCGGCGCCAGGTACGGGATGACGTCGGCGCCCGGCACGAACCGGTGGCTGATCCCGGTGAACGCGTGGGTGCGCATCACCGAGTCCATCACCGTCCGGTCCAGGGTGACGGGCACGAAGACCTGCTCCCCCTTCACCACGGCGGGCCAGTGCTGGTTGCCGATGGCGTGGCCGAGCTCGACGGCGACCCGCACCGCGCCGTCGACGTCGCGGCGCGGCAGGTTCACGAGCATGACCTCACCGACCTCCAGGCGGGCCACGATGATCGACTCGCCGGCCTCGTCGGCCCACAGCACGTCGCCGTCGCGCAGCCGGATGCCGCGGTCCAGGGACAGCGCGATGTCGACGCCGCCGTCGGTAGCCTTGCGGAGCCGGTTCTTCTGCGCCTCCCACTGGTCCAGGTGCAGGACGTCGGTGTTCGCCGGGCGCCACCCGCCGTCGGCGAGGTTGCCGCGGATCTGTTCGACGAGCACGATTCTCCTAGGTGAAGCAGTGCCGTTGCCGGGGCTTCCACCCCGACTCTGCCGCCGCGCCGGGCCGCCGCGCTCACTCGACCGGGGCTATCCGGCTGTCCGGCTGTCCGGCTTCGCGGTGGCTGGCTGGCTTCGCAGTCAGGTGACGGATGGTTTTGTCACACCCGGGGGCTAGTTTCACTGCATGGCGACACTCTCGTACGGCACCGCGTCCGGCCGCTGGGTCCTCACCGCGACGATCCTCGGCTCCGGCATCGCGGCGATCGACGCGACGGTCGTCGGCATCGCGCTGCCGGCGATCGGCCGCTCGTTCGACGCCGACCTCGAGACCTTGCAGTGGGTGGTCACCTCCTACACCCTCGCCCTCGCGGGGTTGCTGCTCATCGCGGGTGCCCTCGGCGACCGCTATGGCCGAAGGAGGGTCTTCCTCATCGGTGTCATCTGGTTCGCGCTGGCGTCGATCCTGTGCGGCGCCGCCCCGGACGCGCCGACCCTCATCGCCGCCCGCGCCCTGCAAGGCGTCGGCGCCGCCCTGCTCACCCCCGGCAGCCTCGCCATCCTGCAGGCGTCGTTCCGCCCCGAGGACCGCAGCCGCGCCATCGGCGCCTGGTCGGGCCTCGGCGGCGTCGCCACCGCGATCGGCCCGTTCGTCGGCGGCTGGCTCGTCGGCGCCGCCTCCTGGCGGCTGATCTTCGCGATCAACGTCCCCATCGCCGTCGCCGTCGTCCTGATCGCCTGGCGGCACGTGCCGGAGTCCCGCGACGCCACCGCCACCGGCCGCGTCGACGTCCTCGGCGGCACCCTCGTGACGCTCGGCCTAGTCGGCCTCACCTACGGCCTCATCGAGATCCTGCCGGCGTTCCTGGTGGTCGGGGCGCTGTTCCTGGCTGCGTTCGTGTGGTGGGAGCGGCGCACCGCCCACCCGATGCTGCCGCTGGACCTGTTCGCCTCACCCCAGTTCAGCGCCACCAACGTCGTCACGTTCGTCATCTACGGCGCCATCGGCGGCGCCCTGTTCCTCCTGCCGATCCAGCTGCAGCAGGTCGCCGGCTACAGCCCGCTGGAGGCAGGCGTCTCCCTGCTGCCGATCACCGTCATCATGCTGCTGCTGTCCGCCCGCTCCGGTGCTCTGGCCGCCCGCATCGGCCCCCGCCTGCAGATGAGCGCCGGCCCCGTCCTCGTCGGCGTCGGGATGGCCCTGTTCACCCGCGTCACCGCGTCGGGCTCCTATCTGACCGAGGTCCTGCCCGCCGTCACGGTCCTCGGCCTGGGCCTCGCCACGACCGTCGCCCCGCTGACCGCCACCGCGCTGTCCTCCGCCCGCTCCAGCCATGCCGGCATGGCCTCCGCCGTCAACAACGACGTCGCCCGCGCCGCCGGCCTCATCGCCGTCGCCGTCCTGCCGGCCGCCGCGGGCATCACCGGCGCCGCGTATCTGGACCCGGGCGAGTTCTCCGCCGGCTTCCACACGGCCGTGCTGATCTGCGCCGGCCTCTGCCTGGTCGCCGGCGCGCTCGCGGCCGTGATGATCCGCAACCCACCGACGCCGCCGGCCGCCCTTCCCGCCGCGCCGGAGAAGCCGTGGCTGCACTGCGCCGTCGACGCTCCCCCGCCGGCCCTCACCCCGCACACTGCCGGCACCC
Source organism: Dactylosporangium sp. NPDC049525 (assembly GCF_040676755.1). Taxonomy (NCBI): domain Bacteria; kingdom Bacillati; phylum Actinomycetota; class Actinomycetes; order Micromonosporales; family Micromonosporaceae; genus Dactylosporangium; species Dactylosporangium sp. NPDC049525. The sequence goes on along the minus strand of NZ_JBFAPO010000002.1, from coordinate 177,904 downwards.
CGCACGTTGCCGGGAAATGATCACGGCGGGGCGTCGACCGGCGCGCCCCGCGGCATGGACGGCCGTCATCCAGCCGGCGCGTCCGAGGTGAGCAGGCCGCGCAGGACGCTGCGGACGGTGCGTTCGAAGAGGTCGGGTGCGTCGCCGGCCGGGGGCGCGGGGTTGGTGAAGGCCGCGGTCAGGTGGGGGTGCGCCGCCGGGTCGACCAGGGCGAAGAGCTGCATGGCCACGGCCTGCTTCTGCGCCATGGCCTGCGGGTCGTCCACCGGCGAGTTCATCGGGGTCGGCGTGGAGAACAGGGACACGACCCCGGTCAGCACGGCGACCGCCTCCATCTTCGCGCTCGCCGCACTCGGCAGCGGCGCCATGATGGCCAGGCAACGTTCGAAGTAGTTGATGGTCTGCGGGCCGAATGCGCCCGCGCGGCGGGTGGCCTCGGTGAGCCACGGGTGGCGGCGATACAGGGCCAGCTGCTCCCGGGCGACGCCGACCAGGCCGTCGAGCCAGTCGCCGGTGAGCGGGCCGTCGAGGGACAGCTCGCCCAGGGCCGCGTCGACCATGAGGTCGAGCAGGTCGTCGCGGGAGGACAGGTACCGGTACAGCGAGCCGGCGCCGGTGTCCAGCGCCGCCGCGACGGCGCGCATCGAGACGGCGGGAAGGCCGCCCTGATCGGCCAGTGCCGTCGCGGCGGCCACGATCTCGGCTCGGCTGTGCTGTGGGACCGGACCCCGGGACCGGCGGTCGGGCCGGGTCCAGATCGATTCCCGGGCTGCTCCGGACATGCCGCCAAGCATAAATCGCAAACGCCGTTCGCAGTTAGGGACTCGCGCGGCCGGCCGGGTGCGATACGTTTCGACCTGTGGAGATCCGACTCGTTGCGCACGACCCGGCCTGGGGCGGCCGGTTCACCGAGGAGGCCGCAGCGATCCGCGCGGCCATCGGGCCGTGGCTCACCGGCGGCGTCGAGCACGTGGGCAGCACCGCCGTGCCCGGGCTGGCCGCGAAACCGGTCATCGACATCATGGCCGGCGTCGCCGACCTCGACGCGTCGCGGGACTGCATCGAGGCGCTGGCCGGGCTCGGCTACCTGTACGCGCCCTACCGCACCGACGTCATGCACTGGTTCTGCAAGCCCGACCCCGCCGCCCGCACCCATCACCTCCACCTGGTCCCGACCGGCTCGCCCCGCTGGCACCAGGTCCTGTCCTTCCGCGACCTGTTGCGCCGCGACCCGGCGGCGGCCGCCGAGTACGCGACGCTGAAGCGCACCCTGGCGGCCCGCTTCCCCGACGACCGCGAGGCGTACACCGACGGCAAGGCGGAGCTGATCACCCGCCTGCTCGCCGGCGGCGGGAGCCCGCAGACGCCATGACCGTCCGGTCGGGATGCCGCACATGAGCCGGACCTGGAGCGGCGGTGCCGGCCCGGCGTCGGCCGCGTCATCGCAGGGGTGGAGGCGCTGGCGGTCGGAAAATCTGTCGGAGCCACCCGGTAACATCGCTGGCGTCGGTCGAAAATCCTAGCCAAAGGTGCGCGGCAACCATGCTCGACATCGAGTTGATTCGCAAGGACCGGGCCTCTGTCGAGGCCGCCCTGTCCAAGAGGCTCGAGCCGTCCGAGGTGTCCCGCGCGCTGAGTGCCATCGCCGACCTGGACAAGGCTCGCCGTGAGCTCATCGGCGACATCGACGCGGAGCGGGCCCGCCGCAAGGAGGAGGCCCGCGCCTTCGGCGCCGCGAAGGCGGCCGGCCAGGCCGTCGAGCCGACCACCCGCGACGCGAAGGCCGCGCTGCAGGAGCTCGAGGAGCGCCTCGCCGCCGTGCAGGAGCAGCTCAACACCGTGATGAGCGAGCTGCCAAACCTGCCCGCCGACGACGTCGTGGGCGGCGGCAAGGAAGCCAACGTCGTCGTGAAGGTCTTCGGCGAAGCACCGAAGATCGACAACGTCCGCGACCACGTGACCCTCGCCAACGAGCTGGGCCTCGTGGACTTCGAGCGCGGCGTCAAGCTCGGCGGTTCCGGCTTCTGGATCTACACGGGCTGGGGCGCCCGCCTCGAGTGGGCCCTGGTCAACTGGTTCATCGACCGGCACTTCGCCGCCGGCTACCAGTTCATGCTGCCGCCGCACCTGCTGCTCGACTCGGCCGGCTATGCCGCGGGCCAGTTCCCGAAGTTCTACGACGACGTGTTCCACATCGCCACCGACGGCGACGAGCGCGGCCGGTTCCTGCTGCCGACGTCGGAGACCGCGATCCTCGGCGCTTACCAGAACGAGATCTTCGAGACCGGCGACCTGCCGCACAAGGCGTATGCCTACACACCCTGCTACCGCAGCGAGAAGGCCGGCTCGCACTCCGACGAGCGCGGGACCGTGCGCGGCCACCAGTTCAACAAGGTCGAGATCTTCCAGTTCACCACCCCCGAGGACGGCGAGAAGACCCTCGAGGAGATGGTCGACTACGCCGAGGACCTGGTGAGCTCGCTCGGCCTGCACTTCCGGCGGTCCCTGCTGGCCGCCGGCGACTCCAGCGCCTCGATGCGCAAGACCATCGACATCGAGGTGTGGATGCCGAGCACCGGCAAATACAAGGAGGTGTCGTCGGTGTCCTGGGCCGGCGACTACCAGGCCCGCCGCGCCGGCATCCGCTACCGGGTGCCGGGCTCGAAGAACAACCGCTTCGTGCACACGCTCAACGGCTCGGCCCTGGCGACCAGCCGCATCTTCCCGGCCATCCTCGAGCAGTTCCAGCAGGAGGACGGCTCGGTGCTCGTGCCCGAGGTGCTGCGGGACAAGGTCGGCACCGACCGGATCGTGAAGCCCACCAAGCGCAAGTGACCCACACCCGGTCGTAGGTCAGTCCGGCCAGCCACTCACCTGGCCGGACTGCCATTCCCGCGGACCGGAGCCGGGCATCGCGGCAGGCGCTGCCGGGTGCGGGCACGATTCCACGCTCGAACACGGTCCCGAATGCTCTACCTCGACGAACCACGGGAGCGGCGAGCATTGCCTGCTGCGTGAGGGTGAAGTCCGCAGTTGCTCGTCAAGTGATGCGAGCGTCAATTACCGAACATCTGAAGCAAGTGCTGTTCGATTTTCGTCTCCAACGTCTTGCAGCCGCGAGGCGTATAGTCGTAAATAAGGACCCGGCGGTGTCGAAGATCGAACGGAATGTCGTCGAGGGACTGTGATATCAACAGGACCGGCACATCCAGGGCATGAGCGATTCCCACCTCATAAAATACGTTTGGGTTTCGCTCCGTCAGATCAGCTATCACCACTCTTGCCTTCTGGATTGCCGCCAGAACGTCGGCCATGACGACATTGGAGCCGAACATGTCGTCGCCCCGGACGCATTCGAAGCCGCACTTGGACTCGACGACCGGTTTGATGAAGTCTTCGTAGACAATTTGTAGATCATCCGGACCGAACGGCATGATCATGAATGCAGTCGGCCTCGCTTCCGGTCCGGAGCGGGGTCCGGGGTCGACCGCCTCGATCTTGGCCCGAAGGAGGTCGATCTCAGCACGAAGTGCAGCGAGATCTGCGCCAGGATTGAGTTCGCCTGGCGCCCCCAGGTCCGTCACTTCGGGCCTCCGAGCAACTCCGCAACCCTCTGTGGAAGGTCGGATTCTGCGACTCTCAGGTATTGAAGATGACGGAGAGGGCCTTGCGGCTCTCCCTCGAGAAGGACCGGCAATATTCGCTTGTTGCTCTCAAATGCGAGGAGGAGCTCCTGCTGGCACCAGCGAGAAGCGAAGTAGCTCGGTGACATCATCGCGATTACCGCGTGGGAGTTCTCGATCGCGGCGCGGAGCAGATCCGAGAAGTTTTCGCCCGGTACGATAACGGAGTCGAACCAGACGTGGAACCCGAGTTCTTGCAGGCGTTGCACCAGACGCATCACTATGGCGGAATCCGCCGAAGAATAGCTGACGAACACGGCTCGGCCGGCAGGAGCACCTGGCTGTGATGCCGCTGCCGAACCAGGTCGCTCGCTGCCTGCGGGCGAAGCGTCTGTTCCCATTGTGCAACCCTACATTCATCATAGTCTTCTCGGCACGAGAGCGCGGCGGGTCCGCAGCATCACGAGCCGGCGCGGATCAGTAGTGAGCGAGGATCTGTGTGACTGAGTGGCCGAGGAGATCAGCAACTCGGGCGAGCTCGACGGCGTCGAGTTCTTCCTGGGGTCGAGTGGGGTTCATGGCACTGAGTTCGAACCGCGCGAAGCCAATCGGCTCCTCGTAGTGCAAACTGTCCAGTTCGATAGCTGCCCTGCAACAGGGAACTGTCACGTCCAGGTGATCGAAGCTCAAACTGCCGTTCTGCCTGACCAGGTCGCCCAGCCAGTCCATCGCGATGTCCCCGTCGCAATGCGGGCAGGTGATCCGCGTGGTGTACATGCCGGCATCGATCAGGGTCACCCGGTCATAGAACGTGCCCTCCACGCGCTCGACAGCGTCGCCTGGACCTGAGAGCACGCTTGTCACATATGCCGCGACGGATGCGGCGGCGGTAGGCGTAGGCTGCCAGTCCCGATCGGTCGGTATCAGACGGATGTAGGTGTCGCTCACAGCCTCAGCCTGCCTGGCGCCGCAGACCCGCGGTGTGCCGGGCCCGGTCGACGCACTCAGCCGCCGGCGTGACACAACCCGGTGGACCGCTGTTCGACCGCGACCAGTAATCCACCGGGTTGATTGCTCTGCCTCTTCTGCAGGCGAACGAAATCAGCGGGTGGGCTAGAGCAGTTCGCGGAGGGCTTCGACCAGGAGCCAGGCGCCGAACAGGGCGAACAGCGCCGCCGCGCCGTACTTGATGGTGCGTTCCGGGAGGCGCTTGCCGAGCATGCGGCCGAGCAGGATGGCGAGGGCGTCGGCGGCGACCATGCCGATCGTGGAGCCGAGCCAGGTGCCGAACCAGCCGTGCTGGGTGGCGAGGGTGATCGTGGCGAGCATCGTCTTGTCGCCGAGTTCGGCCAGGAAGAAGGCCACGCCGACGGCGAGGATCGCGGAGCGGGTGGTGGGCTGGGAGGCCTTGTCGCGTTCGGCGTCGGTGAGGGAGTCGCCGCGCAGGGTCCAGGCGCCGAAGGCGAAGAACGCAACGGCCGCGACGAGGGAGATCCAGGCGGTGGGGAGAGCCGCGCCGAGACCGTACCCGACGGCGACCGACACGAGGTGCACGAGGGCGGTGGCGACGGTGATGCCGATGAGGACCGGCACGGGCTTGAACCTGGTGGCGAACGTCAGCGCCATCAGCTGGGACTTGTCGCCAAGCTCGGCGACGAAGATGACGCCGAAGCTGATCGCGAGGGCAGCGAGGAAACCGCTCATGTGCAGTGAGGAACCTTCCCGGTGGACCGGGAGGAGGGCACGGACGACCTCGACCCGGCTTGTTCAGCCTGAGTCGAAGGTCTCGTCCGCCCCGGAACCCCGACCGCGGACGGCCGGAAGAACAGAGGCCGCGTGGCCGGGGACGCGAGCGCCCCAGTATGTCGACCACGCAGTTGGAGGACTACTCCCCTTCGCGCACCGCCAGCGTACCCGAGAACCCGCTCAACGAGCGCAACGCCCGCACGTGCCGAAGATCTCAAGGGTGTGGCTGACGTCGGTGAAGCCGTGCTCCTCGCCGATCCGGTCGGCCCAGCGCTCGACCGCCGGGCCGAGGACCTCGACGGTGCGGCCGCAGCCGCGGCACACCAGGTGATGGTGGTGACGGTCGCTGCAGCGGCGGTACCGGGTGTCGCTGCCGGGGACCTGCATGACGTCGATCTCGTTGGTCTCGGCGAGCAGCTGCAGCGTCCGGTAGACCGTGGTGAGGCCGACGTTGGCGCCGCGTTCGCGCAGCATGACGTGCAGCTCCTGCGCGCTGTGGAACCCGTCGACGTTGCTGAGCAGCGTCATCACGGCGTCGCGCTGCCGGGTGTTGCGCCGGGCGGGGTGCTGCTCCACGTCGTTCACGAGTCGAAGCCTAAGTCGTTCACCCGGAAAAGCTTAGCGTGACCTCACCAAACCAGCGCCGGTAGCGCCGCGCCGGCGCCTCCGTACGTCATACGGAGGTAGGCGGTACGGTGCGGTCGTGGACATCAGCCTTGAGGTCGACGACGAGGAATCCCTGCGGATGCTGTACCGCTGGCTCCGCGACGACGAGATCCGCCGGACCGTGCCGGTGACCCTGGCCCCGACGCCGCCGCGCCCGGGCGAGATGGGCGCGGCGTTCGAGGTGATCAGCGCCGTGGTCAGCAACGGGATCGCGCTCGGCGGCCTGCTGGTCGCGGTGGCGTCGTGGCGCGGCTCGCGGCCCCGGGCGCCGCGGGTCCGCATCCGGCACGGCGGCACGGTGGTGGAGCTGGACGGCTCCCCCGACGAGATCCGCCGCGTCGTCGACGCCCTCGACCCGCCGCGCCCCGCAACCGAGCCAGCGCCCGACACCGACCCTGTGGCCGGGCCCGACGCGGAGCCGCGACCCGACCCGGCGCCGGATCCCACGCCGGGCGCGTAGGCGTGCGTGCCTCGCGGCTCATCTCGCTCGTGCTGCTGCTGCAGGCCGGCGGCACCGTCACCGCCGGTGAGCTGGCCGAGGCCCTGGAAGTGTCCGAGCGCACCATCTACCGCGACGTCCTCGCCCTGTCCGCCGCCGGCGTGCCCGTCTACGCCGAACAGGGCCGCGCCGGCGGGTACCGGCTGCTGGACGGCTACCGCACGAAGCTCAACGGTCTCAGCCGCGCCGAGGCGGAGGCGCTGTTCCTGTCGGGGCTGCCCGGCCCGGCCCGCGACATGGGCCTCGGCGACGTGCTCGCCGTCGCGGAGCTGAAGGTCGCCGCGGCGCTGCCGGCGCCGATCCGGGACGCGGCAGGCCGGGCCCGGCAACGCTTCCACCTCGACGTGCCTGGCTGGTTCGAGGACCCGGCGCTGCCGCCGCCGTGGCTGGCCGAGCTGGCCCGCGCCGTCTGGGACGACCGGGTGGTGCGGCTGCGGTACGAGCGGCGCGAGGTCGTCACCCGGACCGTCGAACCGTACGGCCTGGTGCTCAAGAACGGCGCCTGGTACCTCGTCGGGCGGATCAGCAAGAGCGACGACCTGCGCGTGTACCGGGTCGACCGGATCACCGACCTGGCCGTGGAGGCGGCGGCGTTCACCCGCGACCCGGCGTTCGACCTGGCGGCGTTCTGGGCGGTCCGCGCCGACGAGTTCGTCCGGCGGGTTCTCGACGAACAGGTCACGATCCGGGTCACGCCGACCGGCCTGCGGCAGCTGCGGTACGCGGTCGAGTCCCTCGCCGTGCGCGAGGCGGTGCACCACCCGGCCGACGAGCAGGGCCGGGTGGTGCTGCAACTGCCGGTCGAGTCAGTAGAGGTTGCCTATACCCAGTTGCTGCGGCTCGGCCCGGAGGTCGAGGTGCTCGCCCCAGCGCCGCTGCGCGACCTCATGCGCGCGGCGGCGCAGCGAATGCGCGACCTCTACCGATAGTGCGCGTACCGATAGTGCGCGCTGATGCGCGACCTCTACCCGTAGCCGGTCGCGTCGGCCACGCGACCTCTACCGGTAGCCGGTGGCGTCGGCCGGCTTCCCCGGCTCGTGGACCTCGCGGAAGTACCGCCACCAGTCGGGCCGGCTGCCGTCGACGTCGGTGAACCCGTACACCCCCGACAGCTGCCCGCTGGACAGCGACTGCCCGTTCCACCGGGCGACGTCCGGGTCGGCGGCGAGCGCGGCGACGGCCCGCCCCAGGTACGCCGGGGTCTCGGAGATCACGAAGTGCGGCTCCTTCGCGGTGGCGTCGAGCCAGTTCTCCTCGGTCACGCCGAAGTGCTCGAGCATCACCTCCGAGCGCAGCCAGCCGGGCGTGATCGCGACCGCCGTCGCGCCGTGCGGCTTGAGCTCGTGCGCCTGCGCGAACGCCAGCCGCAGCACGGACATCTTCGCCAGGTCGTAGAAGAACGACACCCGGTAGTTGTCGGCGTTGTACTCCAGGGTCCCGTCGGTCACCTCGACCACCAGCCCACCGGGGTTGCGGATCAGCAGCGGCAGCGCGGCGTGGCTGGTGATGATGTGCGTGTCGATGGCGAGGCGCAGGATGTGCAGCCCCGTGTCGAGGGAGTCCTCCCACAGCGGCTTGTCCCAGGTGAACAGCCCTTCGGCGCCCCAGATGTCGTTGACGAGCAGGTCGAGCCGGCCCTGCTCGGCGTCGATGCGGGCGACGAGGTCCCGCACCTGCTCCGGCACCAGGTGGTCGACCTGCACGCCGATCCCGACGCCGCCGGCCGCCGTGACGAGCTCCGCGGTCTCCTCGATCGTCTCCGGCCGCGCCATCTCCGACTGTTGCTGCCGGGTGGTGCGGCCGGTCGCGTACACCGTGGCGCCGGCCGCACCCAACTGCACCGCGATCTGCCGGCCCGCGCCCCTCGTGGCCCCGGCGACCAGCGCGACCTTGCCCTTCAGTGATGTGTTCATGCCGTTGACCGTGTCAGCAAAACCTGACAACCCGTGTCCGACTTTCCTACCGGGTCTTGCCGTCGACGCGGGGGCGCCGGGCACCCTCGACGGCGACGCAGATGCCGTAGACCTTCGCGTGCCCGGTCCAGCCGTTTATCCGGCCCCGGTTGTTGCTGATCTGCACCCGCCCGCCCGCCGCGTCGACCGCGGACACCAGGTGCAGGTAGACCGTCCCGGCGACCTTGGCCAGGACGATGTCGCCGACCTCGACCTTCGCCGGGTCGACCGGGCTGACCGTGACCAGCTCCCGGCTGCGCACCAGCGGCACCATCGAGGACCCGCTGGGCCGGAACCGCACCGTCGCGCCGCCGGCGACCCGCGCGGCGACCATGTCCAGAGCTCCCATCGTGCCCGCGAGCATGCGCCCCCGCGCGGCGCGGTGTCGAGCGAGAATGGCAGGGGTGAGCGTCGAGATCCGTGGTCCCGCTGTCCCTGGTGTACTGGCCGCGCCCCTCGCCGTGGCCGCCTGCGCGACCGCGGCGGTGACGATGTGCCTGGAGGCCGCCGCGGACCTGGCCGGCGCGCGGACCGGCCGCCGGCCCGCGGTCGCCCTCGACACCGCCCACGTCGCCGCGGCGGTGCGCAGCGAGGCGCTGCTGCGGGGCCCTGACGGGCGCGGCATCGAGGGGTTCGCCCCGTTGTCGCGGCTGTGGCCGGCCGCCGACGGCTGGGTCCGCACCCACGCCAACTATCCGTGGCACCGCGCCGCGCTCCTGGCCGCCCTGGGCACGGACGAGGACGGCGTGGCCGGTGCGATCGCGGCCCGGCCCGCTTCGGACGTCGAGCGCCTGGTGTACGCCGCGGGCGGCCTCGCCGTCGCCTGCCGCCGCCCGGACGACTGGCTGGACGAGTGGCTGGACGGGCCAGCGGCCGAAGCGGGCGGGGCGTCGGGCGGCGTGCCGGGCGGCGTGCCGGGCGGGGCATCGGGCGGTGCATCGGGCGGTGCGCTGCCGGGTCCGCTGGTGCGCACCACGCCGCTCGGTGCGGCACCTGGTGGCCGGGCCCTTCCGGCCGCCTCCGGTCGCCAGACGCCCCCGGCCGCTTCCGGACGCCAAGCGCCGCCAGCTGCCTCTGGTGGCCAGGTGCCTCCGGCGGCCTCTGGTGGCCGGGTGCCTCCGGCGGCCTCTGGTGGCCAGGTGCTTCCGGCGGCCGGGATCCGGGTGCTCGATCTGACCCGGGTCATCGCCGGCCCGGTCGGCACCCGGATGCTCGGCGCGCTCGGCGCCGACGTCCTGCGCATCGACGACCCCGGCCGGCCCGAGCTGCCGCTGCACGCGGTCGACGGGGTCGTCGGCAAGGCCAGCACCACCCTGGACGCCGGCACCGCCGCGGGGCTGGAGACGCTGCACCGCCTGCTCGACACCGCCGACGTGCTCGTCACCGGCTACCGCCCCGGTGCCCTGCGCCGGTTCGGCCTGGACCCGGACCAGGTCGCCGACCGGCACCCCGGCACCGTCGTGGTCACGCTGTCCGCGTGGGGCACCACCGGCCCGTGGGGCGCCCGGCGCGGCTTCGACAGCCTGGTCCAGGTCGCGACCGGCATCGGCTGGCTCACCAGGGACGCCACCGGCCGCCCCGGTGCCCTGCCGTGCCAGCTGCTCGACCACGCGTCCGGGTACCTCGCCGCCGCCGGAGCTCTCGCCGCTCTCGCGGCACGGGAACGCACCGGCGCCGCCGCCCACGTCGAGGTGTCCCTGGCCCGGACCGCCCGGTGGCTGCTCGAGACTCCCCTCGACCCGTCGCCCCCGGTGGACACCCCGACGGCGCCGTTCCTGGTCCCGCTCGGCGCGGGCTGGACCGGTGTCAGCCCGCCCGGCACGATCGACGGCACCCCACTGACCTGGCCGCACCTGCCGCCCGCCTACGGCAACGCACCCGCCGCCTGGCGCTGAACCCGCCACCACCGAGCCGCCTCGACCACCAAGCCGCCTCGACCACCAGGCCGCCTCCACGGCCAAGCCGCCTCCACGACCGCGCCAGCCACCACGACCGCGCCGGCTCCAACTCCACGCCAGCTCCACCACCGCGCCGACTCCAGCACCGCGGCGGCTCCAACTCCATGCCGGCCCCAACACCGCGGCGGCTCCAGCACCGCGGCGGCTCCAGCGTCGCCGGAGCAGCTACACCGGGCGGCGCAAGGTGGCGAGGATCGAGTCGCGGACGGCGGAGCGGCCGGCCTCCTGGGCGCCGAGCAGTGCGGCGTCGTCGTGCAGCGTGCTGGTCGCGATCGCCGTCTCCAGGGGCGCGGCCTCGGCCAGCGCGGTCGCGACCGCCGTGCTCAACACCGGCCCGCCGGCCTGGCCGACCTCGCCGCCGATGACGACGAGCGGCGGGTCGAGCACGGCGACGACGGCGGACAGGCCGATCGCGATCCGGCCGGCCAGGGTCGTCACGAAGCTGCGGGCGGCGTCGTCGCGCTCCGAGGCGCGGGCCACGGCGACGGCCATGGTGCCGGCGGCGGTGCTCTCCTGCAGGCCGTACTCGGCGGCGAGGTCGAGCACGGCGCCGCCGCCGACCAGGTCCTGGAAGTCGACCCGGCCGGTGAACCCGCGGCCGCCGGTGACGCCGGGCAGCATCATCGGCATGTACCCGATCTCGCCGGCGCCGCCGCGGGCACCGCGCAGCAGGGTGCCGCCGAGGTCGATGGCGAGGCCGAGACCGGCCTCGCCGAGCCAGAGCAGGGCGAAGCTCTCCGCGTCGCGGCCGGCGCCGTGGGCGCGTTCGGCGACGGCGGCGAGGTTGACGTCGTTGTCGACGCCGACGGGCACGCCGAGGCGGCGGCGCAGGTCGTCGACGAGCCCGGGGCGGCCCCAGCCGGGGACCTCGACGTGGTGCAGGACGTCGGTGCGGGCGTCGTAGGACCCGGCGACGGCGATCTGCACCTGCGCGACCGGGTCGGGCGCGATCCTGGCCTCCTTGCACACGTCCTGCACGGCGTCGACGACGGCCGAGACCGGGTCGGTGCGGGTGAAGTCGACCGCGAGCTCGAGCCGGCCGCGGACGGTCCCGGCGAGGTCGGTGACGGCCGCGCTGACCGTCGGCAGGTCCGAGCCCGAGATGCCGCCGGGCGGCGGGGACGCGGTGCGGTCGCGCACGGACAGGGCGACGGAGTACGCGGCGTCGGGGTTCACCGCGTACACCTCGGCGTTGGGGCCGGGGCCGGCGCTGACGTAACCGACGACGGTGACGAGCTTCGCCTCCGTGAGCCGCCGCAGCGCCTCCGAGATCGTCGGTTTGGACAGCCCGGTCAGCTCACGCAGGTCGCCGCGCGTGAGGGTGCCGCGTTCGAGGACATGACTCAGGGCGGCCGCGTCGTTCATGGCCCTGAGCAGCTTGGACGATCCGCCGAGATGCGTCATGGTGGCTCGAACCGTATGGGCGGGCGTCGGCGGGTGTCAATCGCCACGCGCGGTCGGGTGGACGTCACTTAAACTCACCAAGGGGACAAAAACGACGAAAAGCGTGGTCAGGTGATGACGGTCGATCCGGAGCTGCTCGCCGCGGCGCTCGACCAGCTCGGCACCGGGCTGCTCGTCACCGGCGCCGACGGCACCGTCGTCGCGGCGAACCAGGCGACCCGGGACCTCCTGGGCGAGCAGGCGACGGGGCGGAAGGTCGGCGACACCGTCGCCGCGGCGATGGCGAAGGACGACCACGGCCGCTGGTCGCCGCGGCCGGGGCTGGTCGTGGAGTGGACCTGGACCGCGCTGCTGACCGGCACCCCGCACGAGGGCCGCTGCCTCGTGCTGCGGGACGTGTCGCACCGCATCGCCGACCGGGCCAGGCTCCGCCGGCAGAACCGGGCCCTGGCGGAGCTGGTCGCGATGAAGGCCGAGTTCACCGCGGCCGTGTCGCACGAGCTGCGCACCCCCGTCACGTCGATCGCGGCGATGTCGGAGCTGCTGGGCGAGGAGGTCACCGAGCCGGACCCCCTCGCGGCGCCGGTCGCGGCCGTCGCCCGCAACGCCGCCCGGCTCCTCGGCCTCATCGACAACGTCACGGAGCTGGCCCGCATCGAGAACGCGCCGCCCGCCGCCGTCGCCGGCGAGAAGATCGCGCTGGAGGAGGTGGTGGCGGCCGCGCTGCCCGGCTGGACCGCCGCCGCCCGCGACGCCGCCGTGCACCTGACCGCGACCGGTGCCCACGACGCGACCGTCGAGGGTGAGCGGGTGCTGCTGCGGCGGCTCGTCGACGCGATGATCGGCATCGGGCTCGCGGCCGCCGAGCCGGGAGCCCTGCTCGGCGTCGACGTGGCGTCCACCGACAGCGGCTGGCGGATCACCGTGCCGATCGGCGGGCGCGGCGGCGACCGGCTCTTCACGTCCTCCGCGGCCACCGGCGAGGGCGTGCGGCACGACTCGACGGCGTTGATGCTGTGCCGGGCCATCGTCGCGCGGCACGGCGGCCGGTTGACCACCGACACGGACCCGGACGGCGCCGCGGTCCTCGCAGCGCATCTACCCTCCTGAGTGCGCCGGCGATCGGCCGCATGGGAGACTGCCGCACCATGCTGCACTTCATATACGGCGTGGACCGGCCGGGCACCGGCCCGCTGCGCGTGGAGCTCCTCGAGAAGCACTGGGCGTACATGGACGGCTACGTCAAGGAGCTCACCGCCCGCGGCCCGACGCTGAGCGAGGACCGGACCGAGGCCACCGGCAGCATCCACATCGTCGAGCTGCCCGACCTCGCCGCCGCGCGGAGGTTCGCGTTCGACGAGCCGAACTACCAGGCCGGCGTCTACGATCCCGTGCTGCTGCTGCGATACGAGGACACCCTCGGCGGCACCATGTGGCAGCACGCCTCCGGCGCGGGCGAGGGGTTCCTGCTCATCGGCCACGCGCCGCCGGGCACCCGGCCCGCCCGGGCCGCGGCGCCGGCCCGCGGCATGCTCGCCCGCGGCGAGCTGTTCTCGCACGAGGACGGCGGCTGGCTCGGCACCGCGGTGCTGGTCGAGGCGGCGGTCGACGGGGCGCCGGTGCGGGCCGCGGACGTGCTGCCGGGCGGCTACGACGAGGTCGAGATCCACCCGTGGCAGATGGGTGGCCGCCGCTGAGTGCCTCCCACCCCTGCGGACCTGACCAAGGACGTGTACGGTGCCGCTCGATTGATTCAACGCGAGGGGAGCGCGGGTGCCATGCACATCAACGACTTTTTGAGCGCGATCCCGATCGGTCTGCTCATCGGTGTCCTCGGCCGGCTGGTCCTGCCGGGCCGCCAGTCGATCGGGTTGTTCATCACGTTCCTGATCGGCGTCGGCGCGGCACTGCTCGGCACGCTCGTCGCCGAGCTGATCAACCTCGACGACGACGCCCTGGTCAAGGTGTGGAAGATCCAGTGGAGCTGGTGGGAACTCGGCATCCAGGTGCTGTTCTCCACGATCGGCATCGGGCTGGCCAACACGCTGACCTACACCAGGCTCGCATCCGGCAACCCGAAGCCCCGCAAGCGCGCCACCCCCCGCCGCCGCAAGAAGGCCGAGGACTGACCGGAGACTGACGCCGCTGGTCGATGCCCGTCCCGCGAGGGACGTTGGATACATGGACAGACCAGTGGTCGTCGGCGTCGACGGGTCGGTGGCGAGTCTCGGCGCGGTGCGATGGGCCGCCGACGAGGCCGCCCGGCACGACCGGACGCTTCGGGTCGTGCACGCGATGAGCTGGGAAGGCCCCGCCGACGGGCAGGGGGTCGTGCTGGACGCGGCCGCCGACGCGCGGGGCTGGCAACCGGGCATCGCGGTGGAGACCGTCACCGTCGGCGGGCCGGCCGCCCGGGTCCTGCAGGAGCAGTCCCGCACCGCCAGCCTGGTGGCGATCGGCGGCAGGCCGCACGACGGCGGCCTGCTGGACTCGTCGGTCGGCGCCCACCTGGCCGCCTTCGCGCACTGCCCGGTCCTGGTGGTCAACCGGGGCGAGCGGTGGCTGACCGAGGACCGGCACCCGCTGGACGTGTGGCCGGGGCCGCCCTCCCCGGACCGGGCCGGTCCCGGCGCGGACCCGATGACGGCGCTGCCCGGCACCGCGCCGGTGGTGGTCGGCGTCGACGGGACGCCGTCGAGCTGGCGGGCCCTCGATTTCGCCTACGACGAGGCGCGGTCGCGGCACGTGCCGCTCGTCGCCATGCACGCCGGGCACACCCGGCCACACAGCGCCGTTTACGCGGAGCTGGCGCCGTGGCTGCGGCGGCACCGCGACGTCGACGCCAGGTTCGCCGGGTCGGACGAGCCGGTCCTCGAGGCGCTCACCGCCGCCGCGAGCAACGCGCTGCTGCTCGTCGTGGGCGCGCACCGCGTCTGCTGGTATGAGCAGCCCCGGCCGAACCCGCGCACCCAGCTCATCGTCCATCACGCCGCCAGCCCCGTCCTCGTGACGCGCAGCGTCTAAGACCTAGCTCGCGCTGGTCTCCCGGGCGGACTGGAACACCTCGGCGGCGGCGAGCTCGCTGATGACGGCGTTGAGCTCGTCGATCTGCTCGTCGGTGTTGGCGGCCGTGACCTGCACCCGGAAGCCGACCTGGTCGCGGGGCACCCCCGGGTAGGGCGCGAGGGTCACGAACAGCCCGCGCTGCCACAGCAGCTCCGACACCTCGACCAGGTCGCGGTCCAGGGCGATCGGCAGCTCGATGATCGGCGTGTCGTCGGTGTTGGGGGTGAAGACGCCGAGCTCGCGGACGTGCTGCAGCACCCGGGTCGACATGCGGTGCAGGTCGGCGCGCAGCTTGTCGCCGCGGTCGGCGTTGACGTCGAAGCCGGCCAGGACGGTCGCGAGGGACGCGGTCGGCGACGGGCCGGAGTACAGGTAGGGCGCCGCGGAAGCCTTGAGCCGGTTCTTCAGCACGGTCGGCACCGCCAGGAACGCCAGCAGCGACGAGTACGCCTTGGAGAACCCGCCGACGAGCACCAGGTCGTCGTAGGACTCGCCGTAGTAGCGCACGATGCTGTTGCCGCGGGTGCCGTAGGGGCTCGTCTCCTCCGTGGACCGCTCGCCGATGACGCCGAAGCCGTGCGCGTCGTCGACGTACAGGACCGCGCCGTGCGCCCGGCACAGGTCCAGGTACTGCCCGATGCGCGGGATGTTGCCGGTCATGCTGTTGACGCCGTCCATGCAGACCAGGACCGGGCCGGGCAGGTCCGTGGCCAGCAGCGAGGCGAGCTCGTCGATCGTCTTGAACCGTTTCAGCGTGGCGCCCAGACCACGGGCGTGCACGCAGCCGTCCCAGATCGTCTTGTGCGCCCGGGCGTCGACCAGCAGCGTGCCGCGCTGCGCCAGGACCGGGATCACCGACAGGTGGATCTGCGTGATCGTGGGCAGGACCAGCGTGTCGGGAGCGCCGAGCAGGTCGGCGAGCCGCTCCTCGATCCGCGGATACAGCGCGGGGTTGCCCAGCATCCGCGACCAGCTGGGATGGGTGCCCCAGCGCCGCAGCTCGCCCTCGACGGCGTCGATGATCTGCGGCTCCAGGTCGAAGCCGAGATAGTTGCAGGAGGCCCAGTCGGTGAGCCAGTGCTCCCCGACCCGGATCCGGCGGCCGTCGACCTCGTCGATGACCGCGTCGTAGAAGCGGGTACGGGCCCGCAGGTCGGCGATACCGCTGTAACGGGGGTCGTCGTCGACAGCGGCAGCGAGGTGGTTGAGCACAAGTCCTCCGAAGGCCTCAGGCCGCCGAACGACTTCCCCGTTGAAGCCCCGACGCTTCCTCTAACAACCATTGACTCGCGTCACCGTAGCTCAACGGCCTGGAGAACAAGTAACCCTGGCCCAGATGGCAGCCCATCGCCACCAGAAGATCACGCTCGGCCTCGGTCTCGATACCTTCAGCAACAATTTGCAGTTGCAGAATCGCCGAGAGCTGCACGATCATGTCGACGACCGCGTGCTGCTCCGACGACGACGCGATGGTGTCGATGAAGCTCTTGTCGAGCTTCAGCACGTCGACGGGCAGGCGCCGCAGGTAGGACAGCGACGAGAAGCCGGTGCCGAAGTCGTCGATGGCGATGCGGACGCCGGCCTCGCGCAGTTCGGCGAGCTCGGCGGTGACCTCGCCGTCGTCGTGCAGCAGCAGGCTCTCGGTCATCTCCACCAGCAGGCTCGCCGGCGGCAGGCCCATCCGGTCGATCTCCTGCAGGACCCACCGGGCGAAGCCCTGCTCACGGCCGCGGAACTGGCGGGCGGAGACGTTGACCGACACGTACACCTCGTCGCCGGGGTGCAGCAGGCGCCACTGCGCGGCGGCCTCGACCGCGTTGCGCAGCACCCACGCGCCGAGCGGCACGATCAGGCCGCTCTCCTCCGCGACGGAGATGAACTCGGCCGGGGACACCATGCCGCGGGTCGGATGGTTCCACCGCACCAGCGCCTCGAAGCCGTGGGTGCGGCCGTCGCCGATCGCGACGATCGGCTGGAAGTGCAGCAGGAACGCGCCGTCGGCGATGGCCCGGTCCAGGTCGGCGCGCAGCTTGTGCCGCTCGACGACGGCGCTGTGCAGCGAGGACTCGTAGCGCCGCCAGCGGTCCTTGCCGGCGTCCTTCGCGACGTACACGGCGAGGTCGGCGTGGCGCAGCAGGTCCTGGGCGTCGGCCGCCTCGGCGGTCGTGGCGACGCCGATGCTGGCGGTCGCGGTGACGTCGCCGTGCGGCAGCTCGAACGGGGTGGCGAAGCTGGCGAGGACCTTCTCCGCGACGCGTTCGACGTCGGCGGCGCTGCCGGCCCGGCGGACCAGGGCCGCGAACTCGTCGCCGCCGAGCCTGGCCACGGTGCCGGCCGCGCCGTAGGAGCCGTCGACGGCCCGCAGCGCCTCGGTGAGCCGCTTGCCGACCGCGACGAGCAGCGCGTCGCCGGCGCTGTGGCCGAGGGTGTCGTTGACGACCTTGAAGTCGTCGAGCTCCATGATGAGCACGCCGACGGTCGCGCCGTTCTCCGCGCCGGAGCTGACCGCCTCCTGCACCCGCCCGAGGAACACCTCCCGGTTCGGCAGGCCGGTGAGCGCGTCGAAGGTGGCCCGCTGGTACAGCTCCGCCTGCAGCCGGCTGCGTTCGGTGACGTCGCGGAGGGTCACGACGATGCCGCCGACGGTCGGCTCGCCGCGCAGGTCCCGGAACGTGGCCTCGACCAGGGCGGGCCGGCCGTCGGCGCCGACCACGCGCAGGTCGTCGCCGGGCCGGTCGACGCCGCGGGTGCGCAGCTCGTGCAGGCGGCGGTCGACCTCGACGAGGCTCTCCTTCGCGAACGCCATCGGCAGCGGGGTGCCCTCGAGCTGGTCGCTGCCGAACAGCGCCCGCGCGGACGGGCTGGCGTAGCGGATCTGGTCGTGGTCGCCGACGATGAGGATGACGTCGGCGGTGTTGAGCACCAGGGTGCGGAAGTAGGCCTCGCTGTTGCGCCGGCCGATCTCCTCGCCGAGCGCGATCCGCTCCAGGGCGAGGGCGGCCTGGGTGGCGAGGATCTGCGCGGCCTCCTGCACGCCGACGAGCGTGACCTCGTCGGCGGCGATGTAGAGCGCCCGGCCGGACTCGCGGCCCTCCACCGGCGCGAGCGGGCAGCACAGCGTGACCTCGAAGTCGCCGAGGTCCTCGGCGAGGGACGGCGCCAGTGTCCGCGTGTACGGCATCGACACGGCGCCGTCGCCCGCCGGCGCGAGCACGACCCGGTGCGGCCTGCCGAGGGGCAGCAGCTCGGCGATCGCGGTGCGCACGGTGGCCGTCACGCCGGCCTCGTCGGTCGCCATCAGCAGCGCCCCGCCGGCCCGGCGCAGCCGGCGCTCCCGCTGCACGGTGTGCCGCTGGACGTTGACGGCCCGGCCGAGCCGCAGCAGGACCATGCCGGACAGCAGCGCCGAGGACGCGGCGATGACGGTGGCGTCGTGGACCTCGCCGCTGCGCATCTCGAAATACAGCACGCACGGCGCGATGAACAGGGCCAGGCCGAGCAGCAGCAGCCGGCCGAAGTGCTCCTCGCCGGCCCGGTGCACCTTGGGCTCGGTCAGCTCCCGCATCGACGGGTGCAGCGCCGCGACGCCCCACAGCGCGTAGAACGCGACCCAGCCGATGTCGACGGGGCCGCCGGTCTCCCAGACGCCGTTGAGCTGCTTGAGCCCGTACCCGACGTCGGCGCTGAGCAGCCCGACGCCACCGGCGGCCAGCAGCAGCAGGGCGGGGCTGCGGCGCACGGCGGTGATGAGCCGGGCACCGACGGCGAGCACCACGATGTCGGCGAGGGGATACGCGATCGAGAAGCTCTTCTCGAGCACCGACAGCGCGGGATCCTCGACGTAGGGCCGGATGAGGAAGATGTACGACAGCAGCCCGAGCCCGGCGGTCACGGTGACGGCGTCGTACAGCCCGCTCGGGTCACGGCGGGCCACCCCGATGCGGATCAGCCCCACCAGGGCGGCCGCGATCAGCACGTAGACGGCCAGGTAGAAGCCGTCGGCGACGGACGGGAAGCCCTGGCGGTCCAGCAGCCGGGTGAGGACGTCGGCGATGAGGTCGCCGGTGATGAACGAGGCGACGGCGCCGGCGAGCAGGAACCAGGGTGCGCGGCGGCGGGGCTTGTTGATGCGCACGCCGGTGACGATGGCCGCGACGCTGGTGAGGCCGATCGCGGACCACAGGATCAGGTGCAGGGCGGGCAGCGCGAAGTTGGCCACCACGAGGGCAGCCATGATCACGCAGTAGCCGGCCAGCACCCTACGCGGCGACACGCATCCCTCCCGACCGTCACGGTGGCGCCCCGACGCTACCCAGTGACACCCGTAAACGCCCTATCGGCACGAGGCCCGTCCCATTTAGGCTTTTTGGCGAGGGGAGCCATCGGCCTGCCCTCACCGTAGATTGTTTGCTGCCTAATGAGGAATACCTTGCATGAACCTGCCATGTGGCGTTGACCAGGGACTTTGCGCCAATCGAGTGGTATGTGGAGTTCGTGCCACCTGACCCGCCGGATCCGTCGTACGGCCCGTTGCCAGGGCATCTACGCTGCGCGATGGTTCACGAATTCATTCACCTCATTCGGCAAAAGGTAACTTTCACGCCATCTCGGCGCGTCCACGCTGGTCGGCGCGCGCGGCCGGCACGCACTGTGGACCGGCCGCGACGGACAGCCATACGGTCGGCCTTCCCGTACCCCGGAAGGACCCCGCATGCGTACTCCCCGAAGGTGGCGGCGGCCCGCCGTCGCCGCGATCGTTGCCGTGACCCTCGGCACCGCCGGACTCTGGCTGGCCGGCGGCGGGTCGGCGAGCGCCGGCACCATCGCCGGCACGTTCTACCGCGACCCCGGCTCGCAGGTGCTGCGCTGGCTCGCGGCCAACCCCGGCGACTCGCGGGCCGCCCTCATCCGGGACCGGATCGGCGTACAGCCGCAGGCCAGGTGGTTCACCACCCCGAACACCGCGACCACCACGGCCTCCGTGCAGTCCTACGTCGGCGCCGCCAACACCGCCGGGCAGATCCCGGTGCTGGTCGCCTACGCCATCCCCAACCGCGACTGCGGTGGCGCCTCCGCCGGCGGGACCACCACCCTGACCGAGTACGCGGCGTGGGTGCGCGCATTCGCCGCGGGCCTCGGCACCCGCACCGCGGTCGTGCTGCTGGAGCCGGACTCCCTCGCCCTGCAGACCTGCCTCGACAGCGCCGGCGTGGCCGCCCGCGACGCCGCCCTGGCCAGCGCCGTCACCACCATCAAGCAGGCGAACCCTTCGGCGAAGGTGTACCTCGACGCCGGGCACTCCGCCTGGAACTCCGCCGGCGACCAGGCCGGCCGGCTCGTCGCCGCGGGCGTGCGCAACGCCGACGGCTTCTACAGCAACGTGTCCAACTTCCGCACGACGGCGGACGAGGTCGCGTACGGCCGCAACATCCTCAACGCCATCGGCGCCGGGAACCTGCACCAGATCGTCGACACCAGCCGCAACGGCCGCGGGCCCAACGGCAGCCAGTGGTGCGACCCGGCCGGCCGCGGAGTGGGCGTCGGGCCCACGACCAGCACCGGCGAAGCGAGCGTCGACGCGTTCGTGTGGGTCAAGCTGCCCGGCGAGGCCGACGGGTGCGCCGCCGCCGCGGGGCAGTTCGTGCCCGACCTGGCCTACCAGTTGGCGTTGAACGGTGTCGTACCGTCGACGCCGCCGACGTCGCAGTCGCCCTCGGCGTCCCCGTCCGCGTCGCCCTCGAAGTCGCCGTCGTCCTCACCGTCGTCCTCACCGTCGAAATCCCCGTCGTCGTCGCCGCCCGCCTCCCAGGGCAGCACCGGGTGCTCGGTGGCGTACCGGGTGGACAACCAGTGGAACAACGGCTTCACCGCGACCCTGACCATCACCAACCGCGGCCCCGGCACGGTCAACGGCTGGACGCTCACCTTCGCCTTCGCCGGTGACCAGCGCATCAGCAACGCCTGGAACGCCACGGCGTCGCAGAGCGGCACCGCGGTCACCGTCCGCGACGGCGGCTGGAACGGCACGGTGCCGGTCGGCGGCACCGCGAGCTTCGGCTTCCAGGCCGGCTACTCCGGCACCAACGCGACCCCGGCGGCGTTCAAGCTCAACGGCACCACCTGCACCTGACCCCTGTCGCGGGGAGCCGTCACCGGCGGCTCCCCGCGCTCAGCGGTATCAGCGCCAGCAGCGCGGTGAGCGCGGCGACCAGGAGCACTCCCCCGGCGGCCCACGCGCCGAACAGCGCCAGGGCCGACAGTTCCGTGGCCAGGGCCGCCACCGACGTGACGGTGGCCCGGGACGCCCCCTCGATCACGTGCTGCATCCGGGCGTCGACGAGGACCAGCACGTAGCGGTACAACCCGTAGAAGACCGCGACGAGCACGATGCCCGCCGGCAGGCGCAGCACCCCGGCCGCGGCCAGAGCGGCGGCGGCGACCCCGAGCAGCGTCGCCTGCACCGCCGGTCGTGGCGTCCCGGTGTACGCGACGAGCCCCGCACCCGCCGCCCCACCGAGCGTGACGACGAGGACCAGCAGCGGGTTCAGCCCGGTCGGCACGCCCCAGCCGGCGGCCATCACGGAGAAGTACTCGTCGATCGCGTCCAGCCCGGCGACGGCGGCGAGCGCCAGGATCGCGGTGCGCACCGCCGGCGCGCGGGCCGCCTGCCCGATCCCGTCGCCGAGCGTCGCGAAGTATCCCCGCTGGTCGTCCTCGCCCGCCGCTTCCTGCGCTGCCGCCGCGGGCGAGTTCAGCCGCAGGGCGAGGGCCGCGGCGCACAGGCAGATCCCGACGCTGACCCAGCCGACCAGGGCGTAGCCGCCGAGGGGGAACAGCACGACGGCGGCACCGGCCGCGGGGATCTGCGCGATCAGCCCGGCGGCGGCGACCCGCCCGGACACCCGCGCGTAACGGTCCGCGGCACCGGCGGCGGCGAGCCCGTCATACAGCAGGGCCTCCAGGGACCCGCTGGACAGGGCGCCGCCGACGCCCCAGATCACGAACCCGGCGGCGAACACCCATCCGCCGGGCGCCGCGGTCCACACCGCGAACGCGACGGCCTGCAGCACCCCGGCCGCGACCAGCGCGCCCCGCCGGGAGAACCGGTCGGCGAGCGCACCGGTGGGCACCTCGGCGAGCAGCCCGACGCTCGACCAGAGCACGAACAGCAGCGAGATCTGCCCGTCGCCGAGGCCGGTGTCGGTGAACAGCAGCGCATACAGCGGATACAGCGGCAGCGCGTCGGACAGCAGCGCCCACCTGACCGCTCGCCTCGCGAACCGGCCGGCGGGATCGGCAGGGCGTCAACCAAACGGCATGCCGGGGACGCTACCGCGCCACTGCCTCAGCGGCTCAACGATTTTCCGAACGCGTCCGCGATCGGCCCGGTCACGTCCTGCCCGGCACCCTCGACGTAGACGCAGTACGCCACGTCGCCGCGCACCACCACCGACATCCCCGGCACCGTCAGCGGGCCGCTCAGGGCCGGGCCGTCCGTGGCGGGCGGCCCCGGCGACGGCTCCGTGACCAGCACCGGCTGGCTCCAGTGACCCCTGGCGACGGCGGCCGCGGCGGCCGCGTAACCCAGCGGCGAGCCGACCACGCCCTGCGCGGTGACCCGGCCGGTGAACATGTCCGCGCCGAGCTTCCACGCCGCGCCGAACCCGGCGGCGGTGCCGTCGACACCGATCGGCGGGCTCGCCACCTCGGCCTGGAACGCCAGGTTGTACCCGGCCGCGTCCGGCCCGTTCGCGGCGGCGAGGACCGCCCCGTCGGCGACCCGGACCACGACCAGTGCGGACCGTTTCGTGGTCGCCGCCAGCGCCGCCTCCGCGGCCTGCTGGGTCTTCACGTCGATCGTCGTGCGCACCTTCACCCCGTCGACGGCCGGCGCCGTGTAGAGCACCTTGTCCCCGCCGTCCCCGGCCACCACTTCGAGGCGGGGCGTGCCGCGCAGGGCGGTGTCGTACCGCCGCTGCAGCCCGGTCAGGCCGGTGACGTCGCCGGCCTTGAGCGCCCCGCCGCTGCCGTCGATCAGCTCCTTGGTCGCCGGCCCCGACGTGCCCAGCAGCGCCCGCCCGAACGTGCGGGTCAGCGGCAGCGACAACGTCCCCGTCCTCGTGGCGATCCCGTCGGTGGCGGCGAGGTCCCGCTCGATCTCGGCGTAGTCCGTCTGCCGCAGCGTGACCAGGTCGACGAACGCGTCCGGCTTGGCCGCCTTGATCCGGCCCGGCAGCGCCGACACGTCGACCGACACCCGCACCGACCGGAACACCAGGTCGAGCCGCTGGAGGAGGGCGTCGACGTCGCGGACCAGCCGCGGCTCGACCCCGACGTACACGACGGGGACGTCCGACACGATCGGCGTGCCGTCGGCGGCCAGGACCACCCCGCGCGCCGCGGGCACGGACCGCAGCGTCATCCGCTTGCCGTCGGGCAGGTCCGGGTGCACGGTCGCGGCGCCGAGGTAGACCGCCCAGCGCCCGTCGATCCGGCGCGCCTCGAGGGTCGTCTCGTAGGCCCAGTGCCGCCCGTCCGGCAACGTCCAGTCGACCCCGGCCAGCGTCGTGGCGTTGTCCCTGCGCACCGTCGCCGTGCCGTGCCGCGCCACCACGGGGCGTCGCGCGCCGAGGTCACCCTCGGTGTCGGCGAGCAGCTGCCTGGCCGCGTCGGCGGCCAGCGGCTGCCCACTCGGCGTGCGCAGGTCGACGCCGGTGAAGTCGGCCCGCTGCCACCCGCTGACGAACGCGGCGAACGGGTCCTCGACGGGCGCCTCGTCCGTGCACGCCGTCAGGGTCGCTCCGAGCAGTATCGCGGTGACCAGCGCACGCCTCAGCATCCTTGCCTTCCCCCGGTGTCGTCCTTCCTCTCTGGAACCGTATCGGGCGGGTCCGGGGTTGTTCGCGGCGTGTGTGGCCCGCACCACACTCGCCGAGCGGTCAGGCGGTCAGGCGGGACACCGAGCGCATCTTGTTCATCGCGTCCAGCGCCGCCACCTTGTAGGACTCGGCGAGGGTCGGGTAGTTGAAGACCGCGTCGACGAGGTAGTCGACCGTGCCGCCGCAGCCCATGACGGTTTGTCCGATGTGGACGAGTTCGGTGGCGCCGGTGCCGAAGACGTGCACGCCGAGGATGCTGCGGTCCTCCGGCGAGACGATGATCTTCAGCATGCCGTACGAGTCGCCGATGATCTGGCCGCGGGCGAGTTCGCGGTACCGGGAGATGCCGACCTCGAACGGGATGTTGCTGTCGGTGAGGTCGTCCTCGGTGCGGCCGACGAAGCTGATCTCCGGGATGGTGTAGATGCCGATCGGCTGGAGCAGCTGCATGCCGCGCACCGGCTCGTCGCAGGCGTGGTGGGCGGCGAGGCGGCCCTGCTCCATGGACGTGGAGGCCAGCGCCGGGAAGCCGATGATGTCGCCGACGGCGTAGATGTGCGGCACCTCGGTCTGGAAGTGCTCGTCGACCGTGATCCGGCCGCGCTTGTCCGCCTCCAGGCCGGCCTTCTCGAGGCCGAGCTGGTCGGCGGCGCCCTGTCGGCCGGCGGAGTACATGACGGCGTCGGCGGCGATCCGCTTGCCGCTGGCCAGGACCGCGACGGCGGTGCGGCCGTGGCGCTCGACCGCGGCGACCGACTCGCGGAAGCGGAACGAGACCGACAGGTCACGCAGGTGATACTTCAGCGCCTCGATGATCTCCAGGTCGCAGAAGTCGAGCATCCGGTCGCGGCGCTCCACGACGGTGACCTTGGTGCCGAGGGCGGCGAACATGGAGGCGTACTCGATGCCGATGACGCCGGCACCGACGACGACCATGGAGCCCGGGATCTTGTCGATGTTGAGGATGCCGTCGGAGTCGATGATGGTGATGTCGTCGAAGTCGACGCTGTCCGGGCGGGCCGGGCGGGTGCCGGCCGCGAGGATGATCTTCTCGGCGGACACCAGCGACGAGTGCCCGTGCTCGTCGGTGATGGTCAGGGTGTGCGGGTCGACGAACTGGCCGGTGCCCTGCAGCAGCTTCACCCGGTTGCGGGCGAGCTGGCTGCGGATGACCTCGATCTCCCGGCCGATCACGTGCTGGGTCCGCGCGCCCAGGTCGCCGACGGTGATGTCGTCCTTGACGCGGTAGCTCTGGCCGTACATCTCCCGCTGGCTGAGACCGGTCAGGTAGAGCACCGCCTCGCGCAGGGTCTTGCTCGGGATGGTGCCCGTGTTGATGCAGACACCACCGATCATGTTGCGCCGTTCGACGACGGCGACCCGGCGGTCGAGCTTCGCCGCCGCGATCGCCGCCTTCTGCCCACCGGGGCCGGAACCGAGCACGAGGACATCGAAGTCGTACATGAACCACAGTCTCCAGTGCGAAAACGGGCCCGTCCAGATGATCGGGACTATGGTCGTCCGCGTGAAACGACTTCTTCAGGGTTTGGCAACGCGGCTGGGCGTCCGGCCCGCCGCGCCCGCGCAACCGACCGCCGCACCGGCACCCGCCGCGCCGCGGGGCACCGCGCCCCGGGCCACGCTGCACAAGCCGGGGCCGCCGCCCAAGCACGCCGGCGACAAGCTGCTGCAGTACGCCCCGCAGCTGGACGGCGCCGCCGACCCGGGCGAGGTCGTGTGGACGTGGGTGCAGTACGAGGACGACCCGAACCAGGGCAAGGACCGCCCGGTCCTGGTCGTGGGGCGCAAGGGCACGTCGCTGGTGGGCCTGATGCTGTCCAGCCAGAGCGAGCGCGACGGGCAACGCAACTGGTTCGCCCTCGGTCCCGGATCGTGGGACCGGGATCAGCGGCCGAGCTGGGTCCGCCTGGACCGGGTGCTGACCGTCGAGGAGCACGGCATCCGGCGCGAGGGCGCGGTGCTGGACCGGCAGCGCTTCGACCGCATCGCCGAGCAGCTGCGCGCCTCCTACGGCTGGGACTGACACCGCGCGGGCCGGCCGCCGCGGTGGCGGCCGGTCACTGTGGCAGCGGCGCCTTGCCCAGGCCCTTGACGGTGGCGCGCAGGGTGTCGTGGCGGCCGTCCGGGTCGTCGGGTTCGGCCACGAAGCACAGCCCGGAGCCGTCCTCGAACCAGCGCACCTGCAGGTCGCCGCGGTCCCGCAGCTCGGCCTCGGTCAGCGACAGGTAGCCGGCGGCCACGCCCGGGCAGCCGGCCCGCTGGTCGGTGCCGTCGGCGACGACCCCGACGATCTCGCCGGAGTGGTGCTCCGCGCAGTCGCCGTACAGCAGGTTCTCCTCGTCGTCGAGGTCGTTGACGAGGCAGGTGATCGCGAGGCGCCGGTCGCCGCGCAGGCCGTCCTTGAAGCTGGCGGTGCTGCCGACCGCCTCGGCGGCGGTGCCGGAGGTCTCCACCATGCCGCAGTACGCCTTGCCGCGCCGCTGCTCGGACAGGCCCCACATGACGCGGGACTGCCGCCAGGGCCCGCCGAGGAACGCGTCGACCCTGCGTTGGCACTCCTCCTCGGCGCCGGCGGCGTCCAGCTGCACGATGATCTCCCAGTCGTGCGCCTGGTCACAGCCCACCGGCTCCAGCCGCTCGCCCGCGCCGGGGATCCCGGTGACCCCCGACAGGGTCGCGTAGCAGCCCCGGCCGGACGCCCCGGAGCCGCCGGGGCCCTGGGAGATGATGTGCCACAGCAGCACACCGGCGATGCAGAGCAGCACGGCGATGTACACCACGGTCTTCTTGGGCATGGTCGGGCACGGTATCGGCCGCGCCCGAGATCATCAACGCCGATTCGGGTCAGGGCTGCGGCTGGAACACCGGCAGCATCTTCGCCAGTTCCTCGCGCATGAGCGCGGCGGCCTCGTCGAAGCTCGCCACGACGGTGGCCGTGGCGTCGGTGCCGTCGCTGCCGACGAAACGCCAGGAGCCGTCCGTCGCCGACGCGAGCGTCGCCCGGGCCGGCGCGGTCCCGCGGGTGACGGCCTGCACGGTCGAGGTGTTGAACGTGGCCACGGCGGGCCGGTGCCGGTGCAGGAAGCGGTCCGCGATCGCCAGCAGCGGCTCGCGCACGTCGACGTCGGCGCCGATCGGGGTGATGTCGTAGCAGCGGTACGCCCGCGCCGCGACCAGGAACCGGGTCATCTCCGCATCGAACAGCAGCGCCCCGTCGGCGTGGTCCTCCGCGGTCAGCCCGACCTGCACGAACGCGCGGGGGCGGTGCAGCCCGGCGGCGACCGCGGCGACCGCCGGCGCCAGCTCCAGCTTCTGCCCGTCCACGGGCGCGGCGAGGTGGCGCAGCAGCAGCGACCCGAGGCCGGCGCTGAGCACCGCGTCGGCCCGGTCGGCGTCGGTCAGCCCGAGCAGCCGGGGTGCCTCCCCCGGCTGCCCCCCGCTCGCGAGCAGGAACGACAGTTCGGCGGCGGTCATGCTGAGCTGTTCGGTGGTCCCGTCCATGGCGTCCATCCCGTCGCGCGGTCATCCGTCGTCGTGGTGCTCAACGCCGGGCACGCGATCACGTCACGCGTTTCAGCGACGGGCCGCCTTTTTCGACTTGGTGCCGGACGGCGGGCCCGGCTGCCCGGGCGGCCCGGGCGTGGGTCCGGTCGGGGTCAGCCCGCAGTAGCCCTCGATCCGCTCCGGGCCGCCGGCCGCGGCGGTGAGCGCCCGCAGGTCGGCGGGGTCCATCGGCTTGCGGTGCGGGTCGTCGCGCGTCTTCTCCCACTCCTTGCAGAGCTTCTTGGCGTCGGCGGCGGCGAGGGTACCGGGGTGCGTCGGGGTGGGTGTGACCGCCGGGCGGTGCACCGCCGGCGGGGTCGGCGACGCGGCGCGGACGGTCTGCTCCGGCCGCGGCCGCGGGTCGGGCTCCGGGACCTTGTCGATCCAGTCGTGCGCGGCCCGCTGCAACGGCTCCGGCAGCCGGCCGGCGCCCGCGGCGACCCCGGTCCCGGCGAGCACCCCGGCGGCGAGCACCGCGGCCAGCACCGCGACCCGGCGGCCCGGGTGCCGGATCGCGCGCGGCAGCTCGCTGCGGACGCTCGCCGTGCCGGCGCCGGCGGCGTACTCCTGCCGGAACGCGGCGACCGCGGCCCGCTCCCCCGCCAGTTCGCCGGACCGGGCCGGGCCGGACGCCGCGCGGAGCAGGTCGGCCACCGCGGAGTCGCCGGACCCGCCGTCCAGCAGCCGCTGCGCCTCGGCCTTGGGCAGGGTCTGGCGACGCCACCACCACCCGCGCATCAGGCACCTTCCAGGTGTGGGTGGGGCAGGTCGGCGGTGGTGGTGCCGAAGGCGACGTGGCGGGAGCGGACCTGTGGGTGTGCGGCGAGCCGGCGCAGCCCCCGCATCGCGGCGACGCGGACCGCGCCGGGCCGCTTGCCGAGGACCTCGGCGGTGCCGGCGACGTCGAGCCCGGCGACGACGCGGAGCAGGACCGCCTCGGCCTGGTCGGGTGGCAGCTCCCCGATGAGCCGCAGCGCCCATTCGGTGCCGGCGTGCTCGATGACCTCCGTGGCGGCGTCCGGCGCCGGCCAGCCGGACTCGACGTGGTCGCGGCTCTCCTCGCGGCGGCGCCACACCCGCCGGCCGTCGTCGATGGCCCGGTGCCGGGCGATGCGGAACAGCCACACCCGGAACGCGGTCGCGTCGCCGGCGAAGCGGGGCAGGTCCCGCACGACCTGCAGCCAGGTCTCCGACGCGACGTCCTCCGCTGCGTCTCCGCACACAGCGTGCAGGTACCGTAGGACCGCCGGCTGCAGGGCGCGCCACAGCACGGCGAAACCGGTCTCGTCACCGTCGGCCGCCGCCCGCAACGGCGCGGCAAGGTCGGTGTCACGCACCGGCGTCACCGACCGGGTGTAACGCGTGGCGAGCGCGGACCGCCCCTTCAGGGACGAGCACTATCCGCGCGCCACTGAGGGGGACGACCGTTGACGCACCGACTGCAGGAGCGGACATGACCGACGCCATCACGACCGAGACGGTCGACGGCTGTGTCGTGGTCACGCCCACCGGCGCCCTCGACGTGGCGACCTCACCGGCCCTGCACATGTGGGTCCACCGCTGCCTGGACGACGGCGCGACCCTGCTGGTGCTGGACCTGTCGGAGGTGGAGTTCATCGACTCCACAGCATTGCGGGTCCTCGTGTCGGTGCACAAGCGGTTGCGGGACACCGAATCGGGTGGGTTCGCCGTGGTGTGCCCGCACGCCCGGATCCGGCGGATCTTCGACCTGACCGCGCTGGACCGGGTCTTCACCCTGACCGACACGGTCGACGAGGCCGTGATCGCCCTGAAGGCTCCCTGAGGGCGCGGCGTCACGGACCGCTCACCCCCGCGTCGGACGGCACGGGCCGGGGGTGGCGGATGCCGGGGTGCCCGGTCGGCAGGCTGCGGCGGAACACCCACCAGCTCGCCGCGAGGCACGCCGCGACCAGCGGCCAGGTGAGCACCACCTGCGCGGTGGCGAGCCACACCACCTGCCCCGCCCACCACAGCGGCACGAAGATCAGCAGGCGCACCAGGTATTGGCCGACCCACACCCAGCTGGCCGCCTGGTAGGCGCGCAGCAGCGCGGGGTCGCGGCGCCACCGGGTCTTCTGGCCCAGCACGGTCCCGGCGATCAGCCCGAGGAACGGCCAGCGCACCAGGACGCTGCCGGCCCAGGCGAGCGCGCTCGCCGCGTTGGTCAGCAGCCGCACCAGGAAGAAGTCCTCGGCCCGGCCGGTGCGCAGCGCGACGATCGCGCCGAGGCACACCAGCAGCAGGCTGACCACGGTCGCGGCCGGGGCCCGGCCCTGCCGCAGCCGCCACACCGCGACGGCGGCGCCGGCGAGGACCGCGATCCCCGCGCCGAGCGCGATCGAACGGCCGCCGGCGAGCCACCCCGCCGCGAACCCGGCGACCGGCACGACGCTGTCCAGCGCGGCCCGCCGCCCGCCGAGCAGGTCGGCGAGTGACTCGTCCCCGTTGCGCACCGTCCACGTCCTCCAGAGCCCGGCCCACCTCAGGTAAGCCTGCCCTATCATGCCCGGTGCCGCCCGGCGGGTCACGATCGCGGCAGGGTGTCCGGGTCCACCAGGGCGGTCGCGTCCTCACCGCCGATGTCCTGGCGCAGCTGGTCGAGCCGGCCGAGGAGGCTGACGGAGTCGAGGACGGCGACCGCGCTCGGGAACACCGTGTGAACCCGCTCGACGGCACCGGTCAGCGCCGCCCGCAGGTCCGAGTCGTCGGTCTCGCCGTCGTCGTCGCCGTCGAGGCGCTCCCTGAGCAGCCCCGCGAGGGACCGCAGCAGCCCGGCGAGGGTCCGGCGGTCCAGGGCCGGCGGCTGCCCGGCCCGGTCGTAGAGCCGGTCCGTGGCCAGGGACACCGCCCGCACCTGCAGCGTGATGCGGACCAGGAACAGCTGCTCGTCGCGCAGGTCGGCGACCCGCTGCCGGAGCCGGCCGGCGGCGAGGTGCAGCCGGACCGTCTCCTCGACCCCGCCGACCTCGGCCGCGGCGTCGGCGCTGAGGTCGGTCAGCGCCCGCGACGTGGCGATCCAGTCGTGCCGCTGCGACGGCTCCAGGACCGGTTCACCGTCGCGGCGGTCCAGCTCGTCGGCGATGTCCCGCAGCACCGTGACCGACTGCGCCGCCCAGACGGCCAGGGCCTCGCGGGCCTGCCGCAGCCGGGGGCGCTCCGGCACGATCACGGCGACGAGCAGCCCGACGACACTGCCGATGGCGACGTCGACGAAGCGCCACTGCCCGTAACCCTTGGCGACCGGCGCCAGCACGAGCACCGCCAGCATCGCGATGGTGAGCTGGTTGCGCGCCAGGGGCGTGTTCGTGACCTGCCTGGCCAGGGCGAGGGCGGCGAACGCGGCGAGCGCCAGGGACCACCAGGTCAGGCCGAACAGCCGCACCCAGCCGACGGCCAGGCCCGTGCCGACCAGATTGGCGAACAGCAGCTGCAGGCCGGTGGCGATCGACCCGTACACGCTGGCCTGCAGCGTCAGGATCGCCACGATCGGCGCGAACAGCACCGCGGCGTTGTCGCCGAGCTGCCGGGCGAGCACCCACGCCGCGGTCGCCGCGACGGTGGTCTTGACGACGGTCAGCCAGCTCGGCCGGCTCTTCGGCACGCTCGCCAGCAGCGCGCCGAGCGGCTCGGCCACCAGGGCCCTGGGCCTCGAGAACGGCTTCGACCGGGCGGGATCCACGTGACGAAACCCTACCGGCACACCCGATAGGGTCGCAGCGTGCGCAGCTACGAACACCCGAACCTGTTCAACTTCCGCGACCTCGGCGGCTACCCCGGCCGCGACGGCCGCACGGTGCGCTGGCGCCGGCTGTTCCGCTCCGACTCCCTGAGCCGGCTCGACCCGGCCGACGCGGCGTCGTTCACCGCGCTCGGCGTGCGGACCGTCATCGACCTGCGCCGGCCGCGGGAGGTCGCCCGCGACGGCCGGGTGCCGCAGTTCGACGGCCTCGCCTACCACCACCTGCACCCCGAGCACGCCGAGTGGGAGGACGCGACCGACCACGACGAGCCCAGCGACGCCCGCTGGCTGGCCAACCGGTATCTGGACATCGCCTACGGCGGCGCCGCCGCGATGGTCGCCGCGGTCTCCGTCATCGCCGAGGCCGACAACGCGCCGGTGGTCGTGCACTGCGTCGCCGGCAAGGACCGCACCGGCGTCGTGGCCGCGCTCACCCTCGCCGCGCTCGGCGTCGCCGAGGAGGTCATCGCCGAGGACTACGCGCTGACCGCCGCCGCGACCGGCCGGTTCACCGAGCACATGCGCCGGGTCAACCCGGAGATGGCGGCGATGCCGGCGCGATACCTGGTGTCCCCCGCCGAGGCGATGCTGCTGTTCCTCGGTGACGTGCACCGGCGGCACGGCTCGGTCCGCGGCTACCTGCTGGAGATGGGCCTGCCCGAGGCGCGGCTGGCGGCGCTGGAGGCGCACCTGCTGGAGGACCCGGCGTGAGGATCTGCGTCGTCGGCGCCGGCGCGGTCGGCGGGGTCCTCGGCGTGCGCCTCGCCGCGGCCGGACTGCCCGTGTCGGTCCTGGCCAGGGGCGCCACCCTCGCCGCGATCCGGTCCTCCGGGTGGCGGCTGCGGCAGGTGTACGACGAGCGCACGGTCCACGTCACCGCCTCGGCCGACCCGGCCGTGCTGGGCCCGCAGGACCTGGTGTTCCTCACCGTGAAGGCGCACGCGCTGCCGGACCTGGCGCCGTCGCTCACCCCGCTGCTGGGGCCGGACACGGTGGTCGTCGCGGCGCTGAACGGGGTGCCGTGGTGGTTCCTGCACCCGCGGCGGCTGCACAGCGTCGACCCGACCGGCAGCATCGCCGCGAGCATCCCGAGCTCCTCGCTCCTCGGCTGCGTCGTGCACCTCAGCGCGAGCGTGGCGGCGCCGGGCGTCGTACACCTGAAGGCCGAGAACGAACTGATCCTCGGCGCCGCACCCGGCGGCCCCGACCCGGGCCCGGCCGCCGGCGTGCTGCGCGACGCCGGGTTCTCCGTGCGGGAGTCGGCCGACGTCAAGGCCGACATCTGGTACAAGCTATGGGGCAACATGACCGTCAACCCCATCTCGGCGCTGACGGGCGCGACCGCCGACAAGATCCTCGACGACGACCTGGTCAACGGCTTCGCCCACGCCGTCATGCGGGAGGCGGCGCAGATCGGCGCCCGGATCGGCTGCCCCGTGGGACAGAGCCCCACCGACCGCAACGCGGTGACCCGCAAGCTCGGCGCGTTCAAGACCTCGATGCTGCAGGACGCGGAGGCGGGCCGGCCGATCGAGCTCGACGCGATGCTCACCGTCGTGCGCGAGATCGCCGCCACGGTCGGCGTCGCAACTCCGTCGCTCGACGCGCTGCTGGGCCTGACCAGGCTCGCCGCCCGGGAACGTGGCCTGTATCCGACAGCGCCCTGACCCCGCCGGCCGTTACCGTAGGAGCATGATCGGCTCCACCGGATGGTCGACCCCCGAGGCCCTGCGCGCCGAGGGCACCCAGCGCCGCGCCAGCACCCCCGTCAAGTCGCTCACCGAGCCGCGGACCGCGGCCGGCCGCGACCCGGTCGCCGCGATCGCCGCGTCCAACGCCGAACGGGTCGCGGACCTCGTGCCGATCCGCATCGGCCGGATGATCAGCTCGCCGTTCGCGTTCCTGCGCGGCTCCGCCGCCGTGATGGCCGCCGACCTGGCCACCGGCCTGCGCGGCGGCGACACCGGCCTGCACGGCTACATCTGCGGCGACGCGCACGCGGCCAACTTCGGCTTCTTCGCCTCCCCGGAACGCCGGCTCGTCATGGACGTCAACGACTTCGACGAGACCGTCGTCGGCCCCTGGGACTGGGACCTCAAACGCCTCGCCACCAGCCTCGTCAGCGCCGGCCGCGAGGCGGGCCTGCCCGACGACGAGTGCCGCGACGCCGCCCGCGACTGCGCCACCGGTTACCGCACCGCCCTGGCCGAGCTCGCCGACATGCCGCTGCTGGACGCGTACTACCTCACCACCGACCACTCGACCCTCGAACACTTCGGCATCGGTGACATCGCCGACACCTTCGAGCGGGTCCGCAAGAAGGCGAAGAAGAACACCAGCCGCCGGGTGGCGCAGAAGTTCACCCAGCGCCTCGAACACGACGCGTGGCGCTTCACCCCCGCGCCGCCGATCCTGGTCCCGCTCGACTCGGCCGACGCCTACCCCGTCATCGAGTCCCTCGACGGCTACGCCGCGACCCTCGAGGAGGAGATCCGCACCCTGTTCGGCCGGTACGCCGTCGTCGACGTGGCGCACCGCATCGTCGGGCTCGGCAGCGTCGGCTACCGCTCCTACGTGGTGCTCCTGCACGGCAACGGCGACGAGGCCCTCGTCCTGCAGGTCAAGCAGGCCCGCGCCTCGGCCCTGGCGCCCTACCTGCCGCCGGTGCCGGACCAGCACGCCGGCGAGCGCGTCGTGCGCGGCCAGCGCTGGATGCAGACCGTCAGCGACGTCCTGCTCGGCTGGACGAGCATCGACGGCCTGCCGTATCTGGTGCGCCAGTTCCGCGACATGAAGGGCTCGATCGACCCGACGACCCTGGGCGCCGGCCAGCTCGACGACTACGCCCGCGTCTGCGGCGTCGTCCTCGCCCGCGCCCACGCGCAGTCGATCGACCCCCGCACCCTGTCCGGCTACTGCGGCGCCCCCGACACCGCCGACGGCGACGAGTTCGACGCGGGGTTCGCCACGTTCGCGGCCGCCTACGCCGACCAGACCGAGGCCGACCACGCCGCCCTGCTCGCCGCCGTCACCGCCGGCAGACTCCCCGCCACCACCGGCATCTGACGCATCCCGCACCGCGACGGATCCGCCGGGTGCCGGCCCCGCGGATCCGCCGGCCTGTCGCGGGAGCCGGCAGGGGCGCGCAACCGACTTGTGGCGGTGATCGACGGCTGGCACACTGCCCACGCGCGCGTCTTGCGGGGGAGGCAGAAACGTGGTGCGGTTTCGGATGGCGGCTGTCCTGGCGTTGACGCTGGCGGCGGCCGCAGGATGCACGGCGGTGCCGGCCGGCGTCGACAAGGACCTCGTCGACGAGTGGGCCATGATCGGCGAGGCCAAGGTGCCCGAGCCCAGCGCCGGTGCCTGCTGGACCAGTTCCGCGACCTACATCGACAAGATCGTGACGACGCCCATCGCCACGACGGCCACCCCGTGCAACGGCCCCCACATCATCGAGACCGTGCACGTCGGGCACTTCACCGGCGCCACCGCCGACGCCGACCAGCCGCCCGCGCCGGACAAGATCGCCGAGACCTACACGGCGTGCGAGGCCGAGGTCACCAAGTTCCTCGGCGGCTCCTGGAAGGCCGGCCGGGTGCGCATGCTGGTGTATCCGCCGACCGCGACCCAGTGGCGGGGCGGTGCCAGGTTCTACCGGTGCGACGTCGCCTCGCTCAAAGGCATGCTGGGCGCCCTGGAGCAGCGGGCCGCGTCACTGCAGGGAAGCCTGCAGCCCGGTGGCGACCGGCTCATCGGCTGCGCCGCCATGAACGGCACCATCGACACCTGGAAGGACGTCACGTCGGTGGTGTGCACGGCGCCGCACGACGTGGAGTTCATGGGCGTCATCGCCTCGAAGTCCGGCACGTTCCCGCAGGACAAGGACGCCTGGAAGGCCGCCTACGACACGGCGTGCGTGGACCAGATCCGCTCCTTCACCAATGGCGCCATCAACGCGCTGGCGAGCGCCAAGGCCCGGTACTGGTACGCGCCGATCGCGGCGAACGGGCAGGAATGGGGCGCCGGCAACCACAGCGGCGTCTGCTACGTCCTGCTGCCGAAGAAGCTCACCCGCTCCCTGAAGAACAACGGCAAAGCGGCGGTCTGAGCGCACCCCTTGTCACGATGATCGACTACTGACACACTGCCCTCGCGCGTCTCGCGGGGGAGGCAGAAATCGTGGTGCGTCGTCGGTTGGCGGCCGTGCTGGCGCTGGTGCTGGCGGTGTCCGGCTGCGCCAGGGTGCCCACGCCCGCGGGCGTCGACAAGGACCTGGTCGACGAGTGGTCCATGCTGGACGAGGCAAAGGTCCCCGGCGACTGCTGGACCAGCAGCACCTCCGACGTCTACGTGATCATGCAGCGGCCGGGCGCCATGGT
Source organism: Dactylosporangium sp. NPDC049525 (assembly GCF_040676755.1). Classification (NCBI taxonomy): domain Bacteria; kingdom Bacillati; phylum Actinomycetota; class Actinomycetes; order Micromonosporales; family Micromonosporaceae; genus Dactylosporangium; species Dactylosporangium sp. NPDC049525. The sequence goes on along the minus strand of NZ_JBFAPO010000002.1, from coordinate 142,405 downwards.
GCAGACGCCGTGCGACTACTCGCACTTCATCGAGACGGTGCACGTCGGGCAGTTCGGCGGCAGCAAGGCCCAGGGCAAGCAGGCGCCGGCGCCGGACCAGTTGGCGGAGGAGTCCCGGATCTGCGACGCCAAGCTGACGGAGTTCCTCGGCGCGCCGTGGACCCACGGCCGGCTGCAGCTGCTCGTGACGACGCCGTCGGACATCCAGTGGCTCGGCGGCGCCAGGTTCTACCGGTGCGACGTCGCCGCGCTGCGCACCGAGCTGGGCGTGCTGGATCCCCGCAAGGAGACCCTGAGGGGCACCCTGCGGGCGGGTGGTTCGATGCTGCTGGGCTGCGGCATCAGGGTCGGCCCCATCGAGGAGTGGGACGACATCACCCCGGTGGCCTGCACCGCGCCGCACAACGCGGAGTTCGTCGGCGTCGCCCACTCCACGACCGGCGTGTATCCCGCGGACGGCAAGGCCACGGGCAAGGCGTTCGCCGGCCCGTGCTGGGAGCGCATCCGCGCCTACACCGGCAGCTCGGAGCGGACCCTGGCGGACGTCGGCTACGGATACTGGCCGCTGGCCGGTGAGGACGAATGGAAGGCCGGCAACCATGACGCCCGGTGCTACATGATGCTCGAGCACAAGATGATCAGCAGGTCGCTGAAGGACAACGGCAGCGCGGCGATCTGAATGCGAACCCGGATGATGGCCGTGCTGGCGCTGGTACTGCTGGCGGTGGCCGGGTGCACGGAGGTGCCCGGCGGGGTCGACAAGGACCTCGTCGACGAGTGGGCGATGCTGGGCGAGGCGAAGGTCCCCGAGCCCAGGGCCGGTGACTGCTGGACGACCCAGGCCGCCAACGTCATCGAGCTGCTGCACACGTCGCACAGCGTCGTGCAGACGCCGTGCGACTTCAGCCACGTCGTGGAGACCGTCCACGTCGGACATTTCACCGGCCCGCTCGCGGATGCCGACCGGGCGCCGTCGCTGGACGAGATGGCCGACACGTATGCGGCCTGCGACGCGGAGCTCACCAAGTTCCTCGGCGGGTCGTGGCAGGACGGGCGGGTGCGGATGCTGGTGTACGCGCCGAGCGGCAGCCAGTGGAAGGGCGGCGCGCGGTTCTTCCGCTGCGACGTCGCCGCGATGCGATCGGAGCGCGGGCTGCTCGGCCCTCGCACGACCACGCTGAAGGACGCGCTGCGGCCCGGCGGCGACATGCTGCTCGGGTGCGGCACGAAGATCGAGACCGGCGGCAGCTGGACCGACGTCGACCCGCTGGCCTGCACCGCACCGCACGACGTCGAGTTCGTCGGCAACGTCGCCTCGGCGAGCGCGGTCTTTCCCACGGATGTGAAGGCGCGCACGGCCGCGTGGGGCACGGCCTGCCTCGACAAGCTCCGCTCCTACACCGGGATGCCGGACAGCGCCCTGGCCAAGGCGAAGGCGGCCTACGCCTTCTGGCCGCTCGTCGTCGCCCAGGACGAGTGGAAGGCCGGCAACCACAACGCCCGCTGCTACCTCAGCCTGCCGAAGAAGATCACCCGGTCGCTGAAGGGCGCCGGCAACATCACGATCTGACGGCTTGTCTGAGGGCTTATCTGATGGCCTGACCGGTGATCGGGTCGAAGAAGTGCATCCGCTCGGTGTCGACCACGATCTCGAGCCGCTCGCCGAGGCGGACCCGGGACCGCGGCGCGAACGCGGCGACGAACTTCGTCGCGTGGGCCGTCGGCAGGTCCTCGGTCTGCGCCTCCCTCGCCAGCAGGCGGGTGTCCTCGGTGACGACCCGCGGCGCGTCGATGGTGAAGTGCACGACGATCTGCGAGCCGAGCGCCTCGATCAGCGCCGCCGTGGCGTGCAGGCGGGACGACGCGGGGGTTGCCGGCACGAGCCGGGCGTCCTCCATGTCCTCGCTGCGGATCCCGACGGCCAGCTCCCGGCCGCCGACGTAGTCGCGCAGCGCGGGCCGGGCCGCGAGGACCCCGTCCGGCAGGTGCAGCGTCGTGCTGCCCAGGTGCAGCTCGACAGCGGCTCGTCCATGAGGAACACCTGCGGGTCGCGGACGATGGCGCGGCCCATCGCGACGCGCTGCCGCTGCCCGCCGGACAGCTGGCTGGGGCGGCGGCCCAGCAGCGGCCCGAGCTCCAGCATGTCCGCGGCCCGCTGGACCCGCCGGGCGATCTCGTCCTTCTCCATCCGGCGGATCTTCAGGCCGTAGGCGATGTTCTGGGCGACGCTCATGTGCGGGTACAGCGCGTAGGACTGGAACACCATCGCGATGTCGCGGTCCTTCGGCGAGAGGGTGTTCACGACCCGCTCGCCGATGCGCAGGGTGCCGCTGCTGATGTCCTCCAGGCCCGCGACCATCCGCAGGGCCGTGCTCTTGCCGCAGCCGGACGGGCCGACGAGGACCAGGAACTCGCCGTCGGCGATGTCCAGGTCGAGGTCCTGCACGGCGTGGAAGCCGTTCTCGTACTGCTTGTCGACCCGGTCGAGGACCACCTGCGCCATGACGTCTATCCCTTCACTGCGCCGGACGTGAGCCCGCCGACGATGTACCGCTGGAGGAACTGGAACAGCGCGACGGTCGGGATCGCCGCGAGCAGCGAGCCGGCGGCGAACATCCCGAAGTTGTTGTTGCGCTCGCCCGCGACGAGGCCGAACAGGCCGACGGCGAGGGTCTTGTCGTCCGGGTCGGTGAGGAAGATGCTCGCGATGATGAACTCGCTGACCGTGCCGATGAACGCGAGCAGGCCGGTGACGGCGAGGATCGGCGCGACCAGCGGCAGGATGATGTCGAAGAAGACCCGGACGTGGGTGGCGCCGTCGACCTTCGCCGACTCGTCGAGGTCCTTCGGGATCGTGTCGAAGAACCCCTTCATGAGCCAGGTGTTCACGCCCAGCGCGCCGCCGAGGTACAGCAGGATCAGCGACCACGGCGTGTTGAACCCGATGACCGGGTAGAGGTCGGTGACGGTGGCGAACATGAGGTAGAGGGTCACAATCGCCAGGAACTGCGGGAACATCTGCACCAGCAGCAGGCTCAGCAGCCCCATCCGCCGGCCCCGGAACCGGAAGCGGGAGAACGCGTAGGCGGCGCACGCGGACAGGAACATGCCGATCGCCGCCGCGGACAGCCCGATGAGCATCGTGTTGCCGAACCAGGTCCAGAACTGGGTCTGCTGGAACAGGTGGCGGAAGTTGTCGAGGCTCGCCCCGCTCGGCACGATCTTCGCGGTGCCGAGGGTGCCGAGCGGGTTGAGGGCGGCGGAGACCAGGAACACGATCGGGAACAGGGCGAAGAACAGCGCGACGATCCCGACCAGGTGCCGCCACCCGACCTGCCGGAACCAGCTGCAGCGGGAACGTGACGGTCCGGAAGGCGTAGAAGGGTTTCGCGCCGTCGACGGCGGCGGCCTCCTTCAGGTCGCCGGGGATCGCCTGCAGCGCGCCGGTGCAGACCAGGAACATGTACGGGTAGCCCATCCACAGCTGCACGATCAGGATCGCGACCATCGAGCTCCACGACGTGCCGAACCAGTTGACGTGGATCCCGAAGAGCCGGTTGACCAGGCCGAAGTCGGTGTTGAACATGTCGCGCCACAGCAGCAGCATGGCGAAGCCCGGCATGGCGTACGGCAGGATCAGCAGCGACCGGTAGAGCCGCTGCCCGCGCAGCCGGGTGTTGTTGAGCACGATCGCCACCAGCAGCCCGAGCGCGAACGTGATGAGCACCGTCAGCAGCGCGAAGGCGAAGTTCCACACCAGGATCCGCAGGAAGTACTTGGCGATGAGCGGGTTGGACAGCACGTCGGCGAAGTTGCGGAACCCGACGTTGACCTTCCAGCCCTGGGCCAGGTTGGCGCCGGTGGCGTCCACGAAGTACCCGCGGTTGCCGTTCGCCGTCCAGGTCCGGCCGTCGGCCACGTTGCGGACACAGTCGCACCGCTGGTCGTACACCTGCTGCGGCTGTCCCTCGAAGGCGCCGCTGAGACCCTGGTTGCGGATCGCACCCTTGGCGGTGGGGACGCTGAACGCGGCGATGTCCTCACCCCGTGCGTCCGCCTCGACGATGCCGAGGATGGTGTACCCGTCGGCGCGGGTCACCTTGCCGGCCTCGGTCACCTGCGCGCCGGCCACCCCTTCCAGGCCGTCCTTCGTGCCCGCCTGCACGGCCTTCGTGGCCGGGTCGACCAGCAGGAACACGATGTCGTCGCCCTTGGTGGCGATGGTGAGCACGTATTCGACGGAGTCGGGGACCTGCTGCACGGAGGCGCCCTCGATCGCGCGGATCGCCTCGGCCTTGCTGCCGCGGACAGGGTGATGATCGTTGCCACGCGTCGAGCCGTCATTGGCCACCTCGCGATGCTGAATCGAGTTAGCAGTCAGCTTTCGCCCTTGCATCGACGAATGTCAAGGGCGTTACGGGCTTGTTACGCCAGCCGCTCGATGAGCCGGCGGTTCGCCCACGTGACCGGGATCGGATCCACAATCTCGCCATGGAACACCCCGTGTTCCCGGTCCCGGAAGCCCAGCAGGCACAGCCCGCCCTCCCGGTCCCGGCCAGGCGGGCCTGGTCACCGGGGCAGCGGTACCACCGCTGGTCCGCCTCCAGGACCGGCCCGTCGCCGTGCCGCCGCCACCAGCGCCCGCGACGTGCGCAGGAAGAACAGGTGGAACTCCTCGCCGGCCACCGCCAGCCAGCTGTCCCACACCCAGTGGTCGGCAAGTCGCAACATGCTGCCCGGCACCTCCTGCTAAATGCATTCAGCTGTCTTGACCGTGCGCCGGTCGGTGGTTCCTGTCAAGCGGTGAGCTCCGATACGTCAAACTGATCACCTGGGCGGTTGTCTCAATGGAGGTGCTGCGAATGCCGGCAGGCCGGGTGACCCTGCTCGACGTCGCGCACCGCGCCGGCGTCTCGCGCACGACCGCCTCCTTCGTGCTCACCGGCCGCCGCGACATGCGCATCTCCGCCGACGCCGAGCAGCGCGTCCTGCGCGCCGCCCGCGAGCTGGACTACCGGCCCAACCTCACCGCCCGCAGCCTGCGCACCCGGGTCACCCAGACGATCGGCCTGGTCTCCGACACGATCGCCACCGACGTCTTCGCCGGCGAGATCATCCGCGGCGCCACCGCCACCGCGCTGACCCGCCAGCACCTGCTGTTCATCGGCGAGACCGAGGGCGACGCCGCCACCGAGAAGCGCCTGGTCCAGGACATGCTCGACCGCGGCGTGGACGGGTTCCTCTACGCCGCGATGTACACCCGCGAGATCCGCGTCCCGGTGGCGCTGCGCGGGCATCCCGTGGTCCTCGTCAACTGCGTCGCCGGTCGCCGCCCGGTCAGCGTGATCCCCGACGAGCTCGCCGCCGGCCGGGCCGCCGCCGCGGCGCTGCTGTCGGCGGGCCACCGCGACGGCATCCACATCGTCGGCGAGTCGGCGACGCACGTGTACGCGGCCCGCAACCGCCGCACCGGCATCGACGAGACCCTCATGGCCGCGGGCACCCGCGTCGCGGGGACGATCGAGTCGCCGTGGTGGCCGGAGCCCGCGTACGAGGCGGTCCGCACGTTCCTGTCGACCGGCGCCCGGGCCACGGCGTTCATCTGCCTCAACGACCGGCTGGCCATGGGTGCCTACCAGGCGGCGACGGAGGCGGGCCTGCGGATTCCGCAGGATCTGTCGGTGGTCGCGTTCGACGACTCGGACCTGGCGTCGTGGCTGCGGCCGCAGCTGACCTCGGTCGCGCTGCCACACTTCGAGCTGGGCCGCCGCGCGGTGGAGCTCCTGCTCGACCCGGACCGCAAGGCCGGCGCCCACGTGATCGACATGCCGCTGCGATCCCGCGCGTCGATCGCACCGCCGTCCTGACCGCCGCCGTTGCACGGGCGTGACGAGCACGCACGCGGGCCGCGAGCGCAAGGCGATCAGCGCACCGGCGAGCTCGGGAGCAGCGCCGCGGCCAGGGACAGCGCCGCGGCCCGCCCGGCCCGGTTGGCGCCGACGGTGCTGGCCGACGGGCCGTACCCGATGAGGTGGACGAGAGGCTCGCGCACGGTGGCGGTGCCGTCGAGGCGGATGCCGCCGCCCGGCTCCCGCAGGTGCAGCGGGGCCAGGTGGCTCAGCGCCGCCCGGAACCCCGTCGCCCAGATGATCACGTCGAAGGGCTCGAAGGAATCGCCCCACATCGCGCCGGTGGGGACGAGGCGGTCGAACATGGGGTGGCGGTCCAGGGCGCCCTTGGCGAGCGCGGCGCGGACCAGGGTGGTGTAGCCCAGGCCGGTGACGCTGACGACGCTCTGCGGGGGCAGGCCGGCCGCGACCCGTTCGGTGACCTCGGCGATGACGGCGCGGCCGCGGTCCTCGGTGAACTCGCCGTCGTGGAACTGCGGCGGGCGGCGGGTCACCCAGCGGGTGGACGCGGCGACGCCGGGCAGCTCCGACAGGACGTGGACGGCGGAGTTGCCGCCGCCGACCACGAGCACCCGCTTTCCCGCGAACTCGGCCGGGCCGCGGTAGGCGGCGTAGTGCAGCTGGCGGCCCAGGAAGCCGGCGGCGCCCGGGTACACCGGGAGATAGGGGCGGCTCCAGGTGCCGGTCGCGTTGATGATCGCCCGCGCCTGCCAGTCGCCCGCGTCGGTGGCGACAGCGAAGCCGGCGGGGTCCCGGGTGACCGCGCGGACGCGGACGGGGCGCCGCACGTCGAGGTCGAAGTGCCGCTCGTAGTCGGCGAAGTACGCCGCGACCACCGACGCCGCGGTGCCCGACGGTGGGGCGGTGAACGGCAGACCGGGCAGGTCGAAGATGCGGTGCAGCTCGCCGACGCCCAGCGACGGCGAGCGGTGCTGCCACGCGCCGCCGGGGGTGTCGTCCGCGTCGAGGACGACGAAGTCGAGGCCCAGCCGGCGCAGGTGGTACGCCGCGGACAGGCCCGCCTGCCCGGCGCCGATCACCACGATGCCCTCACCCGAGTCCGCGTCCACGATGGGGAGAACCCCACCGTGGACGCGGATCTTCCAGCTGGTGACCCAGCTAACGGGTCATTTCGCCTTGCCCTTGGTCAGGCCCCAGGCCGTGGTGTTCAGCGTGTCCTCGATGCCGACGAGGCCCTCGTCCGGGAAGAACTCGTCGTCGCCGAAGTCGTAGTCGACGTCGTCCGCGGTGCCGCCGACGTTGTCCGGGCCGACCCCGAAGAGGCCGGGGAACGCGCCGCCGGCGTCCATCAGGTTGGGCGTCGTGTTGAGCGGGTCGGTGTGGAAGTTGCCGTAGAGGTGACCGCCCTCGTGGGCCACGACGTTACCCAGCGCCCGCCCGATGAACTTGATCTTGTTGCTGGCGGGGGTGATGTAGGTGTTGAGCGACGCCGCGCCACTCGGGTCACTGAGCACGTCGAGCAGGACGATCGCGCTGTCCTCGTTCGCGTAGTTGCCCGGGTCGATGAACTGCGCGATGCCGATGGTGTCGATGCCCGACTCGGCGATCGTGCCGCCGACGACGATGCGGTGCACGTTCGGCTGGCCGAACGGGTCCGGGTCGTCACGGCTGTTGAGGATCCTCAGCCCGAAGCGCGGGTTGGTGCCGCGGGCCTTGGCGTCGGTGATGATGCTCTCCTTGACCGACGCGATGACCTCGTTGATCACCTTGTTCTCGTCCGCGGCGGTGAGGCCCCACTTGCCGAGGAAGCCGGCCAGCGGCGACAGGGTGCGCACCCCGGGACCACCGAAGATCGCGGTGTTGATCCGGGCGCCGTCGAAGTCCAGGAAGAGGGTCTGGACCGTGCCGTTGTCCTGCGCCTCAGGGCCGGGACGGTAGGCCTCGAGGGTGATGTCGTACAGGCCGGCGGCGCCGCCCACCTCTACGGTGAACCGGCCGTTGGTCGCGGCGACCTGCGACACGACCGCGTTGCCGCCGCCGGGCAGCGGCGAGGACGGCGCGTAGATGAAGCTCGCGTCCTGCTCGGAGCCGAAGACGATCCGGCCCGACGGGTCGCGGACGGTGAGCCGGGTGCCGACGCCGGTCACCGACGCGCCGAGGACGTCCCCGGCGAGCAGGTCGACGGCGTAGAAGTCCCGGTCGGGGAAGGACAGCGTGGTGTTGAGCAGGTACGGCCCCTCGCTGCCGGACCCGAGCCCGCTGCCGGAGTCGAACGGGTCGGCGGGGAACACGGTGCCGGTGCCGAACCCGGAGATCATCAGGTAGTAGGTGCCGGACGTGGTGAACGTGAAGTTGAGCAGGCTGTCCAGGCCCGGCCCGCCGTCGTCGTCGGTGCCGACGAGCACGCCGGCGGCGTCGTACAGGCCGATGACGGTGTCCAGCGGCCCGCTGGGCGTGTCGGTCCCGGCGATCAGCTGCTGCCCCGCGGTCGCGGTCACCTTGATGAAGTCGAAGTCACCGGTGTCGTCGCCGGCGCTGCCGTGCGGCCCGTCACCGATGTCGCCGCTCGTCGCGACGCCCTTGCGGCCGGCACCGAGCAGGACGTCCGACGCGATCGGGATCGCGCCGTTGTCCTCGGCCGGCGCGGAGACCGTGGACAGGCTGACCGTCTCCGGCGACAGCTGCCCGAGCACGCGCGCCCGGTTGTTGAGCTTCTTGCCGGTCCCGAAGCCCTTGACCAGCTCCGCGGTGGCGTGGCTGTCGTTGGAGCCGAACGTGCCGCGCGGCTCGGCCTCGTCGTGCAGCAGCGGGGACGTCGCCGCCGCCGTCAGCGAGTTCTTCTTCAGGTTGGCGCGGGCGGCGGCCTGCGTCTTGGCCACCTCGGACCAGTAGTACTTGTCGACCTTGCTGTTGTCCCGCAGCAGCGCGGTGTACGGGTTGACGGCGTTCTGCGGCGCCTTCAGCGTCGACTGCTGCTTCGGCACCACCTGGATGCCCGCGGCGAGCTGGCGTTTGATGCCGTCGCTGAGCTCCTTGGACGGTGCCGCCGCGGCGGGGCTCTGTGGCAACGCCACCAGTGCCGCACCCACCAATCCGGCGACAGCGAGACTGGCTAGCCTTTTCCTCACTTGGCCTCCCCATTGAGTCAGGCGTTTCGTGCACGCTATGGCCTGCAAGGTCGTCTCCACTACCCCCAACCGCTGTCAATACAGGATTTAACAGATCGAATGATCAACGCCTATGTTGATCACGGGGTACCGGCGATCTTGGGGCTCGCCTAGAGTGTTGGGGTGCCGAACGCCGTCAGCCCCACGCAACGCCTGCTCACCGCCGAGGACCTGACCGCCCTGCTCCGGGAGCGGTTCGGGCTGACCGCCGTCCACTGTGGACCACTGACCGGTGGCACGTTCGCCGCGGTCTGGCGGGCGACGCTGTCCGACGGCCGCGAGGTCGTGGTCAAGGTCGGGCCGCCCGACGGGGTGCCGCTGCTGCGCTACGAGCGGGGCGTCATCGCGGCCGAGGCGCGCTACTACCGGACGGTCGGCGCGGCGACGGCACACGTACCGGTGCCGCCGGTGTTCCACGCCGACGACGACGTGGTGGTCGTCGGGCTGCTGCCCGGCCGGCCGCTGACCGAGCTGCCCGACGAGCACGCCGCCGAGACGGTCCGCGAGCAGCTCGGCGTGGCGCTGCGGCACCTGCACGCGGTGACCGGCGGGCAGTTCGGATACGAGGGCGGCGGGCGTGCGTCCGGGCCGACGTGGCGTACCGCGTTCACCGCGATGACCGCCGACATCCTCGCCGACGCCGCGGACTGGGACGTGCCACTGCCGGTCCCGGCGGACGAGGTCCTGGCCACCGTCGACCGGCACGCCGACGCCCTGGACGAGGTCGAGCGGCCGGCGCTGGTGCACTTCGACCTGTGGGACGGCAACGTCCTGTGCGACGGGCCCCGCCTGACCGGACTCGTCGACGGCGAGCGCTACTTCTGGGGCGACCCGCTGTATGACTTCGTCTCCCCCGCCATCGGCCGCCGGATGGAGGAACTTCCCGCGCATCCCGTGCTGCGCGGGTACTACGGCGGGCCCGGGCCGCACCCGTTCACCGCGACCCAGCGCCGCCGCCTGATGCTCTACCGGCTGCAGTTCGCGGTCCTGCTCCTGGCCGAGATGCCCAGCCGCGGCATGGTCGGCGACGAGGCCCGGGAGCGTCACGAGTGGGTGACGCCGCAACTGCTCGCCGACCATCGAGATCTTGGTTGAGCCACCACGATGTGATATAGAGGACGCTACATACGGTAAGGGTGTCGATGGGTAGACGACAGATCCTGATCATGGCGGTGTACGGCGCGCTGATGGCGGCGCTCGGCTCTGTGGTGTTCATCGCACCCGAGCTGGACTCCGTGGCCTGGGCCGGGATCGGCCTGTCCGGCGCCGGCGCGATCGTGTTCGGCATCCGGCGGATCCAGCCGCAGCGCTCCGGCCCGTGGTGGGCCCTCGCCGCCTCGCTGGTGGCGATGATGGCCGGCGACTACCTGTACGGGCTGATGGCCGACGCCGGCGCCGAGCCGCCACCGCTGGCGAACCTGTGCTACCTGGCGATGTTCCCGTTCGTGGCGATCGCGCTCATCGGCCTGACCCGCGCCTCGTCCGCCCTCGACAGCCGGGCCGGCCTGCTGGACCTGCTCGCCGTCAGCAGCGCCGCGCTGCTCGCCGCCTGGGTGTTCAGCATCAGCCCGCGGCTGGGCACCGACGGGGTCACCGGCACCGAGTGGTCGATCCAGGCCGCGTACACCCTCGGCGACGTGATCGTCCTGGTCGTCACCGTCCGGCTGGTCCGCGCCGCGCCACGCAACCCCTCCGCGGTCCTGCTCGCCGTCGGCGCCGTCGGGATGCTCACCGGGGACGTGGCCTACGGCATCGCCCAGACCCACGGCGGGCTGGCACCTGGCGGCCCCGCCGACTTCGCCTACGTCGTGCTGTACGTGACCTGGGGCGCGGCGGCGCTGCTGCCATCGATGACCCGGCTCACCGATCCCCCGACCACCCCACCGCCCGGCGACGCGCCGGTCCGCGGGCTCGGCATGGTGCCGCTGCTCGCCGCGGTCGCGGTCGCGCCGGTCGTCCTGGTCGGCCAGGCGATGACCGGCCCCGTCCACGACGGCCCGGTGATCGCCGTCGGGTTCGGCATCAGCCTCGCGCTGCTGGTCACCAGGCTCAACGACGCGGTGCGCCGGCACGCCGAAGGGCTGCGGCGCGAGCGGACCCTGCGGCACGCCGGCACGGTCCTGGTCAGCGTCACCGACGCCGGGGCGGTCGCCGTCGCGGTGCGCACCGCGGTCCGCGAACTGCTGCCGACCGACACCCCGCACATCATCGTCGTGGACTCGAGCCTCACCGACCTGCTGCCGCTCAACGAGCTGTCCGCGCCGCGCATCGTGCCGGTACACCTGACGCCGCCGCTGTGGCAGGACCGCCTCGGCGAGTTCGGCTACGTGCTGGTCTGCCCCCTGGACGCGGCCGTGCTCTACATCGCCGCCGACCGGCAGGACCTGCGCACCGTCCAGGACGCGGTCACGGTCCTGGCCGGGCAGGCGGCGCTCGCCCTCGCCCGCATCGCGCTCACCGACGCCGCCAGCCGCCGCGACAGCGACGACTACCTGCGCGCCGTCGCCGAACACACCAACGACGTCGTGCTGGTCCTCGACGACGACGAGCGGATCCGGTACACCAGCCCGTCGGTGACGGACCTGCTCGGCATCTGGCCGACCCCGTTCGCCACCCTGCGCGAGATCGTCAACCCGGACGACCGCGATCAGGTCGACGCGACCCTGGGCGTGGCCCTCACCGGCGGCCGGGACGGCACCCGCGGCACCTGGAGCCTGCGCCGCCCCGACGGCACCCGGGTCCTCGTCGAGGTCAGCTTCCGCGACCTGCGCGACGACCGCCTCGTGCGGGGCATGGTCATCACCATGCGCGACGTCACCGAGCAGCGCCGGCACGAGCTGGAGCTGCTGCGGCGCCACTGGGAGGACACTCCGGGCGCGGCAAACCGGGACAATTCGTCCCGTAAGTATCACTGAGAGCCGTCACAGGTTCCGCTTGGCCGGTGCGTGGCACTGCGTGCCATGCTGAACTGTGGCTACCACTGAAGCGGTCCCTGTCGCGCGGCGCCGTTCGCTGCTGCGCCCCGTCGTGTTCGCGTTGACGCTCACCACCGTCCTGGCACTGCTGTTCGGCGTGCCGTGGTGGTCGCTGGTGCAGTCGGGCAACGCGTGGCCGGTGGGGGTGCGCGTCGCGGGGACGGCGCTGTTCGTCGTGGCGGCCGTCGGGTTCCCGGTGCTGATGATGCTCGGCCACGGCCGCCGGCACCTGGACTGGGCGTCGCGGATCGCCGACACCACCCTCGGCGTGGTCTGGCAGCTGTTCGTCTGGGCGGTCGCCGGTGACCTGCTGCGCCTCGCCCTGCTCGCCGGCGGGGTCCACGACCCGCTGCGCTCCAGGATCGTCGCCGGGTTCACCGGGGTCGTCGCGGTGGGGCTGCTGCTGTGGGGCTACGTCGAGGCGATGCGGGTGCCCAGGGTCCGCCGCGTCGAGGTCGCCATCCCGCGGCTCGGCGCCGGCCTGGACGGGCTGAAGGTCGTCCTGCTCACCGACACCCACTACGGACCGATCGACCGGGTCCGCTGGTCGAAGGGCGTCACCGAGGTCGTCAACGGCCTGGACGCCGACATCGTCGCGCACACCGGCGACATCGCCGACGGCACCGTCGCGCAGCGCACCGCGCAGGCCGCACCGCTCGGCGACGTCAAGGCCCGCCACGCCCGGGTGTACGTGACCGGCAACCACGAGTACTACGGCGAGGCCGAGGGCTGGCTGCAGCGCATGGGCGAGCTCGGCTGGGAGGCGCTGCACAACCGGCACCTGGTCGTGGAGCGCGGCGGCGACCGGCTCGTCGTGGCCGGCGTCGACGACCGCACCGCCGCCGGCACCGGCCTGCAGGGCCACCGCGCCGACCACGCCACCGCCCTCGCGGGCACCGACCCCGACCTGCCGGTGCTGCTGCTGGCACACCAGCCGAAGCAGATCTTCGAGGCCGTCGAGCACGGCATCGACCTGCAGCTGTCGGGGCACACCCACGGCGGGCAGATGTGGCCGTTCCACTACATGGTGCGCCTGGACCAGCCGGTGGTGCAGGGCCTGACCCGGCACGGCGCCCGCACCCAGCTCTACACCAGCCGGGGCACCGGCTTCTGGGGCCCGCCGTTCCGCATCTTCGCGCCGAGCGAGATCACCGAGCTCACGCTGCGCAAGGCCTGAGCGTCACCCGGCCGGTCACGGCACGACCGTGACCGGCCGGCGACCGCCGCGCGACGTCCGGCGCCGCCTGTCCGTCAGTTGCATCACGACGGCCTTCTCGGCGACTGACGGGTGCGGTGGAAATGTCCGAGGTCTTCCTCTCCTACCTCGACGAGGACCGGGACTGGACCCGGACCCTCGCCGAGGAACTGGAGCGACACGGGCTGGTCACGTTCCTCCGGGAACGCGACCCGGAGCCGGGCGACGTGCTGCTGCAGCAGACGGAGGCCGCCATCGGCCGGGCCGGCACCGCGGTGCTCGTGCTCGGCGCGGCGGCGCTGAGCGACCCGCAGCCGTACGAGGAGTACGCCGTCCTGCTGCGGGAGGCGGCGACCCGCGGGCTGCGGGTGATCCCGGTGCTGTGCGGCGACCCCGGCCGCGTGGTGCCGCCCTTCGCCGCGGACCGCCTGTGGGCCGACTTCCGTGGACTGTCCGCCGCCGAGCGCACGGCGAAGGCCGGCGACCTGGCCGCCATCGTCCGCGGCGAGTGGCGGCTCGCACCCGAGCACCTCGACCAGGTGCGACCGGCCCCGCCACCCGCCGCACCGCCCCCGGCCAGTTTCGTGGTCGTCTACGCCGGCGCCGACGCCGGCTACGGCGGCCGCCTGGTCTCCTGGCTGTCCGAGGCGCACCTGCCCGTCTGGTCGATCGCGCGGCTCACCTGGGGCAGCGAGTACACCCGGGAGATCCGCGACCGGATCCGGCACTCGATCGCCCTGGTGGTGCTGATGTCGCCGGCCGCCGAGGAGTCGCCCGACGTCACCCGGGAGATCCTCGACGGCCAGCGGCACGACCGGATCGTCTTCCCGGTGCTCATCCAGGGCGCCCCCAACTTCCTGCTGGCCAGCACCTGGTACGTCGACGCCCGCGACGGCGCGCTGCCCGGGCCGGCGCAGCTGCGGACACTGCAGCGGGTGTACCGGGACCACGCCGCCGGCCGGGTCGCCCAGCTCCCGCCGCCGCGGCAGCCCGCCGTCACGGCGGCGCGCACGCCGACCGGCCTCGAACTGGCCCGGCTGCGCGCGTCGCTGGCCGACGGCGAGCTGGAACACGCCGACCTGCTGACCACCAACCTGGTGCTCGCCGCGGCGGGCCGCCTCGGCTACGGCTGGCTGCCCGAGACCGCCGGCGCCGACCTGCCCGCCCAGCTGCTGCGCGACATCGACACGGCGTGGGCGGAGTCGACCGCCGGCCGGCAGGGATTCGGCCGACAGCGGCAGCTGTACCGGCTGCAGCACGAGTTCGGCGGCGACTTCGCGGTCCTGGCCACGGCGTACGGCTGGCGGCCCCGTCCCGACGGCCGGCCGACGTACGGCGAGCAACCGGCGACGCCGAAGTACGGCCGGTTCGTCCGCCCGGACAGCCCGCCGCCCGGCTTCTTCCCGACCCTGCGCAACCCGCAGGCCGAGCACTACCCGGGCTGGCACGCGCGCTGGCGCAAGACCGTGCTCGCCGTCCACCGGCAACTCCGTTCGTGGCCGATCGAGGGGTGACCAAGATGCTCGAGTTCTTGACGGTCGTGCTGTTCCTGGCGGCGCTGGGCGGCGGCGGGTATCTCGCCGCGAAGGGCCTGTACCACGTACCTGACCGGATGGTCGGGATCGAGTACCGCCGCCTCGGCCGCAACGCTCAGGACCGCTACCGGGTGAGCGTCTACGGCTCCGCCGGTCCGCAGGCGGAGACGCTGGCCGCGAACCGCTGGTACTGGCGGCCACCGTGGCTGGTGACCGTGCGGTTCGTGCCGCAGACGTTCGTGCCGGACGGCACCATCGGGCTGGTCACGTCACTGGGTGGTCCGGTGCGCCCGCTGGACCGCCGGTTGTGCCGCTACGTGGAGTGCGACTACTTCCAGGACGGCCGGCGGTTCCTGCTCAGCGGCGGCGAGCAGGGCCGGCAGCTGGGGGTGCTGCCCGGCGGCGCGTACTACGCCATCAACACCGAGCTGTTCGCTGTGTTCACGGTGCTGACGCTCGCGGAGGGCCCGGCGCACCCGGACGCCGCCAGGCTGACCGAGGCGGACCTGCGCGAGATCGACGTGCCGGTCGGCAGCACCGGCGTGGTGATCACCCAGCACGGCACCCCACCCAGCGACGCCCCCGACGCCGTCAACCCCGTCATCCCGGGCCACGACAGCTTCCGGCTGCCCTGGGTGTTCCTCGCCAACGGCGGCCACCTCGGGGTGCAGGAGGAGACGTTGCCCGGCGGCAGCCGGTACGCGATCAACCCCTGGTTCGCCCGGGTCGTGCTGATCCCGACCAGGGAGCTGTACCTGGAGTGGACGAACAAGGCGACGAAGGCGGCCGGCAACCTCGACTCCGCCCTCGAACAGATCGTGGTGAACATCGAAGGCCACGTGCTGTCGCTGGAGATGTCGCAGATCCTGCGCATCCCGGCCCGCGCCGCACCGCGGCTGGTCCGCCGGTTCGGCGAGGCCGACAACCAGCCGGAGCCCACCGGCTCGATCAGCGTCAAGCCCGCCCCGGTCCAGCGGTTCGTCGAACGGGTCCTGGGCGCGGCCGTGGCCGGCTACTTCACCGCGCTGGTCGGCCGGTACACGATCCTGCAGTTCATGGAGGAGTACGAGAACGTCCGGCTGGAGCTGCAGCATCAGGTGACCGAGGCCCTGGCCGAGTGGGACGTGGTCGCCGGGCTCACCGTCCTGGCCGAGTTCGAGTCCAAGGACGAGGAGATCAACAACCTGCGCCGCCGCCGCGTCCAGGCCCGCGAGCAGGGCCCCATCTCCGAGTTCACCTTGGAACACACCAGGACCGACATGGCCACCGAGCGCCTCCGCATCGAGATGGAGGGCCGGCGCCACGCGGCCGAGCTCCGGGAGATGATCGAACTGCTCGGCCCGCAGCAGGTGGCGATCGAGCGGGTCGCCGCGCAGCTGGCCCGGATGCCGGTCCCGCAGTACATCGGCGGCGGTGGCGACCTCGCCCAGCAGATCCTCGGGCTGATGCCCTTCACCAATGCCCGCGACATGCTCGGCCAGCTCATCGCCAGCCACAAGGACGGTGTTCCGCCGCAGCAGCGCCTCGACCCCGGCGAGCAGGAGTGAGCCGCGTCTTCATCTCCCACGCGGCCGCCGACGCCGCCCCCGCCGCCCGGCTGGCCACGCGGCTCGCGGCGGCGGGGGTCGCGGTGTTCCTGCTGGAGTGGGTGGAGCCGGGGCTGGTCACCATGCTGGAACAGGAGAACGCCCTCACCACCGCCAGTCATGGTCTGCTGCTGATCAGCCGGGCGACGATGGCCGATCCGGCCGTGCGGGAGGAGTACGCTGCGCTGGTCAGCCATGCCCGCGCTGGTTCCGGGCGGCGGTTCGTGCCGGTCCTCGTCGGCGACATCACGGATGCGGAACTGCCCCGGTTCGCCGCCATACGTCAGCCGGTCGACCTGCGCGTCCCTGATGCGTACGACGATCGTGTCGCGGTGTTGCTGCGCGCCCTTCAACGTCCTGGGGCCGGCGGTGCTGGGGCCGGCGGTCCCGCGTCTGGCGCTCCTGCGTCCGGGGCTCCTGCCGGCGATCTCTCCAGGCGTGCTCCTGGCCTTGCGTCCGGCGACCGGATTCGCATCGTGCTGCTGGCGGCCAACCCGCGCGGCACCGGCCAGCTCGGCACCGGCCAGCTCGCCATCGACGTGGAGGCGCGCGAGATCGCCGAGCAGCTCCTTCTGTCCCGTGACCGCGACAGGTTCGACCTGATCACCTGCTGGGCCGTGCGCCCCACCGACCTGCTCCAGCACCTCAACCGGCACATCCCACAGATCCTGCACTTCAGCGGCCACGGCCTGCGGCCCGGCGAGATCGTGCTCACCGCCGACGACGGCACCGGCCGCCCGGTCGACGCGGCGGCGCTGGGCGAACTCTTCCGCGTGGCGGGCGACAAGATCCGCGTGGTGGTGCTCAACGCCTGCTGGTCCGCCGTCCAGGCCCGGGCAATCGGCCAGCACGTCGACTACGTCCTCGGCATGCGCAAGCCGATCACCGACCAGGCCGCCACCGTCCTGGCTGCCGCCTTCTACTCCGCCCTGGGCTTCGGCCGCACCGTCCCCGAGGCCTTCGAACAGGCGACCGCCGCGCTGCTGCTGCACGGCCTCGCCGAGCACGACATCCCCGAACTCCTGATCCGCCCCGGCGCCGACCCGCACCTGAGCCCGCCCCACTGACCCGGCCCACGACGACGGCCCGCCACGACCGGCCCGCCACGACCGGCCCGCCACAACCTGCGCCCGCCCACGACTGGCCCGCCCACGACGCGCGCCCGCAATTACGCGCGCCTGCCACAACCCGCGCCCGCCCGCGACTGGCCCGCCCCACGACGCGCGCCGCAAATACGCGCGCCTGCCACGACCGGCCTGCCACGACGCGCGCCCGCAATGACGCACGTCCGCAATGATCGGGCCGCGACGAACGGGCCGCAACGGCCGGGCTCCGACGACCGGACCACAGCGACGGCGACCGGCGACCGGCGACCGGCGACCGCCCCCGCACCCAACAACCGGGCTGCGGCGGGATCACGGCGATCAGGGTGGCGTCGAGGGCGGGCACGTCGTCCGACCGATGCCCGTGTGATCACGTCACGTCGACCGCGTCCCGCTCCCAGCGAAGTTCGGCAACGCGGTTGATTGCCGGGATCAGCGCGCCAGCCCACCGCCGCACTTCGGCCGACCGCCCGGCCGTCGGCGTTCTGCTTCACCAGGACGGTACCCTAGCCGACCAAACGAGCTGCCCAACTCAACACGCAGTGTAGTCCTAGCCGGTCAACGGCATCGAACGCCCGCCGCGCTCCGGGATCGACTCGTCACGTGGTGTGGTCACGGACCTGACGGGTGCGGGCCGCTGTTGTCAGGGGACGACGGTGACCGGCCATTTGCCGGACTTCACCAGGCGGACCGCCAAGGAGCCGACGAACCGGTGCCCGAGCCGCGACGAGGCGCCGACCACAACCGCGTCGGCCCTCAGTTGTGTCGCCACCCGAACGAGCTCTGAGTACGGGTCGCCGCGCACCGCCACGAACTCGGCGCGGATGCCGGCGTGCACCGAGCCTGCCTCGACCTGGCGGCGCATGTCCTCGGTGGCCTCGGTAATGGCCTGTTCGACGGCGGCGGCGGCGCCCGGGGCGAAGACACTCGCGGCGGGCACGCCGGCCACATAGACCACGACGAGCCGGGCACCCTGCCGGCGGGCGAGCCCGGCGGCATAGGCACCGGCCCGAAGTGACGGCTCGGAACCATCGACGCCGACGACGATGACCTTCGGGCCGTCCGTGCCCAGTTCGAAGACCACGGCAACAGCATGCCGCAGCCCCCGGCGGATCCGCATCCGGGGGCCACGACACGAAACCGTCTCAGGCGGACTCTGGGACCGGGGCCGGCCGGTAGATGAACCGGTCGGTGATGCCGAACCGCAGGCCGAAGGCGAGCACGAGGGTTACCAGGTTGGCGACGAGCTCGTCGATGCCGGCCCAGGAGACCAGCACGGCCAGCAGCGGCAGCCGGACGGCCAGGTCGAGGTTGTTGAGGACCACGAACCGGCCGAAGCGCCCGGCCCAGTGTCGCCCGCGCCGGCTGCGGAACACCACGAGGTCGACGAGGACGAAGTTCCAGCAGATGGCGACCTCGGTCGCGACCACGGCGGCCGGCAGGTAGTGCAGGTGCCAGTGGTCGACGAGCAGCCACATGACGGCGAGGTTGGGCAGGACGCCGGAGGCTCCGACCGCGCCGAACCCGGCCATGCGCAGCAGGGCGCCGAGCCGCACCACGCGTGCCAGCGCCTTCACGCGTGCACCTTCCGGATGATGACCTCCCCGAAGCGGACCACCTCGGTCGACTCGACGACACCGCGGTGCAGGGTCGGCAGGTCCGCGAGCGTGCTGACCGCCTGGTCCGCCATGACGATGTAGTCGATGCTGGCCGCGCCGGCCGGCAGGATGTCGGCCATGACGGCGGGGTCGGTGTCGACCTTCCACAGCCAGACCGGTTTCGTGAACCCGGCGAGCTTCAGGTCCATCCAGATGTAGTCGTCGGTGACGACGACCGCGTCGCGGCCCACGTTGTCGATGACCCAGCGGGTCGCCGCGCGGGAGTTGGCGCTGCCGTCGAATTTGGCCTGGTCGCGCAGCGTCGTCACCCAGCCGGGCAGGACCAGCAGCGCCGCCAGGACGCCGGCGGTCGCGACGACAGGAAGCCGCGCCCGCGAAAAGGAAGAGACGAACCGAAGACGCGCCCGCGAAAAGGAAGAGATGAACCGAAGACGCGCCCGCGAGAGGGAAGAAACAACAGGAAGCCGCGCCCCCGAAACAGAAGGGACGACAGGAAGACGCGCCCCCGACAAAGGAGAGCGGCGGGTCCACAGGACGTCCCCGGCACCGGCGATGAGCAGCGCGGCGAAGGGCAG
This sequence comes from Dactylosporangium sp. NPDC049525, assembly GCF_040676755.1. Classification (NCBI taxonomy): domain Bacteria; kingdom Bacillati; phylum Actinomycetota; class Actinomycetes; order Micromonosporales; family Micromonosporaceae; genus Dactylosporangium; species Dactylosporangium sp. NPDC049525. The sequence continues at coordinate 122,780 of NZ_JBFAPO010000002.1, read as the reverse complement.
CAGGGCGATGACGTAGGCGAACGGCATGTACCCGCCGCGGCACATCATCACGACCTGGATGAGCAGCGCCAGCCCGATGGGCCGGAACCGGCGCACGGCGAGGCCGACCGGGATGAGCGCGACCCCGGGCAGCAGCAGCCACGGGTCGAGGTCGGTCCACGACTTGGCGAGGCTGAACGTGCCGGACGTCGGGTCCAGGAGGCTGCCGCTGCCGGAGCGGCCGAACACCTGCCACCACAGCGCCCAGCCGAGGCTCACGTGGCCCTCACCGGGGAGCAGTTCGTTCTTCAGCAGGGCGAAGACCGGGTAGGAGGCCACCAGTACAGCGAACGACACGAAGAACACGCCGAGGTTCCACACCCGGGTGCGCCGGGAGGTGTGCTGGACGAGCAGCCAGACCAGGGCCGGCAGGAGGATGACGATGGTCTCCTTGCACAGGGCGGCCGAGGCGAACCAGATCGCGCTCCACAGGGACGCGCCCACGCTGCGCCGCGGTGAGGCGGCGGCGGCGAACGCGGCGAGGATGAACATGGTGGCGAGGTTGTCCAGGAACACCATGCGGTGGAAGAAGACCGCGAGGGGGCTGACCGCGAACACGAACACGGCGACGCCGGACCAGGCCCGGTTGAACCGCAGCCGCCGGGCGAGCAGGAACAGCAGCGCGCAGCTGATCAGCGCGGAGATGAGCATGACCTCCCGGCCGACCATGACGGCGCTGGGCGCGCGGTCGAAGCCGTCGGTGACCCCGGCGTAGCCGGCGATGATGGCCCAGCCGAGGAACGGGTGGTCGTACCAGTACGTGTAGTGCGACAGGCCGCCGTGGTCCAGCATCGCCCACGCCTGGTTGACGTAGGTGCCCTCGTCGTCGTTGATGCGGCCGGGCCAGCCATGCAGGTTCCAGCCGTTGACGAACCCGGCGAGGACCAGCAGCGGCGTAAGCACGTAGAGCGACTTCCGATGATGGCGCCAGCGCGACTCCCGAACCGGCGAGACGACAGGCGTACGGACCGGGCTGCGCTCGATTTCCAGGACCGCGGTCATGCCGGGTTGCCTTCCAGCGACAGGACAGCGGGACGGTGGTGGCCGCCGTGGGCGGTCTTGTGCCATGTGGTGTTGCCGTCGACGTGCTGCCACACGGCCCAGAACGCGGCACCCATCAGCACCCACTGGTAGACGGGCGCGCCGATCAGCAGGAACGCGTAGTGCCGCCACAGCACCTTCTGCCGGTAGGCACGGGCGAACTCGCGCAGCCCGACGATCTGCGTCGCCAGGGTGATGATGATCGGCACGAACGGCGCGTACATGAGCATCGCAACGCCGACGGGGACCTTGAGCCACAGGATCGTGGCGATCGACAGCGGCAGCAGCAGGGCGGAGAACGCCTGCAGGAACGGGGTGGCCAGGATGTAGCCGGCGAGGGCCCGCTGCCGCAGCGTGGGCAGCGTCGCCCAGCGGCCTTCGAGCAGGATGCTGAGGAAGCCCTGGTTCCAGCGGACCCGTTGCCAGAACAGCGACCCGGACCGGCGGCTGCCGATCGTCTGCGGCACCTCCTCGCGGGTGGCGAGCTCCGGTTCGTACGCGGCCACCACGCGGGCGTTGTACCGGGTGCACAGCAGCACGCCGAGTGCGCAGTCCTCGGTGAGGTTGTCGGGCCAGCCGCCGGCCTGGTCGAGGATCTGCCGGCGGATGAACACGGTGTTGCCGCCGAGCGGGACGAACCCGGACCGCACCTGGTAGAACATGCGGCTGGTGAACCAGAAGAAGTACTCCATCACGTTGTGGACCTTGAACCAGTCGCGGACCCGGGTGCCCAGCGTCATCAGCTGCACCCCACCTTGCACGACGTCGGCCTCGGTGGTGCCGAGCAGGGTGTTGACCCGGGTCAGCAGCTGCGGCGCGACGTCGTCCTCGGCGTCGACGACCCCGATGACGGTGCCGGTCGCGGCCTCGAGGGCGGCGTTGAGCTGCCGCGGCTTGTTGGACTTGGTGTAGGCGCGCACGACGGTGCGGACCCGGCCGTGCGGGTCGTAGTTGGCCTGGACCCGCTGGACCTCGGCGATGGTCGCGTCGTCGCCGTCGCACAGCGACACGACGATCTCGTAGTCGTCGTGGTCCTGCTGGAGCAGGTGCCGCAGGGTAGCGGCGATGACGAGGTCCTCGTTGAGCGCCGGGACGATGATCGTGAAGCGTTCCTTGATCTCGTCGGGCACGACGGCCGGCCACCGCATCTGTTCGACCGCCTCGGGGGTGCGCCAGCCGTAGAGGCGCCACCGGACCTCGAGGGCGCCGACGACGGTGTTGTACGACGCGACGAGGGTCACCAGCAGCGCGAGGACAGCGGCGCCGGACAGTGGTGACACGGCGAGCGCGAGGGTGGCGGCGCCGATGACGCCCAGCAGCGCGGCCCACCGCAGCACCGGCGTGCCGAGCCAGGTGGCGAGCCGCAGCCACGGCAGCTGGCGCAGATAGAGCATCCCTTGCCGCAGGTCGCCCTTGCTGGTGCCGGCGTGCCGCTGGCCGAAGTCCAGGGGCAGCTCGGTGCGGCGCAGCCGGGGGTACCTGGCGAGGATCTCCAGGAGAATCTTGAAGCCGCGCGACCGGAGCCGCTCGGTGTCCATCTTGTCGAGACGTACCCCGAAAAATCCGGTCATGGGGTCGGTGACGCCGCGCAGCGCGAACGGGAACGCGACCCGGGCGAGAATCGTCGACCCGGTCGACACGATACGGCGCACCGGTCCGTCGAGGCCGCCGCTGCTGCCGCCCTCCCGGTAGCGGCTGGCCATCACCAGGTCGTGCTCGTCGAGCGCGGCCAGCATCGCCGGGGCGAGCTCCGGCGGGTGCTGCAGGTCGGCGTCCATGACCAGGGCCTTCACGGCGCGGGCCCGCCGGAACCCGTCGACGACCGCGCCGGCGAGCCCGCCGACCCGCTGGGCGCCGGTGCGGTGGAACACGCGGACCCGCAGGTCGTCGCGCTCCAACCTGGCCGCCGCGAGGGCGATGGCGTCGACGGTGTGCTCGTTGTCGCTGTCGTCGACGAACAACAGCTCGACGTCTGTCAGTACCGCGGACAACCGCTCGATCAAAGGACCTACGTTGTCTTCCTCATGTCGGCAGGGGATGACGATCGTGGCCGTGGGGGTCACGTGTTTCTCCTTCAACAAAGTTTCACAACCGGATGACCGAACAGCGCGCCAGTGCGCCGCCGCCGCTGTCGAAGTACTCGACGGTGAAGGTGTGATCGCCTTCAGCCAGGGCGGTTTCGAACGTGTACGTGGTCGGCGGGTGGTCGGACCATCCGTCGATCACCACGGCTCCGTCGATCGAGACGCGGATGCCGTCGTCACTGGTGGCGGTGATGCGGTACGTGCCGCCGGCCAGGTGGTCGGTCCTGGTCCAGCGGGCGGAGAACCCGTCGGCGGGCAGGCCCTCGGCCGGCGGCTCGAGGCCCCAGTCGTGGTCGATGGCCAGGTCCTGCCGGGTCAGTACGGGCGTTCCGGTGGCGGTCGGGTTGCTGTAGAAGGACGCCGTCCACGGGGTGGGTGGCGGCGGGTCGGCGGTCTTGTCGTAGCTGAGCCGGGCGATGGCCCCGGCGGCCCTCTCGTAGTACTCGACGACGATCACGTGGGCGCCCTCGGCGAGGTTGCGCTGGATCACGAACGTCGTCGGCGGCTGGTCGCGCCACTCGTCCAGGACGAGCACGCCGTCGACGTAGAGCCGGGCGCCGTCGTCGGCGAGCAGCTTGAACGTGTAGACGCCGGCGGCGAGGTTGTCGGTGCGGGTCCACCGGGCCGAGTACCCGTCGGCGGGCAGCCCGGGGCCGGGTGCGCCGAGACCCCAGTCGAAGTCGACGGCCGCGTCCTGGCGCAGCATCGCGGGCGCGCCGGCGAGGTCGGTGCCGAGGTAGTAGGCGCCGTCCCAGCCCGGCGGTGAGGTGACGTCGCCGACCCGGCGGTAGCCGAACTGCAGGCGGGCGCCGGCGGCGTTCTCGTAGTACTCGACGCGGATCGTGTGCGGGCCGCCGAGCAGCAGCTTGTCGGCGGTGAACTCCTCGTTCTGCTCCCGCCACTTCGACAGGATCAGCTGGTCGTCGACGTACACGCGGATGCCGTCGTCGCTGGCGCCGCTGAACCGGTAGAGGCCGGCCGGCAGCACGTCGGTGCGGGTGTGGACGGCGACGAAGTGGTCGACGCCGATCCCGTTGCCGGGGCCGCCGTCACCGTACGGGTGGTCGATCGCCGTCTCGGTCCGCTGGAGATCCGGCGCCCGCAGCGGGATCGACGGCTGCGACCCGGCGCCGGGGGTGTTCCAGTAGCTCGCCGTCCACGGCGGCGCCGGCGGCAGGTCCCCGGCCCGGTTCCAGGCGAGCCTGGCCAGGGCGCCGGCGGCGTTCTCGTAGTACTCCATGACGATTGTGTGCGCGCCGCCGCCGAGCGCCAGCCGGGCCGAGTACTCCGTGACGCCCTGGTCGGCCCAGTGGTCGATGACCTTCTGCCCGTCCACCCACAGCCGGACGCCGTCGTCGGAGGTGGTGGTGAAGTCGTAGTAGCCGGCGGTCAGGGTCACCGACCGGGTGTACCGCGCGACGAAATGGTCCGCGTCGATCGACGGGTCCGGTGAGCCGAGGGCCCAGTCGTGGTCGACGACCGGCTCGTCGCGGGTCAGCTGCGGGCGGGTCGCCGGGATCGTCGGCGCGGTGCCGGCGCCCGGGGTGTTCCAGTACTCGGCGGTGAACACGTCGCGGGGCTGGTCCGGGGTGGTCTCCCAGGACAGTTTCGCGCTGGCGTCCACGACGTTGTCGTAGAACTCCAGCCGCACCCGGTGCTGCCCGGCGGCGAAGTCGGCGACGTACTCGTAGGCGGTCGGGCCCTGGTCGTGCCACTGGTCGATGACGAGCTCGTCGTCGAGGTACAGGCGGGCGCCGTCGTCGGAGGCGATCGTGAAGCGGTACCGGCCGGCGGCGAAGAACTCCGTCTTGGACCAGCGGGCGGAGAAGTGGTCGGCCTGCACCCCGGGACCCGGCGGCTCGACCGACCAGATGAAGTCGACGCGCTGGTCCTCGCGGGTCAGCGCCGGCGCCCCCGCCAGGTCCTGGTTGTTGAAGTACTCGCCGAGGAACGGCGCCGACGGCGCGTAGTTCGCCGTCCAGGTCCCGTTCGTCGCCGGCGTGGTGATGAAGTGCCGGATCGCGCCGCCGTCGGACCAGCCGGTGAAGTGGTAGACGGTGCCGTCCGCGGCGACGGCGGTCGGCGGCGCGGCGAGCTCCCGTTTGAAGCCGACCACCCCGTGCACCGTGTCGGGGGTCGCGATCGGCACCCCGTCCAGGGTCAGCCCGAGTCCCGGCGGGTTCGTGGTGTACGTCATCAGTGACGTGTGTGGATAGATGAAGACCGACTTGGCGCTGGTGAGCCCGTTGCGGTCGGTGACGGTCACCTTGATCTCGAACCAGGTGTCGGCGGACGCCTCGCCGGTGACCGGGATCGTGAACGTGCCGACCCGGCCGGTCAGCGGCCCGACGAACGGGTGGACGTGCGTGTTGTGGTGCAGGAACACCTCGGTCTTGATGTCGCCGTCGCTGACGTCGAAGCCGGCGGCGTCGTTGCCGAACGCGTTGTAGGTGATCGTGTCGCCGGAGTTGTACAGGGCGCCGTCGACGGGCGCGGCGACCTGCACGGTGGGCGGCGAGCCGACCTGCACGACGATCGGCCGGGACGCGACGGTGTTCTGCCCGTCGGACACGGTGAGCGTGACCGGGTAGACGCCGACCGCGGGGTAGGTCTTCGTCGGGTTCGCCGCGGTGCTGCTGCTGCCGTCGCCGAGGTCCCAGTGGTAGGTGAGGTCGTCGCCGTCCGGGTCGCTGGTGCCGGCGCTGCTGAAGTGCACGGTGAGCGGCTGCTGCCCGCCGGTGGAGTCCGAGCCCGCCCGCACCACCGGTGCGCTGCCGGCGAGGCTGTAGGAGACCTTGTACAGCTGGCCGGGGAAGTACGTGATGTAGTACAGCGAGCCATCGGGGGCGACCTTCAGGTCCACGACGCTGCCGGCCTCGGGGTCGAAGTCCTTGACCTGGGTGATCTGGCCGGCGTCGTCGAGCAGCGCCTGCTTGATGAAGCCGCGGGAGTAGTCGCCGAAGAACATGCTGCCCTGGTACTCGGCCGGGAACTGGGTGCCGTGGTAGATCGGGCCGGCGGTCACCGCGCCGCTGCCGCCGTCGTGGTTGTAGGCGTGCAGCGGCTCGCGGTACCCGGCGCAGGTGGTGGCGCAGCGGCCCTCGTTGACCGGCCAGCCGTAGTTGCCGCCCTTGACGATGAGGTTGAGCTCTTCCCACGTGTAGTCGCCGACGTCCCCGCCGTAGAGCCGGCCGGTGGCGCTGTCGAACTGGAACCGCCACGGGTTGCGGAATCCATATGCCCAGATCGCGCCGAGTTTTCCGGGCTGCCCGGCGAATGGATTGTCGGCCGGAATCGTGCCGTCCGGGTTGATTCGCAGAATCTTGCCGTGTGGGTTGGTCAGATCCTGTGCGTTCGGTGGATAGCCGTTGTCGCCGACAGCGAAGTAGAGCTTTCCGTCCGGCCCGAACCTGATGCTTCCGCCGACATGCAGCAACTGCGAGGGCGATTGTGTCTGAAATATGGTGTACGGGCCTTCGGTGCCGATGTCGCCGGACGCGTCGAAACGCACGAGGTGATTCAGCAGGTCGTGCCCGGTGTAATAGAAGTAGACGTAGTGGTTGGCGACACCGAACCCTGGGTCGAACGCGACACCGATGAGACCCCGGTCCCCTGACGCCTCCGAGGGCAGGTCAGCGAAGGGTTCCGGGAGCAGGTGACCGTCCTTGAAGATCTTGATCTTGCCGGTTCGCTCGAGGATGAAGATGCGTCCGTCAGGTGCGATCTCAAATCCGGAAGGACCGTCGAGGCCCGATCCGAGGACGAGTTGTGTGGTGAATCCGGGTGGGGTCGCGGCGACCGCCGACGGCACCGGGCCGACCAGCGACACCACCAGTGTCAGTAATGCGACAAAAGCCAGGCACTTGCGCAACTTCCCACCCCACAGTCGTCCCTCGGCATGAATCCTCGGGTCGCCATGTGATGCGGGAATAGCAATTCATCGAATGAACGGTGACGAAATTGCGTCGACATTGTTTCGCCGCCGCCGTTCATTTCGCGGTCGCACAGAAATGCGGCGCAATTGTTCTGGCGGAAACACGCCTGAGGTCAGACGGACACCGATACCGCTACCGGTAGCGATGCGTAACCGCGCAGTACCCGGGTGCGCCGGCGCCGCGGGGTGCCGTCAATGACGAGGCCGGGGTGCCGATCGAACAGCGCCTTCAGCCCTACCTCGCCTTCCAGGCGGGCGAGGGCAGCGCCGAGGCAGTAGTGCACGCCGCCGGAGAACGACAGGTGCTCCCGCGCGTTGGGCCGGGTCACGTCGAAACTGCCCGGGTCGGTGAACACGGCGGAGTCCCGGTTCGCGCCGCCGAGCATCGGCACCACCACGTGCCCGGGCTGGAGCCTCGTGCCGGCGATCTCGACCGGCCGCTGGCAGACCCTGGCCGTGTTCTGCACCGGCGAGTCGAAGCGCAGCATCTCCTCCACCGCGCCCCGCCACAGGCCCGGGTCGCCGTGCAGCTTCGCCAGCTGGTCCGGGTGGGTCATGAGCAGCGCGGCACCCGTACCCAGGAGATTGACCGTCGTCTCGAAACCGGCGGCGAGCAGCAGGCCCGCGGTGGCGAGGAGCTCGTCGTCGGTGAGCTGCTCGCCCTCCAGGTGCACCAGCTGGCTGAGCAGGTCGTCGCCGGGCGCCTTGCGGAGCCGCTCGAAGTGCCCGCGCATCCAGGCGTTGCTGCGCCGGATGCCGATCTCAGTGCGCCGGTACTGCCGGTAGGTCAGCCCCAGGTCGAGCGTCGGCGCGGACATGGTGCCCCAGTCCAGGAACTGCCGCCGCATGTCCAGGGGCACGCCGAGGATGTCGGCGATGACGGTGACCGGCAGCAGCGCGGCGTAGCGCTCCACCAGGTCGAACCGCGGCCCGAGCCCGTCGAGCAGCTCCTGCGCGGTCCGCTCGATCCTGGGTCGCAGCGCCTCGATCGCCCGGGCGGTGAAGACCTTCGAGACCAGGCGGCGGTACCGGGTGTGCTCCGGCGGGTCCGTGACCAGCATCGACGGCGGGTCGACCGGGCCGATCGGGGCGGTGCGCCGGCTGAGCCGCCACAGCAGCGCCACGGGGGTCGGCAGCCGCCGGTCGCTGAAGCCGACGCCGAACGCGTCGCTGCGCAGCACCGCCGAGGCGACATCGTGCCGGGCGGTCGCCCACATGAGGCTGCCGCGCACGAGCGGGCCCTGCTCGCGGATCCGGTCGTAGAAGGGGTACGGGTCCTCGCGCACCTCGGGGTCGACGAAGTAGCGGGCCTGGATGTCGCCCTTGCGGGCCGCCGCGCTGATCCCCATCCGCGCGAACCCGTGCTTCGTGGCCCACCGCAGCATCGTGCCGGTCATGGTACTAGACGGTACCATGACCGGTGCCTGTTGACCTTGGAGACTTTGTCTGGTCATGGGCAGACAAAGTCTCCAAGGTCAACCTGGGCTCACCCCGTCGCCCGGGGACGGGTCGTCACGGCAGAGAGGGGCACCGCCACCTCCTCCAGGGACTTGCCCTCGGCATCCACGCCGAGGATCCACTCGACAACACCACCGATGATCATCACGGCGGCGCCGATGAGATACCCGATGAAGAGCTTGCCAGGATCCTCGCCCTCGCCGATCAGCCAGCCGTAGAAGATCGGGCCGATCGCGCCGAAGCACTGGGCGATGGCGAAGAACACCGCGATCGCCTGGGCCCGGACCTCGAGCGGGAAGATCTCGCTGACGGTCAGGTACGCGGAGCTGGCACCGGCCGAGGCGAAGAAGAAGATGATGCACCAGGCCAGGGTCTGCGTGAACGCGTTGAGCATGCCCGCGTCGAACATCCAGGCCGAGATCGCCAGCAGCACCCCGGACAGGATGTAGGTTCCGGCGATCATCTTGCGCCGGCCGATGGTGTCGAACAGGTGCCCGAGCAGCAGGGGGCCGGCGAGGTTGCCCAGCGCGAACGCGATCAGGTAGATCGGGGTCTTCTCCGCGTCGACGTCGTAGAACTTCGACAGGACCAGCGTGTACGTGAAGAAGATCGCGTTGTACAGGAACGACTGCGTGATCATCAGGGTCGCGGACAGGACCGATCTGGACGGGTAGTGCCGGAACAGCACCTTGAGCAGCGACAGGTACCCGTGCGACGCGGACGGGCGGACCTCGATGGCGGCGTTCTCGTCGACCGGGGCGAGGGTCTGCCCGGACCGCTCGACGTCGCGCTCGATCCCGGCGATGCTGTCCTCGGCCTCCTGCTCCCGGCCGTGCATGATCAGCCAGCGCGGACTCTCGGGCAGGTGCCGGCGCAGGTTCCAGATGGCCAGGCCGATGATCGGCCCGATCAGGAAGCCCAGCCGCCAGCTGATGTTCAGCGAGATGTGGTTGAGCAGGATGTACGTGCCGAGGGTGCCGATGATGGCGCCGCCCCAGTAGGTGCCGTTGACGCCGATGTCGACGCGGCCGCGGTACTTGGCCGGCATCATCTCGTCGATGGCCGAGTTGATCGCCGCGTACTCGCCGCCGATGCCCGCACCGGCGATGAATCTCGTCAGGTACAGGAACACCAGGCTCAGGGTGCTGTTGCCCCAGGTCAGCGCGGTCAGCGCGTTGCCCGCGAGGTAGACGCCGAGAGTGACGACGAACAGGTTCTTGCGGCCGAGCGCATCGGACAGGCGGCCGAAGAGCAGGGCGCCGAACACCTCGCCCAGCAGGTACACGGTGGCGATGGCGCCGACCTGTGTGCTGCTCAGGCCAAGTGTCTCGTCCTTGTTGAGCACCGCACCCACGGCGCTCGCGATGGTGATCTCCAGACCGTCGAGGACCCAGGCGGTGCCCAGTGCCAGCACCATTCTGGTGTGGAACGGGGCCCAGGTCAGCCGGTCGATCCGGGCGGGGATGAGGCTCCGGATGATGCCACCGGTCGGCGCCGGGGCGGATTGCGTGTCGGACAAGGTGCACCTCCCAGGATTCCCTCCCCGCCCCGTGCCCGCATCGGCGAACCTCAAAACCCGGCCCTTGACGCGCCATCGCAGATCGACGACGCTGAGTCCTGAGAGAGCGCTCTCTTCTCCCCTGCGACCGCACGCCCGCCAGCGCCGGCTACCCGCCCTCCCGGTGCATCGACGTGGTGCGGCGACGGTCGTTCACACCCTCCACCCAGGGAGAACGCATGTCAGGAACACGGGGCCGGCGCATCGCCGGCCTGCTCGTGGCGGCGCTCGTCGCCGGCTACGCCGCCTTCACCGTCACCACCTCCGCCAACGCCGCCAGCAGCCTGCTGTCCCAGGGCAAGCCGACGACCGCGTCGTCGACGGAGAACGCCGCGTCCGGCGCGGCCCTCGCCACCGACGGCAACACCGGCACCCGCTGGTCGAGCGCGTTCAGCGACCCGCAATGGATCCAGGTCGACCTCGGCGCCACCGCCACCATCGACCAGGTGGTGCTCAACTGGGAGGCCGCCTACGCCCGGTCGTTCACCATCCAGACCTCCACCAACGGCACCACCTGGACGAACATCTACTCCACCACCACCGGCACGGGCGGCGTCCAGACCCTTGCCGTGTCCGGCAGCGGCCGGTACGTGCGGATGAACGGCACCGCGCGGGCCACCGCCTACGGCTACTCACTGTGGGAGTTCCAGGTCTACGGCACGACCGGGTCCACCGGCTGCGGGACCGCGAACGCCGCGCAGGGGCGGCCCACGACCGCGTCGTCGGCGGAGAACGCCGCGTCCGGCGCGGCTCTCGCCACCGACGGCAACACCGGCACCCGCTGGTCGAGCGCGTTCAGCGACCCGCAATGGATCCAGGTCGACCTCGGCGCCACCGCGACCATCTGCCAGGTGGTGCTCAACTGGGAGGCCGCCTACGCGCGGTCGTTCAGCGTCCAGACCTCCACGAACGGCACCACCTGGACGAGCATCTACTCCACCACCACCGGCACGGGTGGCGTCCAGACCCTCGCGGTGTCCGGCAGCGGCCGGTACGTGCGGATGAACGGCACCGCGCGGGCCACCGCCTACGGCTACTCGCTGTGGGAGTTCCAGATCCGCACCACCGGGCCGGTGTCACAGCCGCCGAGCACCCCGCCGAGCTCGCAGCCGCCGGGGACGTTCTGGGGCGACACCAGCACGATCCCGAACCCGGCCAACGTCGTCATGGTCAAGGTGCTCAACCGCACCAACGGCCAGTACCCGGACAGCCAGGTCTACTGGAGCTTCAACGGGCAGACGCACAGCATCGCCGAGCAGCCGTACCTCGACATGCCCGCCAACTCCGCCGGCCGCATGTACTTCTACCTGGGCAGCCCGAACAGCCAGTACTACGACTTCATCGAGTTCACCGTCGGGCCGGCCGTGTTCAACGGCAACACCACCCGCGTCGACGCGTTCGGCCTGAAGCTGGCGATGCGGCTGCACGCCCGCGACGGCTACGACGTGCAGGTCGGCGAGGACCAGGCGACGTTCGCCGAGAGCCGGGCGGCGACGTTCCAGCGGTTCATCAACGAGGTCCCGGCGCAGTTCGACGTCCTGGCACAGTCGCAGGCGCCGTACCGGATCATCGCGCCGGGCAGCGACCCGACGTTCCGCACGGGCGGCGTCAACGCGAACTACTTCACCGCGTACGCCGCGCAGTACGGCATCAACGCCCCGACCTCGGACGTCTTCGGCTGTGCCGGGGTCCTGGCGAACGACCCGGGCAACTGTGCCGCCCTCAACCGGCACGTCAAGCAGCTGCCGGAGTCGCAGTGGTCGACGCCGAGCCTGTACTACCAGGCGGCGCCGGCCAACTACTACGCCAAGTTCTGGCACGACCACGCCATCGACCGGCTCGCCTACGGGTTCCCGTACGACGACTACGCCGGCCAGTCCTCGTTCGTCTCCCACGGCAACCCGCAGTGGCTGCTGGTGGCCGTCGGCTGGTAACGGCCGCTGTAGCAAGCAGAGCGGGCACCCCTGGAGACCAGGGGTGCCCGCCCTTTACCGCATGTGCGTCAGGAGCTGCCGCCCGGCTGGAGCACACCGTTCACCGTGAGGGTGTACGGCGCGTACTGCTGGACCTGCTCCGTCGGCTCGTCGTAGGCGACAACCGCCACGACCTTCGGGAACAGCGACAGCAGCGCCAGCTGGATCCAGTTCAGCGAGACGGAGTTCTTCCCGTTGAACTCGAACTGCCACGCGAGGTGGTTCGCCTCGTCGATGCCGACGAGCCTGACGTTCCAGTTGTTGACCTCGACCGGGTTGATCTCCGTCGGCGAGTCGAACGGGGCCAGGCTGGACCCGTCGCTCAGCAGCGTGCCGCCGAGGGTGATGTCGTCGATGAGCAGGCCGCCCTCGTTGACACCGCCGTCGCTGACGTAGCGGAAGCCCAGCAGGATCGACTTGCCCGCGTACGCGGACAGGTCGTAGCTGTGGGCCTCGAAGCCGGTCGTCGTGCCGTTCAGGCCCGGGCCGAGCGGCCCGTCGACGGTCTTGTCACCCGGGATCGCGGTGTAGGTCGTGCCACCGTCGGTGGAGACCACGACGTAGCCGTAGTCGTACCCGAGCTCGGCGCCGTACTTCGCAGCGAAGGACAGCGTCGCGTTGGTGGCGGGGACCGTCACCGGGATGACCGCGGTGGCGTCGGTGTTGTTGGCGTTGCCCGAGAACAGCACCGAGTTGCCCGGCCGGTCGGGGTCGTTGTTCACCAGCGTCCAAGCCAGCGGCAGCGCCGGCAGCTGGGCAGCGCCCGTGAACTTCAAGGACCGCAGGTCCTTGCCCTTGATGGCCGTGCCGTTCTTCTGCAGCAGCACGTAGTCGGCACCGTTGGGCGCCGCTCCGGGCACGCTGTAGCTCTGCGTGTTCGCGAGGTTCACCGAGGAGCGGACGCTCTTCGACGTGACCTTCTTCTTGTCCGCGCCGAGCACGATGCTGAACCGCGAGTCGTCGAGGAGCTTGTCCAGCAGCACCGACGACTGGTAGTCGTGCAGCACCGTGTACACGCCCTTGGCGCCCTCGGCCTTCACCGCAGCGTCCACACTGGCGAGACCCTGCAGGTCAGCGTCGTGGTGCAGCCGCTCGATGACATCCTGACCGTAGTGGTCGTAGAGGTACAGCAGGAACTGGTATGCGTTGCCGTAGTCGGCGAGCACACCCGCGCCGCTGCCGCCCTCACCCCAGAGGTTGAGCGAGTTCTGGGACCCACCGCAGTCACGCGGGTTGGGGTTGAAGGGTGTCTGCACCGGGCCGTAACCCTGGAAGCAGTACAGGTGGCTGTCGCCGCCCTTGTCGAAGACCGTCTTGGTGCCGTCGACGTAGCCGGTGAGCGTCTGCGCGAAGTCCGACAGACCCTCGTTGAGCCACGTCGACTCGTTCGGGTCGACGTAGGACAGCAGCAGGTGCTGCCACTCGTGCGCGAACGTGCCCTCGTAGAGGGTCGGCCGGGCCGGGCGGCTGGTGCACACGTCACTGGACGGCGCGTCAACGGGGTTGGCACCGGTGCGGTGCTCCCAGTCGAACGCGTCGATCGTCATGACGTTGCGGTCGAACAGCTCGTTGAACTGGGTGGAGAAGAAGCCGGCGATGTAGGTCGTCGCGGCCGGGAACGTGTAGTAATTGTCGTCCCGGACGTTGTCGACCAGCGTCACCGTCTTCTCGCCGCCGCCGGTGTAGACGCCGCCGTTGCCGTTGGCGTCCGGGCCGAGCAGCGCGTTGCTGCCGTCCCGGTTCGGCGGGGTACTGAAGGCGGCGGTCTCCTTCGGGTACATGTTGGTGTCGAACTCGTGGATGAAGTTCGTCACCTGCGCGTCGGTGACCGTGGTCGTGTTCGGCACCGCGTTACGGCAGTCGCCCGCCGGGAACGAGGTGTCGACCGCGACCCAGACCTCGATGTGCTCGCCGACACCGCGCAGGACGTAGTCCTTGCGGTACAGCCGGCCCTGGTAGTCGTCCGAACCCAGCCACTGACGGACCGTGCCGACGGTCGGGGTCTCCCCCGCCGCAAGCGCACGCTTCTGCGCCGGCTTGGCCATCTTCGACGTGTCGACCAGCTTGCCGTCCAACGTGAATTGCGTGCGGGTCATGTGCCGCGTGTCGGACGTCTTGCTCGCACTGGACGCCGCAGGCGCCTTGACCGGGGCCGCCGACGCCGGGGAACCCGGCAGCGCGACGAGCACCGGCGCGGCGAGGACGACGACCGCGGTCGTGACCAGGCGTTTTCGCACCATGAAGCCTCCTCAAGTCGGCCTGCCGTCCGGGCGGGGTGACCGTGACCGGAAACGGGCAGACCGCCCGTGATGATATTGACAACGCACACTATCGCCGCCGTATCCATCGGCAGCGCTCGCATCGAAGGGCGAGGGTGTAGACGAGGGATAGGAATACATTCAGTGCCATCAATTAACTGATTCCGTCGGCCGGATCTGCGCCTACCGTGGATCCGTGATCGACCTGGACGCGACCGCGCCGCCGCCGACCGCCCGTCGCCGGCGCCCGCCGTGGTGGGCGGTGCCGCTCGTCCTGGCCGCCGTCGGTCCCGCCACCCTCCAGCTGCGGGCGCCCGCGCCGATGGAGCCGGTCGCCTGGCTGCCGCCGGGCACGATGCGGCTGGCCGGCGCCGGCGACGCGTTCTACGTGCTGCGCGGCAACGGCACCCTGGCCTGGAACGTGACCGCGTACGCCTGGTCGGACGGCGCCGAACGCTGGCGCCGGCCCCTGGCGGGCCCGGACCCGGACCTCATGATCGCCGGTGCCGGCGCGGTGCTGGTCACGCACCAGCCGTGCGACCCGCAGCACGCCCCGTCCGTCGACCGGCTCGACCCGGCCACCGGCCGTCCACTGTGGACGGCAACCGGTGCCGTGCTGCCCGGCGGTGACCTGCTCCTGGCCGAGGGGGGCGGCTGCGGCGACCGCCGGCACGTGACCAGGCTGACGTCCGTCGACCCGGCGGACGGCGCCCCGCGCTGGGCGATGCGGTTCCCGGACGGCCGGCCGGTCGTCGTCGGGGACGGCTGGTTCGCGGCGGTCGGCGACACGGGCGGCGTCGACACGTACGCCATGGACGGCCGGCACCTCAGCGCCGTGACGGTGACGGAGACGTCGATCGTGCTGGCCGCCGGCGCCGGCGTGATCGCCGCCGACCAGCCCGATCCCAGCCGGCCGGGCCGCCTCACGGGCCGGCCGCACGACGGGTCGGGCCCGGCGTGGAGCGTCCCCCTCGACGGCGCCGCGGCGGCGTGCGGCCCGTGGCTGTGCGTCACCGGCGGCGGCGTGACCAGGGCGCTCGACCCGGCCACCGGCCGGACCCGGTGGACGGTGGGGGTCCTGCGGGAGCCGGTCCCCGGGCCGTCCTACGTGCTCGGGGCCGACGCGCGGCTCGTGCGGTGGCGCGACGGCGAGCAACGCTCGCTGCCCGGCTGGCGGCTGCTCCCGCCGGCCGAGGGCTCCGCCGCGCCCGTCATGCAGCGGGGCGGCGCCGTCGGCGTCGTCGACCTGACCCTGGGCCGCCTCGACGTGCTGGGCACGCTGCCCGGCCCGCAGACCCGCTGCCTGGCCGGCGGGCCCGGCCGCACCGGGCTGCGGCTGGTCTGCGTCGGCGCGGACGGGCAGACCCGCCTGTGGCGGCCCGGCCGGGCGCTATAGGTGCTGATCGAGGACCTCCAGGACCTGGTCCGGGGTCTCGATCAGCGGGAGGTGCCCGGTGCCGGGCAGCAGCACGAACGTGGCGCCGGGGATCGCGGCGGCGTAGGCCCGGCCGTAGTCCGGGTCGACGATGCGGTCGCTCTCGCCCCACAGCGCGAGCGTGGGCACGGCGACGTCCCGCAGCCGCGCCCGCAGCCCGGGGTCCGCCATCTCGTGCGGGCCCGAATAGTGTGCGATCGCCCGCCGGTTGCCGGCCATGGTGGCGCGCTGGGCGTCGGTGAGTGCGGCGGGGTCGATGCGGAACGCGTCCGGGTTCGCGTAGGAGCGCTGCGCCAGCTCGGCGAAGTCGAGCGCGAAGAAGTCCGCGACCGGGTGGTCCGGCACGGCGATGCCGACCGCGCCGACGAGGACGAGCCGGTCGAGGCGCCGCCCGGTGTCGCGCACCGCCATCTCCGCGGCGATCCAGCCGCCGATCGAGTTGCCGATGACCGCGACGCCGCCGAGGCCGAGCTCGTCGAGCAGCGCCAGGTATTGCTCCGCGAGGTCGCCGACCCCGGCCGGCCCGCCGGGCGTGTCGTCGAAACCGGGGTGGGTCGGCACGATCACGCGGGCCCCGGTCGCGAGCCGCTGCGCGAACGGCAGCACCGAGCGCGGTCCCGCGCCGCCGTGCAGCAGCAGCACCGTGCGTCCGGTGCCCTGGTCCTCATAGGTCAGGCTCATATCAGGAAGCTTATACAAGGAACCTTATACAAACAAGCTGACTTGTCGTCGGTACCATGGCGGCATGCGGACCGACCAGGACGTCGCGCTGCTCGTGAAGCGGCTGCAGCACCGTCACCACCGGGCGCTCAACGCGGCACTGGCCGAGCTCGGCGTCTCCCTGGTGCAGTGGGACACGTTGCGGCACCTGGCCCGGCACCCCGACGCGTCGCTGCACGACCTGGCCGTGCTGACGTTCCAGACCGACCAGTCGTTCGGGTCCCTTGCCACCCGGATGGCCGACCGGGGGCTGATCGAGCGGACCCCGGGCCCGGGCCGCGCGGTGCGGCACCGCCTGACACCGCGCGGCCTGGAGCTCAAGGAGGCCGGTGACGTCCTCGTCGACCGGGTGATCGGGGCGTCGTTCGCCCCGCTCACCCCGGCCGAGCGCGACCAGCTCGGCGACCTGCTGACCCGGCTGCTGGACTCCTGACCGGGGTTCAGCAGGCGGGCGCGGCACCGCCGGAGGTCGAGGCGATGTAGGCGTGGCTGACGTACTGCCCCGCGCCGACGCGGTCCCAGCGGGTGGTCGTGCCGTAGGGCCCGGCGATCGACTGGCCGGTCACCCAGCACTCGATCGGGACCTGGGCGGCGGTGGCCGCGTAGCCCTTGCTCGCGGCCGTCGAGGTGGCACCGGCGCGGATGTTCAGCGGTCCGCTGCCGACGACGCCGCGCGGCCCGCCGGCGGTCCACAGGTAGGCGACGTCGACCCAGGAGTTCGTGGTGAGCTGCAGCCCGTCCCAGAACACGCCGTCGGCGAGATCGATGCCGGCCGGGTTGGCCACGGTCCGCCCGAACTGGTCCTTGCCGCCGTTGTAGCCGTTCTGGTAGGCCGCCTGCGCCTCGGGCCGCCCCTGCGGGAGGTCCTTCCACGACTGGCGGGTCGCGGGCGGGTTCCAGTAGTCGTCGGTGGTGTTCCACGGCCCGACGTCCCAGACCGGCGCGAACTCGCACCTCGCGCCGCTGGTCGTGCAGACCCGGACCGTGTAGTCGCCGGTGTTCTTCGGCGCCAGGCCGCGCCGGGACGGCAGCGCCACGAAATGGTCCCGGGAGGTGATGACGTGCCCGTTGGCGGTGGTGCCGCCGACCAGGCCCTCGCGGGTCGCGTAGATGCGGTGGACGGAGCCGACCGCCGCCAGCGCGGGCGGAGCGCCGGACGTGCGGTCCGCGGTGAGGCGGACCGCGGTGACGGTGGCGGCGCCGGTCAGCAGCACGCGGACCTGCACCGCGCCGACGGACTCCGGCAGGGCCGCGCCCGCCGCCTGCCACTCGGTCCACCGGTCGCCGGCCTGGCCGCGGTACTCGACCTCCACCCCCGCCGGTGCGCCCGCGACCTGCGCGGTGACCCGGTCGGCCGGGGTGGCGAGGACGTGCGGCGCGGTCAGCAGCATGCCCTGCGCGACCGGCGCCCGCTGGCCGCCCGGCGCCGTGGCCGGGTCGGCGAGCCGCAGCACGGCGCCGGACCAGGTGACGTTGACGTCGTCGCCGCCGCCGGTGCCGAGCCACGCGGACCAGGCATTGTCCGCCCCGGGCTCCGGCAGGGGCGGGGAGGCGTGCGCCGGTGCGGCGCTCAGCAGGACCAGGCCGCAGGCCGCGAGGGTGACGAACCGCCGGTAAGACACCCTCGCAGCCAAGCAGTCATATCGATGAACGTCAAGGTCTTAGGGCAGGGTCGGGTAGTCCGTGTAGCCGGTGTGGTCGCCGCCGTAGGCCTTGCCGTAGTCGGGGGCGTTGAAGCCGGCGCCGGCGCGCAGCCGGTCCGGCAGGTCCGGGTTGGCGAGGAAGAGCGCACCGAAGGACACCAGGTCGCTCGCGCCGGTCTCGACGTGCCGCAGCGCGTCCGGGCCGGTGTAGGCGCCGGGCGTGAACGGGTTGAGGATC
The DNA here is from genome assembly GCF_040676755.1 of Dactylosporangium sp. NPDC049525. Lineage (NCBI taxonomy): Bacteria > Bacillati > Actinomycetota > Actinomycetes > Micromonosporales > Micromonosporaceae > Dactylosporangium > Dactylosporangium sp. NPDC049525. The sequence goes on along the minus strand of NZ_JBFAPO010000002.1, from coordinate 104,399 downwards.
AGCGTGCCGCTCCACCGCTGCCGCAGCTGCGGCGTAAACTCCACGTCCGGGCCTTCCGCGACGTGCAGGTAGGCCAGGCCGAGGGGGTCGATGGCGGCCAGCAGCGCCGCGTAGGTCTCGCGGTGGTCGTCCTCGACGATGTCGTTGTAGGGGTTGGACGGCGAGATGCGCAGGCCGACCCGGTCGGCGCCGATCGCGGCCGCGACCGCCTCGATCACGGCGACCGGGAAGCGGATCCGGCCCTCGGGGCCGCCGCCCCACTCGTCGTCGCGGCGGTTGGTGCCGGTGGCCAGGAACTGGTGCAGCAGGTAGCCGTTGGCGCCGTGCAGCTCCACGCCGTCGAACCCGGCCTCGATCGCGTTGCGGGCGGCGTCAGCGAAGTCCTCGACGGTCTGCCGGATGCCCTTGTCGTCCAGGGGCTCCGGGGTGACGAGGTCCGCGGGGCCGTCCGCGGTGAGGACCGTGCCGTCGGCACGGACCGCGGACGCGCCGACCGGGGTCGCGGCGAGCCGGTTGAGGGTGGGGTGGCCGATCCGGCCGGTGTGCATGAGCTGGGCGAAGATGAGGCCGCCCTGGGCGTGGACCGCGTCGGTGACCGCCCGCCAGCCCTCGATCTGCTCGGGTGCGTGCAGGCCGGGCGTGTTGAGGTAGCCCTGCCCGATCGGCGACGGCTGGGTGCCCTCGGTGACGATCAGGCCGGCGCCGGCGCGCTGCGCGTAGTAGGTCGCCATCAGCTCGGTCGGGCTGCCACCCGGCCCGTAGGCGCGGTTGCGCGTCATCGGCGCCATCACGACCCGGTTGCGCGCGGTGTGCCGGCCGATGCGGACCGGTTCGAACGCTGTGCTCATCACAGGCTCCCTCTCGGTTAACTGTTCCGCACAGGTAAATCTGCCATGGTCGGCGTTCATTCCGCTGGTACGTGGTGACGGGACCCACACTGGTCCGAACAGCTAAACTCGGGTAATGGCCGCCGAACCAAGGATCCGGCCCGCGGCCGCGGTCTGCGGGCCGATCAGCCACGCCATCGTGCGGTTGGCGAAGGCGCACAAGGCCCACGCCCGGCAGCTGCTGCGCGAGGTCGGCCTGCACCCGGGGCAGGAGCTGATCCTGATGATGCTGTGGGACTGCGGCCCGCAGCGGCAGAGCGAGCTGGCCACCCAGTTCGACACCGACTCGGCGAGCATGACCCGCAGCGTCCAGCGCCTCGAGCGGGCCGGCTACGTGCGCCGCGTCGCCGACCCCGCCGACGGCCGGGCCACCCTGGTCGAGCCGACCCCGGCCAGCCTGGTGCTGCGCGAGCGGATCGAGCTGCTGTGGTCGACGCTGGAGGCCGACACGGTCGGCGGGATGAGCGCCGCCGAGCAACGCGCCGCCCTGCGTGCGCTGCAATGCCTCGAGGGCAACCTGCCCTGCACGTAGGATCCGCGCATGCCCCTGACCGTTGCCGTCGCGCAGCCGGTGTGCGTGCCCTATGACGTGGTCGCGAACGCGGCCGCCCACGCCGCCGTCGTCCGGGCCGCGGGGGCGCGGGTCGTGGTGTTCCCGGAGCTGTCGCTGACCGGCTATGAGCTGGACGCCGACCCGGTGCCGATCGACCATCCGGGCCTCGCGCCGCTCGTGGCCGCGTGCCAGGAGACGGGGACCCTCGCGCTGGCGGGCGCGCCGGTGGACGGGCCGTGCATCGGGATCCTGGCGATCGACGGGCGGGTCGGCGTCGCGTATCGCAAGCTGTACCTCGGCGCCTCGGAGCAGCGCCGGTTCCGGCCGGGGCCCGAACCCGCCGTCGTGACCGTCGACGGGTGGCGGCTCGGGCTCGCGGTGTGCAAGGACACGAGCGTGCCGGAGCATCAGGCCCGCACGGCCGCGCTCGGCATCGACGGCTACGTGGCCGGGACGCTCATGTTCGACGAGGAGACCGGCGAGCAGGACGACCGCGGCGCGCGGATCGCCGCGGCGCACGGGGTGTGGGTGGCGTTCGCGAGCTTCGCCGGGCCGACCGGCGACGGCTACGACCGCACCGCCGGGCATTCCGCGATCTGGTCCCCGGACGGCGCCGTCGTCGCGCGGGCCGGCGCCGAGCCGGGCACCTTCGTCACCGCGACCATGTCCGCGCCCTGACATGGCCGACTTCGCGAAGCTGCACCGCACCTCCGCGGCCGCGGACGCGGCCCGCAGCATCCAGCAGATGATCGTCGACGGCCGGCTCGCGCCCGGTCAGCGGCTGCCGGCCGAGCGGGAGCTCAGTGAGCTGCTCGGGATCAGCCGGCCGACGCTGCGCGAGACGATCCGCTCCCTCGTCGGGCTCAACATCCTGGAGAGCCGCCACGGCGCCGGCACGTTCGTCGCGGCCTTGGACACCGCGACGCTGCTGGAGCCGATGCAGTTCGTGATGGCCCTCAACGAGCGCACGCTCGGGGAGCTGTTCGAGGCGCGGCTGCTGCTCGAGCCGGCCCTCGCGGCCCTCGCCGCGCAGCGCGCCACCGACGCGCAGGCGGCCGCCATGCGCGCCGCGATCGGCGGCGCCGACCAGCTCGAGGCCGACCTGCTGCTGCACCGGCTCATCGCCGAGGCGTCCGGCAACGCGCTGCTCGCCGCGATGCTCGAGTCCCTGTCGACGCTGGGCCGCTCCAGCCGGTCCATCACTGCGGCCCGGCCGGGCGTGCGGCGGCACACCACCGACGACCACGCGGCGATCGTCGCCGCCGTCGAGCGCCGCGACCCCGACGGCGCCCGGGCGGCGATGACCGCACACCTGGAGCGGATCGCGGCCGCCGCATTGGCTTGACCACTTGGCCACTTCGTCCGTACCGTAGCGGCTCATGAAGCTTGCCCGGCTGGGACCTTTCGGAGCGGAACGACCCGTGGTGCTCGACGCCGAAGGCGTGCCCCGGGACCTGTCGGCCCTGACCGCCGACATCGACGGCGTGTTCCTGGCCGGCGGCGGGATCGACCGCGCCCGCGACGCCTTCGACGCGGGCACCCTGCCGGTGCTCACCGACCCGCCGGCCCGCGTCGGCGCGCCGGTCGCCCGGCCCGGCAAGGTGGTGTGCATCGGCCTCAACTACCGCGCCCACGCCGCCGAGTCCGGCGCCGAGCCGCCCGCCGAGCCGGTCGTGTTCATGAAGGCGTCCGACACCGTGGTCGGCCCCGACGACGACGTGCGGATCCCGCGCAACAGCGTCAAGACCGACTACGAGGTGGAGCTGGCCGTGATCATCGGCCGCCAGGCACGCTACCTGGACTCCCCCGACGACGCCGCGGCCTGCATCGCCGGCTACGCGATCAGCAACGACGTCTCGGAGCGGGAGTTCCAGCTGGAGCGCGGCGGCCAGTGGGACAAGGGCAAGTCGTGCGAGACCTTCAACCCGCTCGGCCCGTGGCTGGTGCCGGTGCCCATGGAGGCGGTGCCGGCCCTGCGCCTGCGGTCCTGGGTCAACGGCGAGGCCCGCCAGAACGAGCTCGCCGGTGACATGATCTTCGACGTGCCGCACCTGATCTGGTATCTCAGCCAGTTCATGGTGCTGCACCCCGGCGACGTGGTGAACACCGGCACGCCGGCCGGGGTGGCGATGGGCATTGCCGGCCAGCCCTACCTGCGCGCCGGCGACGTGGTCGAGCTGTCCGTCGACGGGCTGGGCCGGCAGCGCCAGCGCTTCGTCTAGCCGTTCTCCGCCGGGGTACGGGCAACGAACAGCAGATACTCCCAGTCCATCGCCCCGCCGCCGAGATCGTGGGAGCGGGCCAGGTCCAGCAGGGCCGCGTCGAGTGCCGCGACGGCCTCCGGGTTGCCGGCGTTGGCGCGGTACACCGCGATGGTCGGGCCGTAGTTGCGCTTGAAGAAGTCCAGGAACGCCTCCGCGGTCGCGAACACCCCGACCCGGAGCATCTTCCGTTGCGCCACGACGCCGGTGACCGCGTCGCCGAACAGGGCCCGGACGTGCTCCTCGCTGCCCCACAGCGGCGGGGGCTGCACGCCGGGCGGCGGTGGCGGCGCGTAGGGCTTCATCGTCGCGAACATCTGCCCGATGAACCCCTGCGGGGTCCAGTTGATCAGGCCGATCGTCCCGCCGGGCCGGCACACCCGGACCAGCTCGTCCGCGCACACCTGGTGGTGCGGGGCGAACATCACCCCGACGCAGGACATGACGGTGTCGAACGTGCCGTCGCCGAACGGCAATGCCTCGGCGTCGGCGACCTGCCACGTCAGGCCGTCGTTGAGGCCCTTTCCGATCTCGATCAGCTCCGGGGTCAGGTCGGTCGCGACGACGTCGGCGCCGGCGAGGGCGGCCGGGATCGCCGCGTTGCCGGAGCCGGCGGCGACGTCCAGGACCCGGGTGCCGGGTCCGGCGGCGACCGCCTCGACGAGGACGGGCCCGAGCGACGGGATCACGTCGGCGGCGACGGCCGCGTAGTCCCCCAGCGCCCACATCGCCCGGTGCTTGCTCTTCAACGCCTGGTCGGCGGTCATCTCAACTGTCTGCATACCTCGACCGTAGGAACGGCGCCCGCCACGGGACTAGTACAGGATCTGTACTAGTCGGCGAGGCGACAGACGCCTACGGTGCGGGCATGGGTGCGTCCTACTACCAGTTCTGCCCGGTGGCCAAGACCATGGAGCTGCTCGACGAGCGCTGGACCCTGCTCGTGGTCCGCGAGCTCGTCGGCGGCGACCGGCACTTCAACGACCTGCGCCGCGGCCTGCCGCGGATGTCCCCGACGCTGCTGTCGAAGCGGCTGCAGCACCTCGTCGCCGCCGGCGTCGCCGAGCGGCACAAGTCCGGCGCCGAGGTCCGTTACCGGCTCTCACCCGCCGGGCGGGAGCTGGCCCCGATCGTGAGCGCGCTCGGCGAGTGGGGCATCCGCTGGATCGGCCATCTCGGCGACCAGGACCTGGACCCGAAGATCCTGCTCTGGGACATGCACCACCGGGTCGACCACGACGCGGTCCCCGCCGGCCGGACCGTGATCCAGTTCCAGTTCCCTGCCGTGCCCGCGGCGCAGCGCAACTGGTGGCTGGTGCTGACCCCGACCGACGCCGACGTGTGCGACGCCGACCCCGGCTTCGACGTGGCGGTGCGGGTCACCGCCGACCTGCGCAGCATGGTCGAGGTCTGGCTCGGCGACCTGGAGTGGTCCGACGCCCTGCGCAGCGGCGCCGTCGACATCCAGGGCCCGGAGGACCTGCGCCGCGGCGTGCCGGCCTGGTTCAAGCTCATCTCCTTCGCCGGCGTCCCCCGCCCCGCCCGCCCCGAACGCACCGTCGGCCGCGAGTTGTCATCATAAGCTCTCATGTGACAAAATGAGCGGGTGACCCTTCAAGACGTACGCGTCGTCGATGGCCCCGCCGCATGGCAGGCTGGTGACAGCAGCCGTCGGGAGGTGCGTGAACGCATGGATTTTGGCGCGCTCGATCATGCGGGGATCTGGACCGAGGACGACTACCTTTCCCTCGAACCGGCCGGGCACCGCATCGAGCTGTTCGACGGGAGCCTGCTGGCGAGCCCGGCACCGACCAACCGACACCAGAGGCTGTCCTGGCTCCTGGCGACGGCGCTCGACACGGCCGCCGACGACGCCGGTCTGCTGACGCTCGAGGCGGCCAACGTCCGGTTGCGCACGGGTCGCCTCATGATTCCGGACATCGTGGTGGCGCACGTCGACAGCGACGCCATGATCGAAGCTCCGGCGGTCGCGCTGATCGTCGAGATCGTCTCACCCGGCAACGCCGTGACCGACCGGACGATCAAGATGCAGCTCTATGCTGAGGCAGGGATCGGTTGCTACCTGCTGGTCGAGCAGGAGCCACCGGGATCCGTCACGATGCGGTTGCACCGGCTGGACGGCGCGCACTACGTCGAGGACGCGAAGGTCGGGCCGGGCGAGACGCTCACGATCGGGGAGCCGTTCGCCTTCACCCTCGACCCGGACACGTTGGCCCGGCGGGTCTTCCGGTAGCCGGGGCCGGCTCGGGTCACGCCGCTGGGACTTCGGTCAGCGTGGTGTAGATGTGCTTGCCCTCCGAGCGGGCCTGGGCGACCATCTCGTCGGCGCCGGCCGAGGGGCCGCCGATGCGCAGCACGGCGTCGCAGTGGGTGAGCAGGCGGGCGGAGATCGGGTGGAAGATCTCGTCGAAGACGGGGTCGCCGACGGTGGCCGAGCCGGCCCGTTCGATCAGCGGCAGGGCAAGGGCCTCGCCGGTGACCGGGAGGTGGCCGGCGCGGAAGAGGTGGACGGCGGCGTCGTTCATCGCGTCGACGTTGGCACGCAGCTTGGCGGGGTCGTCGCCGGTGCCTGAGCGGTACGGGCCGGCTACCAGGATCATCATGACGGGTGCTCCTCAAGGTTGTCGGTGGTGATGACGTCGACGCCGGCCGCGCGCAGCGCTTCGAGGGTGCTTGCGGCGGCCTCGCCGGAGGGCGCGGCGTCGGAGGTGACGAACGTGTCGACGGCGTCGAGCGGGGCGACCCGGGCGAAGGCCTGGACGCCGAGCTTCGTGGCGTCGGCGACGACGATGGTCCGGCCGGCCCGGCGCAGCGCGGCCCGCTTGACGGCGGCGTCGTCGAGGTCGAACTCGGACCAGCCGAGGTCGTGATGGACGGCGCCGATCGACATGACGAACGTGTCGAAGCGCAGCTGGTCCAGGGCGCTCAGGGCGAGGGGGCCGACGAGGCTGCGCTCGCCGGCGCGGGACTCGCCGCCGAGGATGAGCAGCCGGATGCCGGGCTGGTCGGCGAGCCGCACCGCCGCCTGCAGGCTGAGCACCGCGACCGTCAGCGGCCCCGCACCCCGGCCGTCCCCTCTGCCCCGGCCGTCCCCCTCGCCCCGGCCGTCCTCCTCGCCACGACCACCACCGGCAGCACCACGACCGGCACTGGCCGCGTCACCACCGGCAGCGGCACCGGCCACGCCACGACCGGCACCGGCGGTGAAAGCAGTGGAGTCGGCAAAGGCGGTGGAGCTGGCTGCGGCTGGGCTTAGACCGAAGCGGGTGGCCAGGGCGGCGGCGACCGCGGCCGTCGTGGTGCCGGCGTCGAGCAGGACGGTGCTGCCGGGGGCGATCAGCTCGGCGGTCGTACGCGCCAGGCGGGCCTTCGTGGCGGCCTGCCACTGCTCGCGGACCGCGAACCCGGCCTCGTCACTCGACACGTCCAGGGCGACCGCGCCGCCGCGGACCCGGCGCACCAGGCCCTGCTCCTGCAACTGGTCGAGGTCGCGGCGGACGGTCATCTCCGAGACGCCGAGGCGCCCGGACAGCTCCGCCAGGGTCAGCCGGCCGCTGCCGCGAACCAGGCGCAGGGTGAGGTCAAGTCGATCCGGTACGTGCACGGACCGAACCTAACAGGACCTTGTGAAGTTTGAAAGATCTGTGTGAGGTTTACGCCACCGGGGTTGGCTGGCGGGGCGCCGGTTCCGGTGCGGGGGTCGCGCCGCGGCGCAGCGTGGCGTAGGTCAGCGCGCCCAGCGGGATGATGATCCAGCAGGACAGCAGCCGGTAGACCAGCATCGCGGCGGCCGCCGCGCCCTGCTCCGCGCCGGCGGAGACCAGGCCGGCGAGCAGGGCGACCTCGACCACGCCGATGCCGCCGGGGCTGATCGGCACCTGCCGGAGCAGCTGGACCGTCAGGTACACCGTGGCTAGGCGCACCAGGCTCACGTCGATGCCGAACGCCGCCGCCGTCGCGGCCAGGCAGGCGAAGTCCAGGCCCCAGTTGACGGTGGCGTGCACCAGCGACAGCACCCATGAGCGCGGCGGCAGGCGGCGCAGGTCGGTCACGGTCCGCCCGACGGCCGCCCTGCCCCGGGCGGTCAGGCCGGGCCGCGGCCCGGGCTTCTCCTCGTCCTCCGGGTGCTCCGGCTGCGGCGACGACACACCGCGGCCGCCGCGGGAGAGCAGGAAGTCCAGCGCGAAGACCACGGTGGCGGTCACCAGCAACCCGAGCACCAGCACGAGGGTGTCGGCGTTGCCGGTCGCGCCGCCGCGTGGGATCAGCACGACCGCGCCGTACATGAGGATCAGGGCGACGCCGGACAGCACCGAGGACAGCACGGCCACGGCGCCTGCGGTGCGGCGGCTCGCGCCCGCGGTGCGGAACTGGCGGAACGCGAACCCGGCCGACATCGCCGAGCCGGCCGGCAGGCTGAAGGAGATCGCGGAGCGGGTGAACGTCACCGCGACCGCGCGGGGCACCGACATCTTGACCCCGAAGCCGGCCAGGAGGCGGCGCTGCTGCAGGGCGAAGTGCCGCAGGGAGGTCATCTCGGCCGCGGCGGCGAGGACCAGCCACCACGGGTTCGCCGAGGCGATGGTGGCGCCGATCTGGGCCGGGTCCGGCAGCTTGTCCTTGAGCGTGAGCACGGCCACGCCCAGCACGACGAGCAGTGCGGCGACCCGCAGCGCCCGCTTCGTGCTCATACCAAGTACTGTCGCACCTCCGCAGGGCAATGCACCCGGTGAACTCATCAAGAAGTGAGTTGTGCTCATCACGCGGACGCTGCCGTGGCGTGGCACGCTGATGGCCATGAAGCGGCTGTCGAAGGTCGACCTGGATGCGACGTTGCCCAAGGACGAGGCGCTGCAGCGCCTCGAGGCGGCCCAGGAGCGGCTGCTGCGGCTCCGGCTGACGCTGGGTGGGCAGATCGGCGGCGACGACCCGAGCGAGGCGGCGAAGCTGGGGCCGCCACTGTGCGTGGTGTTCGAGGGCTGGGACGCGTCCGGCAAGGGCGGCTCGATCAAGCGGCTCGTCGACCATCTCGACCCGCGGCACGTGCGCGTGTCGCAGTTCGCCGCGCCGACGTTCGACGAGAAGCGGCACCACTTCCTGTGGCGGTTCTGGCCGGTGCTGCCCGGCTGGGGCGGCATGACGGTGCTGGACCGGTCCTGGTACGGCCGGGTCCTGGTCGAACGGGTCGAGGGCTTCGCCACTGAGGAGCAGTGGGGCCGGGCCTACGACGAGATCACCGAGTTCGAGCGGACCCTGGCCGCCGAGGGCATGGTCATCGTGAAGTTCTGGATGCACATCTCCAGCAAGGAGCAGCTGCGCCGGTTCCGCAGCCGGCAGGACGACCCGCTGCGCTCGTGGAAGCTGACCGACGAGGACTGGCGCAACCGGGAGAAGCGGCCGGCCTACAAGCGGGCGGTGGAGGACATGCTGGAGCGCACCGACCACCCGGCCGGGCCGTGGCACGTCATCCCCGGCGACGACAAGCCCACGGCCCGGGTGCTGGTGGTGGAGACGGTGTGCGCGACGGTCGAGGAGGCCCTGCGCCGCCACGGCCTGCAGCTACCCAGCTGAGGCGCCGCCGTCGACGTACATGACCTCGCCGGTCATGAAGCTGGCCGCGTCGGAGCCGAGGAACAGCACCGCCTTCGCGATCTCGTCCGGCGTGCCGATGCGGCCCAGCGGCACGCCCACGTTCAGGTCCGTCTGCGGGTCGGCGAACTCGCGCTGCAGCATGGGCGTGTCGATCGGCCCGGGCGCGACCGCGTTGATCCGCACCCCGCTGCCCGCCGCCTCCAGCGCCGCGGCGCGGGTGAGGCCGTCGACGGCGTGCTTGCTGGCCGTGTAGATCGCGGTGCCGGCCGCGCCCTGGTGGCCGAGGTACGAGGACATGTTGACGATGCTGCCGTGCCGCTGGCCGAGCATGACCCGCAGCTCGTGCTTCATGCTCAGCAGCGTGCCCAGCACGTTGGTGTCGAAGGTGTCGGCGTAGGTCTCGGCGGACTGGTCCAGCACGGTGCCGGGCGCACCCTCCGTCCCGGCGTTGTTGACGGCCACGTCGAGGGAGCCGAAGCGCGTGACAGTGTCGTCGACGAGCTGCCGGACGTCGTCCTCACGGCGCACGTCGGCGTGCATGAAGACAGCGCCTGCGGGCAGTTCGGCGTCATGGCGGCCGGCGACCACCACGTCCGCGCCCTGGCCGGCGAACGCCGACGCGGTGGCCCGTCCGATGCCGGTGAGACCACCGGTGATCAGCACAGTTGTCATGCGCCGGTAGATCCCCTGGAACGGGACCGGTATGCGTCAGCTGTTCTCCTGGATGTACCGCTTCGGATCCTTGTCGTGGAAGTTGAGGCCCTTGCCGCTGGGGTGCTCGCCGTAGAACGTGAGCCACTGCGCGCCGAGCGAGACCCGCAGGTCCATGTCGGCGTGCTTGCGGAAGTCGGGCAGCACCTCGTCCTCCTCCTCCGCGAGGTGCTCGCTGTTCTCGGTGCGCGCCTCCCAGACCGCCTTCCACCAGCCGTCGGAGCCGACCTTCTGCTCCGCTGCGGCCTGGATCGCGTCGCGGATCTTGTTGTGGTCGCGGATCGCGTCGTCGGTCTCCTCCTCGGCGGTCTCCGACGAGCCCTCCTTGAGCAGGTGCGGGTACAGGATCCGCTCCTCGGCCTCGGCGTGGATCTCCAGGTGCAGGGCCAGGGCCTCCCACACGGCGGTGAGCTGCTCCTCGCCGCGGGCGTCGTCCAGGCGGGCGAACCCCCGGCGGAACGCGGCGTGGTCGTCGAGGATGAGCGCGGTGATGTCGTCCATACCCGCCATCATCACCCGGCGCGGGTGTTCTGAAACGGGGCAAGGATGATGTGCCCGTGAAGACGCTGCGTGAGAGGCTTCCCGACTGGATGGCGGGCGGGCTGCTCGCCGTGGCCGTCCTCTGCGCCGTCGCCGCCGTCTCCGCGGCGCTCGGATCGCGGGTCCACCCGGTCCGGGTCACCGTCGACGCGCTGCTCCTGCCGGCCCCGGCAAACCTCGGCTACGCCGCCATCCTGGTCACCCTCGCGGCCGCCGTGCACAACCGCAAGCACGTCATCTACTGGCTGCTGGTCGCCTTCCTCGGCCTGCAGTTCCTGTTCGACGTGTTCGTGCTGCTCGGCGGCGCCGAACGCGGCGAGGAGGCGCGCGAGCTGCGGCTGCCGTGGCACGGCGCGGCGGCCGGCCTGGCCAACGCGGTCGTCACCGTCGTGCTGCTCGTCCTGCTGTGGCTGGCCCGCGGCGGCTTCTCCGCCCGGGTCCAGCGGGCCAGCCTGCCCAAGGCGCTGCTCACGCTCGTCGTGCTGCTGGCGGTGTCCATCGTGCTGGGCTGGGGACTGGTCGAGATGTTCCCGGGCTCGCTGGAGACCCGGGCCGGGCGGCTCGCGTACAGCGCCAAGACCGTCCTCGGCGGCGCGTTCGGCTTCGACGTCGGCCGGCAGGGCCGGGCCGCCGGCTGGGTCAACCTGATCCTCGGCGCGTTCGGGGCGGTCGCCCTGTTCGCGGCGCTGTTCGCGCTGCTGCGCTCGCAGCGGGCGACCGCGTCGCTGGACGCCGACGAGGAGCGGCGGGTCCGGCAGCTGCTCGCCGAGCACGGCCGCCGCGACTCGCTCGGCTACTTCGCGACCCGCCGGGACAAGGAGGTCGTGTTCTCCCCCACCGGGCGCGGCGCCGTCACGTACCGGGTGGTCTTCGGCGTCTCCCTCGCCAGTGGCGACCCGCTCGGCGAGCCGGACGCGTGGCCGCCGGCCATCGAGGCGTGGCTGCGGGAGGCCCGCGACTACGCGTGGACGCCCGCGGTGATGGGCGCCAGCGAGGAGGGCGCGACCGCGTTCGCCCGCGCCGGGCTGCGGGTCATCGAGCTCGGCGACGAGGCGATCCTGCACGTGCGCGACTTCGACCTCGAGTCGCCCCGGCTGCGGCAGGTGCGGCAGGCGGTGCACCGGGTGGAGCGGGCCGGGTACACGGTGCGCATCCGCCGGCACGCGGACATCGGCGCGGAGGAGATGGCGCGGATCATCGAGCTCGCCGCGCGGTGGCGGGACACGGAGACGGAGCGTGGCTTCTCGATGGCGCTCGGCCGGCTCGGCGACCCCAACGACGGCCGGTGCGTGCTGGTCGAGGCGCACGACCGCGACGGGCGGGAGGTCGCGGTGCTGTCGTTCGCGCCGTGGGGCCCCGACGGGCTGTCGCTGGATCTCATGCGCCGCGACCGGGCCAGCGACAACGGCCTGGTCGAGCACATGGTCGCCACGCTGATGCGCGAGTCGCCGCGGCTCGGCGTGGAGCGGGTGTCGCTGAACTTCGCGGTGTTCCGGGCCGTGTTCGAGGAGGGGGCCCGCATCGGCGCCGGGCCGGTGCTGCGGCTGTGGCGGGCGCTGCTGCTGTTCGCGTCGCGCTGGTTCCAACTCGAGTCGCTGTACCGCTCCAACGTGAAGTACAACCCGCAGTGGCTGCCCCGGTTCCTGTGCTTCGAGGACGTGCGGGACCTCGCGAAGGTCGGTCTCGCGTCGGCGGCGGCCGAGGGCTTCCTGGTCGTGCCCAACCTGCGCACGCTGCTGCGGCGCGGCACCCCGGCGGCGGCCGACGCACCGCGGGAGCTGATCCCCACGTTCGCCGAGCCGGCGCCGGTCCGGAAGCGGCCGGAGCAGATCCGGGTGCGGCTGGCCAAGCTCGAGGCGCTGCGCCGCGACGGGATCGACCCGTATCCGCCGGGGTTCCCGCGCACGCACAGCCTCGCCGAGGTCCGCGCCGCGCACCCCGGGCTGCCGCCGGACACCCGCACCGAAGCGCTGGTCACCGTCGCCGGCCGGGTGGTGCGGCTGCGTGACCACGGCGCGCTGTGCTTCGCCACGCTGCGCGACTGGTCGGGCGACCTGCAGGTGCTGCTGACGGCGGACCCGACGTTCGGGGCCACCGTCGACCTCGGCGACCATGTGGGTGTCAGCGGCGTCGTCGGTACGAGCAGGCGCGGCGAGTTGTCGGTGTTTGTCGACGCGTGGCGGCTGACCGCGAAGTGCCTGCGGCCGCTGCCCGACAAGCACCGCGGGCTGGCGGACCCGGAGGCCCTCGTCCGGCAGCGGCACGTCGACCTGATCGTCAACCAGGCGCCCCGCGACATGGTGCGGCTGCGCTCGGCGGTCGGCTTCGCGCTGCGGGCCGCCCTGCACGGCCGCGGCTACGTCGAGGTGGAGACGCCGGTGCTGCAGCCGGTGCACGGCGGCGCCAACGCCCGGCCGTTCGTCACCCATTCCAACGCCTACGACATGCGACTGTTCCTGCGCATCGCGCCGGAGCTGTACCTGAAACGCCTCGCCGTCGGCGGGGTCGAGCGGGTCTTCGAGATCGGGCGCAACTTCCGCAACGAGGGCGTGGACGCCACCCACAACCCCGAGTTCACGATGCTGGAGGCGTACGAGGCCTACGGCGACTACACGTCGATGCGTGCCCTGGCCCGCGACCTGATCCTGGCCGCCGCGCAGGCCGGTCCCGGTTTCGTGCTGACCCGCGGCGACGACAGCGACCGGATCGAGGTCGACCTGCGCGAGGAGTGGCCGGTGGTCCCGGTGTACGAGGCGGTCTCCCGCGCGGCCGGCGCCGCCGTCGATCCGTCCGCCTCGGTGGACGAGCTGCGGCACCTGTCCGATGGGCTCGGCGTCGCGTGGCAGGACGGCTGGACCCACGGCCAGCTGGTCCTGGAGCTGTACGAGCACCTGGTCGAGGGCAGCACGGTGCGCCCCACGTTCTACACCGACTTCCCCGTCGACGTGTCGCCGCTGACCCGCCAGCACCGCGACGACCCGCGGCTCGCGGAGCGGTGGGACCTGGTCGCGTTCGGGATGGAGCTCGGCACGGCGTACACGGAGCTGGTCGACCCGGTCGAGCTGCGCGCCCGGCTGACGGCGCAGTCGCTGCGGGCCGCCGCCGGGGATCCGGAGGCGATGTCGCTGGATGAGGACTTCCTCGACGCGTTCGAATTCGCGATGCCGCCGAGCGGGGGGCTCGGCCTCGGCGTGGACCGTCTCGTCATGCTGTTGACCGGGCGTTCGATCCGCGAGACGCTGCCGTTCCCGCTCGTGAAGAAAAACTGACCCGCGGATGTTTGAACCGCGCGGAGATGGGAAACGAAACCGCAATGCCCATCACTGGTGAGAGCCCGACGCTCGATGTGCTGGAGCGGCTCGCGGCTGCCCCGGACCGGATGACCTTCGAGTCCCTGTTACGTCAGCTCGGCCTGCCCGAGGGCGTGCTCCGCGGCCGGCTGCGAAGTCTCGTGGACCGCGGCTGGGTGCACGCCGCGGGGGACGACAGCTACACGATCGGCGTCGGGGCGCTGCGGCCGGGCAGTGCCTACCTGCTCACCGACCGGACGGTCCGGCTCGCCGGGCCGCTGATGGCGCAGCTTCGGGACCGGCTGAGCGAGGCGGTGCGGCTGGTGCGGCTCGACCCGCCGGGCATCGTCTGCATCGCCAGCCGCGAGGCGCCGCAGGACATGGTCGGCTCCGCGGTCGGCCGGCGGATGCCCGCCTACGCCACCGCCAGCGGCAAGGCCATCCTCGCCTGGCTGCCGCGGGAGCGAGTGGCGCAGCTGCTGGACCTGGGCGTCGAGGCGCACACCAGCGAGACCGTCGTGGACCGGGCGGCGCTGTCCCAGGAGCTCGCCGAGACCCGGGCGCGTGGATGGGCGTATGAGCGCGGCCAGTTCCAGCCCGGCGTCGGCTGCGTCGCGGCGGCCGTCCCCGGCACCACGGACGCGATCAGCATCGGCGTGCCGCTCGCCCGGCTGACCGACGACCACGCCGTCGAGATCGCCGCCAACCTGATCCGCACCACGGAAGAGCTCGGCGAGGCGCTGCGTCGCTGACCGGTGGCATTGATCCACCTCCGGTATCATGGGGTATGAACGTCGAGCGCACCGACCTTCCCGGCATCGGCACGAGCCACGTGGTGACCACCGCCCGTGGCCGCCGCATCGGCATCGTCTCCCACCGCAGCGGGCGGCGCGATCTCGTCATCTACGACAAGGAAGACCCCGATACCAGCGTGGTCTCCGTGGCGTTGTCCGCGGAGGAGTCAAACGCGCTCGCCGAGTATCTCGGCACCGCGCGGATCGTCGAGCACCTCGCCGAGCTGCAGCGGCAGGTCACCGGGCTCGTCACCGAGCAGCTGGTGATCGCGCCCGGCTCGCCGTATGACGGCCGCACCCTCGGCGACACCCAGGCCCGCACCCGCACCGGCGCGTCGATCGTCGCCGTGCTGCGCGGCGGCAACGTGCACGCCAGCCCGCGACCCGACTTCGGCCTGCACGCCGGCGACCTCATCGTCGTCGTGGGCACCGCCGCCGGCACCGAGGGCGTCGCGACGCTCCTCACCGACGGATAGGGGCCGGCATGCATCACGACACGATCCTCATCGAGCTCGGTGCGGTCATCCTGGCGCTCGGCCTGCTCGGCGCCCTGTCCCTGCGGTTCTCCATCTCCCCCATCCCCCTGTATCTCCTCGCCGGGCTCGCGTTCGGCGCCGGTGGGGTGCTGCCCCTGACCACGAGCACCGAGTTCATCTCGGCGGGCGCGGAGATCGGCGTCATCCTGCTGTTGTTCACGCTGGGTCTGGAGTACACGGCGCCGGAGCTGGTCGGCACGCTGCGCTCCTCGGCCCCGGCCGGCCTGATCGACCTGGTGCTCAACGCGGCGCCCGGGGTCGCCGCGGCGCTCATCCTCGGCTGGGGTCCGGTCGCCGCCGTCGCGATGGGCGGCATCACCTACGTCACGTCGTCCGGCATCACCGCGAAGGTCCTCGGCGACCTCGGCTGGCTCGGCAACCGGGAGACCCCGGTCGTGCTGTCGCTGCTGGTCTTCGAGGACCTGATGATGGCGCTGTACCTGCCGATCCTGACCGCCCTGCTGGCCGGCGTCGGCCTGCTCGGCGGCGCCGTGACCCTCGCCATCGCCGCGGCCACGGTCAGCGTGATCCTGGTCGTCGCGCTGCGCTTCGGGCGCATCGTGGAGCGGTTCGTCGCCTCCGACAGCGACGAGGTGCTGCTGCTCAAGGTGCTCGGCCTGACCGTGCTCGTGGCGGGCGTCGCCGACCTGCTGCAGGTCTCCGCCGCGGTCGGGGCGTTCCTGGTCGGCATCGCGCTGTCCGGCCCCCTCGCGCACACCGCCCGGGAGCTGCTGACCCCGCTGCGGGACCTGTTCGCGGCGGTGTTCTTCGTCTTCTTCGGCCTGCAGACCGACCCGCGCGCGCTGCCGCCGGTGCTCGGCGTCGCGGCGCTGCTCGCGGTCGCCGGGATCGCGTCGAAGATGGCGACCGGGTGGCTCGCGGCCCGGCGGGCGGGCGTGGCGATCACCGGCCGGGTCCGCGCCGGCGCCGCGCTGCTGCCCCGCGGCGAGTTCAACATCGTCATCGCGGGGCTCGCGGTCGCCGCCGGCACCAACGCGAAGCTCGGTCCGCTCGCCGCGGCCTACGTGCTGATGCTCGCGGTGGCCGGGCCGCTGGTGGCCCGCGGTGCGGAGCCGCTCGTGCGGCTCTACCTGCGGCGGCGCAGCCGGCCGGCGACGACGTAAAACGGCTGGAGAAGTTTGCCCGAAATACGGAATTTCTTCGAACTGTCCGCCTTTGCGCAGGTCAGCATGCTTGGCTCGGCGCGGAGGTTGCCACGGCAACGGTGCCGTGGCGGACAGGGGGATCACCATGTTGAAGCGCACGAGGACCATGCACGGGATGCTGCCGGTGGTCGGGGCCGCGGCACTGCTCGCCACGCTCGTCAGCACGCCGGCGTCCGCCGCCGGCACGAACGGCGCGGGCGGCCCCGGCGGCACGGGCAGCGCCGGGATGACCGGGATGGCCAAGCCCAAGCCCGGCCCGAAGCCGGTCTGCAAGGAGATGACCGTGAACGGCGGCTTCGAGCTGCCGAAGATCGGCAACGCGGACTGGAAGCTGTTCGACGAGGACGACGTCCCGGCGTGGCGGACCGACGACTCGGAGGGCCAGATCGAGCTCTGGAACGGCGGCATGGGCGTGCCGGCCCGCTTCGGCAAGCAGTTCGCCGAGCTCAACGCCAACAGCTCCGGCAGCTCGATCTACCAGGACATCAAGACCAAACCGAACACGAAGATCTACTGGTCGTTCTGGATCCGGGCCCGCGACAGCTCCGACGGCAAGGACGTCGACGCGACCCAGATCCACTTCGGCCGCACGCCGAAGAACGACGACGGCAACGTCAACGGCGTCGGCTCGACGTTCTCGTACCTGAACTCGGCCAGCGACGTGTCGTGGAAGCGCCTGTACGGCTGGTACAAGACCGGCTCGAACCAGACCTCGACCCGGGTGACCCTGACGGCGGTGGAGAGCGCCTCGACCGATGAGGGCTACGGCAACCTGGTTGACGGCCTGACCATCGTGGAGAACCAGAGCTGCATCTGAGCCCTGCCGGGTGGCGTCGGCCGCGCGCCGGCGCCACCGCTGTGACCTGATACATAACATGCTTTTATAAGTGCATGATACAAATTGGAGTATGCCCGCCTCCATCACCGCGCTGGACGCTGCGCGACTCACGGCCGCAGTAGAGCGGCTGTTCAGCCTGCTGCGGCACGGCAACCCACCCAACGACATCAGCCTCACCGCCGCCTCGACGCTGCGCAGGCTGGAGCGGGAGGGACCGCGCCGGCTCACCGAGCTCGCCGCCGCCGAAGGTGTCACCCAGCCCGCGATGACCCAGCTGGCGCAGCGCCTCGAGCGCGACGGGCTGGCCGAGCGCACCACCGACGCCACCGACGGCCGGGTCGTGCTGGTCCGCGTCACCCAGGCGGGCCGCGACCTCCTCCAGCGCCGCCGCGCCGTGCGCGCCGAGCACCTCACCGCGCAGCTGCGGCACCTGTCCGCGCAGGACGAGGCGCTGATCGCGGCCGCGCTGCCGGCTCTGGAGAGGCTGGCGCCGTGACGGAGACCCTGCAGAAGGGCGGTTTCCGGGGTGCCCTGTCGGGTGGCACCGACCACCCGCACTACAAGTGGGTGGCGCTGTCCAACACCACCCTCGGCATGCTGATCGCCACGATCAACTCCTCGATCGTGCTCATCTCCCTGCCCGCCATCTTCAACGGCATCCACCTCGACCCGCTCAGCCCGGGCAACGTCAGCTACCTGCTGTGGATGCTCATGGGCTACATGCTCGTCAGCGCCGTGCTCGTGGTGACCCTGGGCCGCCTCGGCGACATGTTCGGCCGCGTCCGCATCTACAACGCGGGCTTCGCCCTGTTCACGATCACCTCGATCGCGCTGTCCCTCGACCCGCTCGACGGTGGCGGCGGCGCGCTGTGGCTCATCGGCTGGCGGGTCCTGCAGGCCGTCGGCGGCGCCATGCTCATGGCCAACTCCGCCGCGATCCTCACCGACGCGTTCCCCACCGCCCAGCGCGGCATGGCCCTCGGCGTCAACATCGTCGCCGGCATTGCCGGCTCGTTCATCGGCCTGGTCCTCGGCGGCCTGCTCGCCGAGTGGAACTGGCGGGCCATCTTCTGGGTCAACGTCCCGATCGGCATCATCGGCACCCTGTGGGCCTACCGGTCACTGCACGACACCGGCCTGCGCCGACCCGGCCGCATCGACTGGTGGGGCAACCTGACCTTCGCCTTCGGCCTCACCGCGCTGCTCGCCGGCATCACCTACGGCATCCAGCCCTACGGCGGGCACACCCAGGGCTGGACCAACCCGTGGGTCCTCGCCGGCCTCATCGGCGGCGTCGCCGTGCTCGGCCTCTTCGCCTGGATCGAGTCCCGCGTCACCGACCCGATGTTCCCCCTCGGCCTGTTCCGCATCCGCGCGTTCGCCTCGGGCAACATCGCCGGCCTGCTCGCCTCCATCGCCCGTGGCGGCCTGCAGTTCATGCTCATCATCTGGCTGCAGGGCATCTGGCTGCCCCTGCACGGCTACCGCTACGAGGAGACCCCGCTGTGGGCCGGCATCTACCTGCTGCCGCTCACCGTCGGCTTCCTCGCCGCGGGACCCATCTCCGGGCACCTCTCCGACAAGTACGGCCCGCGCCTCTTCGCCGCCGGCGGCCTGCTCGTCATGGCGCTGTCCTTCGGCGGCCTGCTGATCCTGCCGACCGACTTCAGCTACTGGGCGTTCGCCGGGCTGGTCTTCCTCAACGGCCTCGGCGGTGGCCTGTTCGCCGCCCCGAACACGTCCCTGGTCATGTCCAGCGTCCCCGCCCACCTGCGCGGCGCCGCCTCCGGCATGCGGGCCACGTTCCAGAACGCCGGCATGGTCCTGTCGATCGGCGTCTTCTTCTCCCTGATGGTCGCCGGCCTGTCCACCTCCCTGCCGGCCACCCTCGACGGCGGCCTCACCGCCCAGGGCGTCCCCGCCCCGGCCGCGCACACGATCGCCAACCTGCCGCCGGT
The DNA here is from genome assembly GCF_040676755.1 of Dactylosporangium sp. NPDC049525. Taxonomy (NCBI): domain Bacteria; kingdom Bacillati; phylum Actinomycetota; class Actinomycetes; order Micromonosporales; family Micromonosporaceae; genus Dactylosporangium; species Dactylosporangium sp. NPDC049525. The sequence goes on along the minus strand of NZ_JBFAPO010000002.1, from coordinate 85,252 downwards.
CGGCACGCTCTTCGCGGCGTTCCTCGGCTACAACCCGGTCGCGGCCCTGCTCGGCCCGCAACTGCTCGGCCAGCTCCCGCCCGCCAACGCCGCCACCCTCACCGGCCGCGAGTTCTTCCCGCACCTGGTGTCCGGCCCCTTCCACGACGGGCTTGTCATCGTGTTCTGGTTGGCGATCGGCATGTCGGTCGTCGGCGCGCTCGCCTCCCTCATCAAGGGCGCTGCCACCTCCTCGACCAAGGGCGTTGTCCCGTCCCCCGCGGAGGAACCTGTCGCTGGGTGACGCCACGGGCTCAGCGACGTTCGGCGGACGGGCCGGCCCCCTTGTGGGAGGGGTGCCGGCCCGTCTGTCTGCGTTGTGCCGGCGGCCCTGGGTCAGCGGTGGAAGACCTGGCGGTAGGTGGTGGGGGTGACGCTGGTCTGGCGGGCGAAGTGGGCGCGCAGGTTGGCGGGGGTGCCCAGGCCGGTCCGGTGGGCGATGCGTTCGATCGAGTCGTCGGTGGTCTCCAGGAGTTCCTGCGCCAGCCGTACGCGCTGGCCCAGCAGCCACTGCAGCGGGCTGGTGCCGAGCGACTCGCGGAAGCGGCGGGCGAACGTGCGGGGGCTCAGCCGGGCCTGCCGGGCCAGGTCGGCGACGGTGAGCGGCTGGTCGAGGCGGGTCCTGGCCCAGTCCAGGGCGACGCCGAGCGCGTCCGGGGTGCGCGGGCGCTGCGGCGGGTGGGCGAACTGGGACTGGCCGCCGTCGCGGTGCGGCGGGACGACCATGCGGCGGGCGACCTCGTTGGCGACCGCGGCGCCGTGGTCGAGGCGGACCAGGTGCAGGCACAGGTCGATCGCGGCGCCCGTGCCGGCCGAGGTGAAGATCGTGCCGTCGCAGGTGTAGAGCACGTCGGGGTCGAAGGTCACCGCGGGGAAGCGCTGGGTGAAGTCGAAGGCGTTCATCCAGTGGGTGGTGGCGCGGCGGCCGTCGAGGAGGCCCGCGGCGGCGAGCACGTAGGCGCCGGTGCAGATCGCCACGATGCGGCGGCCCAGCTCGTACGCCTCGCGGACCACCTCGACCAGGGCGGCGGGCGGCGACACCTGGGTGGCGCGGGCGAACGCCGGGACGATCAGCGTGTCGGCGTCCAGCAGGGACGGCAGGGCGTAGGGCGCGGTGATCGTCATGCCGGAGCGGGAGGCCAGCACCCCGGGCGTGACGGCGGCGAAGCGCAGCTCGTACCACGGCGGGGCGAGGTCGCTGCGGTCGATGCCGAACACCTCGCACGGCACGGCGAGCTCGAAGACCGGCATGTCCTCGGTGGCGGCGACGCCGACGATGTGACGCGGGCTCATGGCTCGAATCTAATCCAACATGGCATTCCTGCCACTCGCTGGCGGCGGGGAAACCGGGTCGAATGAACGGCATGTTGAACGTGCCGCAAGGGGCGGCCCTCTCGATCGGTGCGGTGCTCGGCACCGGGGTCATCGCGCTGCCGGCCCTCGCCGCGCAGACCGCCGGGCCCGCGTCGCTCGTCGCCTGGGCCGCGCTGATCGCGCTGTCGGTGCCCCTGGCGGCGACGTTCGCGGCGCTCGGCGCCAGGTTCCCCGACTCGGGCGGCGTGGCCACCTACGCGCGCAAGGCGTTCGGCGAACGGGCCGCCGCGGTCGTCGGCTGGTGCTTCTACCTGGCCGTGCCGGTCGGCGCGCCCGCGGCGGCGCTGTTCGCCGGGGCGTACGTGGCGGCGGCGCTCGGCGGCGGCACCCGCACGGAGCTGCTGACCGCCGCCGGCCTGATGCTCGCGGTGACGGCCGGCAACCTCGGGGGCGTGCGGGTGTCCGGCCGGCTGCAGCTCGGGCTGGCGCTGCTGCTGGTCACCCTGCTGCTGACGGCGACCGTGACCGCGCTGCCGCACGCCGACCCCGGCCACCTGCGGCCGTTCGCGCCGCACGGCTGGTGGGCGGTCGGTTCGGCGGCGGCGCTGCTGGTGTGGGGGTTCGCGGGATGGGAGGCGGTCACGTCGCTGGCCGCCGACTTCCGCCGGCCGGCGCGGGACCTGCCGCGCGCCACGGCGATCGCCCTCGTCGTCGTCGGGGTGCTGTACTTCGGCATCGCCGCCGCCAGCATCCTCGTGCTCGGGCCGGAGCCCGGCGACGCGCCGCTGGCGGAGCTGCTCGCGCGGGGCGTCGGCGGGCAGGTCAAGGTCCTCACCGCCGGCGCCGCGGTCCTGCTGACGCTCGGCACGATGAACGCCTACTACGCGGGCGCGGCAAAGCTCGGCGCCGCGCTCGGCCGGGACGCGGCGCTGCCCGCGTGGTTCGGGCGGGGCAGTGGCGCCGGTGAGGTGCCCCGGCGCAGCCTCGCCGTCGTCGCGGCGCTGGGTGGGGTGTCGCTGGTGCTCGCCACGCTGACCGGCACCGGCACCCGCCCGCTCGTGCTGCTGACCAGCGGCGCGTTCGTCCTGGTGTACGTCCTGGGCACCGCCGCCGCGCTGCGCCTCCTGCCGCGCCGGACGCCGGTGTGGTGGTGCGCCGCGGTCTCCTTCGCCGCGTCGCTCGGGCTGCTGGTGCTCAGCGGCTGGTACGTCCTGGGCACCGTCGCCGTGGCCGGCTGCGCACTGGCGTACAAGAAGCTCGCGGACAAGAGGCTCGCGGACAGAAAATTCGTGGGAAAAAAGTTCGACCGGCCTGTCGATCCGGGAGACGTCCCGATTGACGTAGGAGTGTAAGAGGACGTTTTCCCTTGAAGGAGCCCCACGATGTCCCAGTACCTGATCCTGATCTACGAGAACGAGGCCGACTACGAGAGCGCGGACCAGTCCGTGTTCCAAGAGGTGATGGACGCGCACAACCGCTTCTCGGAGCAGGTCGGCGAGAAGCTGCTCGGCGGCAACGCCCTGCAGCCCACCCAGACCGCCACCACGATCCGCGGCGACGTCGTCACCGACGGCCCGTTCGTGGAGACGAAGGAGGTCCTCGGCGGCTACTACGTCATCGAGGCGAAGGACCTCGACGAGGCCCTGGCGATCAGCAAGCTCTGCCCGGCCCGGTTCGGTGGCGTCGAGGTCCGTCCCGTGATGGTGTTCGAGTAGTCGCCTTGGAGCCAGCCGCCGTCCGGGAGGCGGTCGCCGACGCGCACCGTCGCGAGTGGGCCAGAGTGCTCGCCGCGACGGTGCGCGTCGCGCGCGACCTCGACCTGGCCGAGGAGTGCGTCCAGGACGCGTACGTCGCCGCCATGGACGCCTGGCTGCGCCAGGGCGTGCCGGCCAACCCCGGCGCGTGGCTCACGGTCGCCGCCCAGCGCCGCGCGCTCAACGCCCACAAGCGGGCCGCGACGCTGCGCTCGAAGCTGCCGCTGCTGGTGGTGCCCGACGTGGACGAGTCCGAGCCGCCCGACGAGATCCCCGACGACCGGCTGCGGCTGGTGTTCACCTGCTGCCACCCGGCCCTCGCGCGGGAGGCGCAGCTGGCCATCACGCTGCGGCTGGTCTGCGGCCTGAGCACCGCGGAGATCGCCAGCGCGTTCCTGGTCAGCGAGCCGACGATGGCGGCCCGGGTCACCCGCGCGAAGAAGAAGATCGCGGCGGCGGCCATCCCCTACCGGGTGCCGCCGCTGGAGGACCTGCCCGACCGGCTCGACGCGGTGCTCACCGTCGTGCACCTGGTCTTCACCACCGGCCACGCCGCCCCGACCGGCCCCGACCTGCTGCGCCCCGACCTGGTCGAGCGCGCGATCGACCTGGCCCGGACCCTGTGCGCCCTCATGCCCGACGAACGCGAGGCCCAGGGTCTGCTCGCCCTCATGCTGCTGCACGACGCCCGCCGCGCCACCCGGGTCGCCGCCGACGGCCGGCTGCTGCTGCTCGAGGAGCAGGACCGCACCCGCTGGGACGCCGCCCAGATCGCAGACGGCCTGCGCCTGGTGCGCGGCTGCCTGCGTGGTGGCCGGCCCGGCCGCTTCGCCCTGCAGTCCGCGATCGCCGCCGTGCACACCGAGGCACCCACCTACGCCGACACAGACTGGTGCCAGCTGCGCGGCCTGTACGACCTGCTCCTGCGCGCCTGGCCGTCGCCGGTCGTCGCGCTGAACCGCGCCGTCGTGGTCGCGATGTCCGACGGCCCCGCGGCGGCGCTCGCCCTGCTCGACGAGCTCGCCGAGGACCCCCGGCTGGCGGCCTACCACTACCTGCCGGCGGCGCGCGCCGACCTGCTGCGCCGCCTGGGCCGGACCGCGGAGGCGGAGGTGGCGTACCGGGCGGCGATCGCCCTGTGCGACAACGCCGTCGAACGCGCCTTCCTCGAGTCCCGCCTGAACGGCTCCGGCGCCCGGCCGTGAGGGCCGGACGCCGGAGCAAGGTGCGGACCTGCCGGCCGGCGGGAGGGGCCGTGGAAGCCCAGCGCCGGCGTGGCGGACCGCCGGTTCAGCAGGGGATCAGCTCGCCCCGCCGCGCACGGACACGCGTGCCGTCCATCAGCGTGATCTCGACGCGACCGTTGACGTCGGTGTCCCCGAACGCGTAGATCTCCTTGCCGTCGTGCGGGGCCAGCTCGGCGTGGTGCACGCCGTTCCGGTCCGGCCGCAGGACCCATTTCAATTCCGGCGATTTACCCATTTCGCCCACCCCCTCGTCCGAGGCTAACGGCCGGGAAGCCGCCCCGGTGCGGACCCGGGGCCCGGGGCACCCGTGTGAGTGAGCGCGGACATTTCAGCGCAGGCCGCCGGGCCAGGCGAGGTATTCGCGGAAGGCGGTCACGAGACCGTCGCGCGTCTCGAAGACCAGGCACAGGCGCTGGGTGAACGGTTCGCCGGTCATGGTGCCGGTGACCTGGACCTCGAAGGCGACCCCGGGCCCGCCCGTCAGGGTCGCGTGGATCACCAGATCGGCGCGCACGTTCGCCGCCAGCCAGTCGAAGAAGCGGACCGCGTCGGCGGCGCCGTGGCGTACCCCGGCGAAACCCTCGACCGGGACGTGGAAGGTCACCGCGGGGTCGAGCATGCCGATGAGCCGGGTCCAGTCGCCGGTGGCCGCGCCGATGATCCAGTGATTCATGGCGGTCAGTGCGGGTTGCGGTTCCATCATCACTCCAGCGTGCTTGTTTTGACTGAATCAGGCAGAACTATGGTCGCGGAAGCGCTCTACCGTTGTGTCTATTGACTGGACCATGAGGAATGCGAATACTCAAGGCATGTCGCCGCTCGACTCGGGATCCGCACAACGCAGCGCGAACCGCAGCCGTGTGATCCACGCGCTGCGGCAGCACGGTGCGATGAGCCGGGCCGCGCTCGCCGAGATCGGGCTGTCGCGCTCGACGGTCGCCAGCGTCGTCGGGGAGCTGATCGAGGCCGGTGCGGTCGTCGAGATCGGCGGCGACGGGCCGCGGGCCGGCAACGGTCACGCACCCACCCGCGGCGGGGTGGCGAAGGCCGGACGGCCGCCGACGCTGATCGGGCTCAAAGGCGGGCTCGGCGCCGCCATCGGGGTCGAGATCGGCAACGGCATCGTGCGGATCGCGGTGTGTGACGTGGCGCAGGAGCTGCTGCGACACGAGGCGGTCCGGGTCGACGAGCAGACCTCACCCGAGGACACCCTGCTGCTGGTCGACCGGCTGATCGACGGGCTGCTGGAGCAGACGGGCTTCCGCCGCGACGAGGTGATCGGGGTCGGCATCGCCATGCCGGGGCCGATCCAGCGGCGGACCGGGCTGACCGGCCGCGCGTGCACCCTCAAGCCGTGGGTGGGCCTCGACCCGCGGCTGCTCGCCGAGCACGTCCTCGGGCTGCCGGTGCACGCCGGCAACGACGCCAACCTCGCCGCCCTGGCCGAGATGACCTGGGGCGCCGCGCGGGGGCTGCGGGACTACGCCTACATCTACACCGCCACCGGCATCGGCGCCGGGTTCGTCATGGACGGACGCCTCTACGTCGGCGCGAACGGCACGGCCGGCGAGATCGGCCACACCACCATCAACGAGGACGGCCTGGTGTGCGCGTGCGGCGGCCGGGGGTGCCTCAACACCCTGGCCAACCCGGACGCCATCACCGATCAGCTGTGGCAGAGCCACGGCCGCCGGCCGTCGATCGGCGAGGTGATCGCCCTCGCGCACGAGGGTGATGCCGGGTGCCGCCGCGTCCTCGCCGACGCGGGCCGGCACATCGGGGTCGCCATGGCCAACATGTACAACCTGCTCGACCCCGAGCTGATCGTGCTCGGGGGCAGTCTCGCGCCGGCCGGTGACATCCTCATCGAGCCGTTGCGCCAGTCGATGATGCGCCGCGCGATCCACGCCGGGGAGGCCGTCCCCGATGTGGTCGCCGGTGAGATCGGTATCGACGTGGTCGTCGTCGTGGGTGCGGCCGCCGCCGTGCTCCGCGACGCCACCAGGTTTCCGCTCCCCGTCCGCTGACACCCGCCGCCGAACACGACGGCTGACACCGAACCGCCGCGCAAGCGGCTGACACCCCACCGCCGTTCGCGGCGGCCGCCGACCCGCCGGCCGGCCTTCCCAACCCGTCGTCCGGCCGGCGCACGCCCGAACCACCAGAGGTAACGCGCCGCACAGCGCTGATACAAGCGCGCCCGAAAAGAGGAAACGGCCAGAGCGAATCGGCTCTGGCCGCCCTGCCGCACGCCAATGCAGCACAAACAACCGGCCGCGGATTGCCGTCCGCCGCCGATCGTCGAAGGTGGAGCAACCATGATTCTACCGCGCTACGCGAAAGCCCTCCTGGTGGTGGCGCTCCTGCTGCCCGCCACCGCCGCCTGCAGCGACGGGAAGAGCACCCCCCAGGAAGGCAAGGGAAAGCTCAAGATCGCCCTGTCGAACTCGTTCATCGGTAACGGGTGGCGGGTCGAGATGGAGAACGTGTTCAAGGCGGCGTGCGCGATGCCGCCGTACAAGGACCAGGTCGACTGCAGCGTGTTCAACGCCGGCAACGACGTCGCCACGCAGAGCCGCCAGATCTCCAACCTGATCGCCCAGGGCGTCGACGGCATCGTCATCAACGCCGCGTCGACCAGCGGCCTCAACGGCGTCGTCCAGCAGGCCTGCGACCGCAACATCGTGGTCGTGTCGTTCGACAACACCGTCGACAACAAGTGCGGCCTGACGGTCAACACCGACCAGATCAAGTTCGGCGAGCAGCTCGCGCAGTTCATCGTCGACCAGCTCAAGGGCCAGGGCAACGTCGTCATGGTCACCGGCGTGGCCGGCACCGGCGCCGACAACGACCGCAACGCCGGCGCGAAGAAGGTGTTCGACGCCAACCCGGGCATCAAGGTCGTCGCCACGTACAGCGGGATGTGGGACTCCGCGACCGCGCAGCGGCAGACCGCCGCGCAGCTGCCGAGCCTGTCCAAGGTCGACGGGGTGTGGGTGTCCGGCGGCACCGACGGCGTCATCAAGGCGTTCCTGGAGGCCAACCGGCCGGTCCCGGTCGTCGGCGGCGAGGCGGAGAACGGCTTCCGCAAGTACCTCGCCGGCGTGACACCCCCGAAGGTCAACGGCATGTCGATCGGCCAGCCACCGTTCCTGTCGGTGATCTCCCTGGAGCTGGCCCGGGCCGTGATCAAGGGTGAGCACCCGAAGACCAGCGTCACCATCCCGTTCCCGATGGTCACCTCGGAGACCGTGAAGGTCGGCGAGACCGTGTTCCCGGACCTGCCGGACAGCTTCTTCGCCGACTTCACCGACTCCGGGCCCAACGCGACCGTCGTGCTCTGCCAGGAGGCCGCCACCGACGGCACGCCGTGCCCGGGCAAGACCCTCGCGGTGAAACTCGGATGATGGACACGCACGCCGTGCACGCCGAAGGAGTCGACCGCTCCTTCGGCGGGGTACGGGCTCTGCGGGACGCGTCGTTCGCGGCGCGTCCCGGCGAGATCCACGCCCTCGCCGGCGAGAACGGCGCCGGCAAGAGCACGATGATCAAGGTGCTGTGCGGCCTCATCAAGCCCGACCGGGGCAGCGTCCGCGTCACCGGCCGGCTGGCGACCGCGTTCCAGGAGCTGTCGCTGCTGCCGGACCTCACGATCGCGGAGAACCTGCTGCTGCACGACCCGCCCCGGGGAAGGCTCGGCCTGGTCGCGCGGCGGCAGCTGGTGCCGGTGGCGAGGGACGTCCTGCACGAGCACGGCATCGACGACCTCGACCCGCGCACCGTCACCCGCGACCTGTCGGTGGCGCACCGGCAGGTCGTGGAGCTGGTCCGGGTCCTCGCGACCCGCCCGGAGGTGCTGATCCTGGACGAGCCGACGGCGGCGCTGCAGGAGCAGCAGGTGGCGTGGCTGGCCGCGCACATGCGGCGGCTGCGGGCCGAGGGCTGCTGCGTGGTGTTCACCTCGCACCGGTGGCGCGAGATCGAGACCCTCGCCGACCGGGTGACCGTGTTCCGCAACGGCACCCACGTCACCACCCGCGACCGGCTCACCGAGTCCGAGGCGGTGACCCTGATGAGCGGCCGCACCCTGGAGGCCACGTATCCGCCGCTCACCCCACCGGGGACCGACGTCGCCCTCGAAGGGCAGGTCGGCGGGGTCGGGCTCCGGCTGCACCGCGGCGAGATCCTGGGCATCGGCGGCCTGGCCGGGCAGGGGCAGCGCGAGCTGTTCCTGACCCTCTTCGGCGCGAGTCGCACCCCGGCGAAGGTCACCGTCGGCGGCACGACCCGGGTGATCCGCCGGCCGAAGGACGCGATCCGGGCCGGCATCGGCATCGCCTATGTACCGGAGGACCGCAAGGCCGAAGGGCTGCTGCTGCCGATGTCGGTGCGCGACAACCTGGCGCTGGCGACGTTGGAGCGGCGTTCCGTCGCCGGGTTCGTCCGGCGGGCCGCCGAGCACAGGGCGGTGCGCGACATCGTGGACCGGCTGGCGGTGCGCACCGCCAGCATCGGGCACCCGGTCGCCACCCTGTCCGGCGGCAACCAGCAGAAGGTGCTGATGGGTCGCTGGCTGCTCAGCGGCGCGGAGGTGCTGCTGCTGTTCGACGTGACCCGGGGCGTGGACGCCGCGACGAAGCACGACTTCTACGCCCTCGTCGCCGACCTCGCCGCGCAGGGCCGGGCGGTCCTGCTGTACTCCAGCGAGACCGAGGAGATCGCGCACCTGTGCCACCGGGTCCTGGTGATGCGGGAGGGCCGGGTCGCGGCGGAGCTGCCCGGACCGGTCGGCGACGCCGAGCTGATCGTGGCGGCCGCCATGCGGGAGCGTCAGCATGTCTGAGCTGCGGGCCGCCACGCTCGGCTACGCGGTTCTCGCCGCGACCGCCGTCGCCTACCTCGTCGTGTACACCACCAGCCTCGGGCACCTGCCGACGTCCTTCGACTACCTGTCGCTGCTCAACACGTCGCTGCCCCTGGTGTTCGTGGCGATCGGGCAGAGCCTGGTCGTGCTGACCGGCGGCATCGACCTGTCCGTCGGCGGCATGGTCGGCCTCGGCGTCGCGATCGTCGCCGCCGGGTCGACCGGCAACGCCGCCGTCACCGCGGGCTGGATGCTGGCCGCGGTCGGCGCCGGGGCCGCCTGCGGCGCCGTCAACGGGCTCATTGTCGCCAAGGGCCGCATCGCGCCGATCCTCACCACCCTCGCCACCCTGTCCGTCTACAGTGGACTTGCGTTGAAGGTGCTGCCGGTACCCGGTGGGGAGATCTCGCCCGCGGTGCGTTCGGTGCTCACCGACCCCGACATGCCCACGGCGCTGATCTGGCTCGGGGTCGCGGTCGCCGGCTGGCTGGCGCTGCGCCGCACCCGCTTCGGCATGCGGGTCTACGCCGTCGGCAGCGACGAGACCGCCGCCCGCGCCGTCGGCGTGCCGACCGTGTGGGTGAAGGTCGGGGTCTACACCCTGTCCGGCGTCTGCAGCGGCCTCGCCGCCGTGTTCTACGTGTCCACGACGACGTCCGGCGACCCGAACGCCGGCGACTCGTTCATCCTCACGTCGATCGCCGCGGTCGTCGTCGGCGGCATCGCGTTCGCCGGCGGTCGCGGCTCCGCCCTGGGCGCGGTCGCCGGGGCGTTCGCGCTGACCCTCGTCATCGACGTGCTGTTCTTCGCCGGCATCGACCCGCTGTACCAGTCGCTGTTCCAGGGCCTGTTCCTGGTCGTCGCGGTCCTGCTGGGCAGCCTGAGCACCCTGGCGCGCTGGAGGCGGACATGACATTCCCGGAAACGGCGAAGCGGGTCCTCGCCGGGCCGCACCGGCGGGTGCTGTACGCGTTCGCCGCCGCGGCCACCATCCTCGTCGCCGGCGCCGTCATCCACCCCGGGTTCGGGTCGTGGACGAGCCTGCGCACGATGCTGGTCCTGGCCAGCTTCATCGGGTTCGTCGGCGCCGGGCAGATGCTCGTCGTCCTCGTCGGCGGCATCGACCTGTCGATGCCGTGGGTGCTCAACGGCGCCGCGATCGTGCTCACCACCAGCAGCCTCGGGCAGGCCGACCGGCTGCCCCTCGCCGTCGTCCTGGCGCTGGGCACCGGCGCCGCCGTCGGCCTGGCCAACGGGCTCGGCGTCGCCTGGCTCGGCGTGCCCGCGGTCGTCATGACCCTCGGGATGAACGGTGTCCTGCAAGGGTTGTCGCTCGGCCTGTCCAAGGGCCTCACCTGCGGCTCGTGCGCGTCGTACGCCCCCGAACCACTGCGCCGGCTGGTCGTCGGGCGGGTCTGGGGCGTACCGGCGGAACTGCTGCTGTGGGCGGGGGTGGCGCTGTTCGTGACGGTGCTGCTGACCCTCACCACGTTCGGCCGCCGGGTGTACGCGGTGGGCAACAACCCGCGGGCGGCGTTCCTCGCCGGCGTCGGCGTGCGCCGGGTCACGGTCGCGTTGTACGTGCTCAGCGGCGTGTTCGCGGCCCTGGCCGGGATCACGCTCGTCGCCTACGGCGGGCAGCCGTCGCTGGGCCTGGGCGACCCGTACCTGTTCGAGTCGATCGCGGCGGTCGTCGTCGGCGGCGTGTCCATCCTCGGCGGCCGCGGGCACTACGTCGGGGTCGTCGCCGGCTCGATCACCCTGGTCGCGATCGTGACCCTCCTGCAGGCCGAGCGCGTGCCGGAGTACGGTCGCAACGTCATCTACGGCCTGGTGATCCTCGCCATCCTCTTCACCTACGGCAGGGAGCGCGCCGATGATTGAGACCCCGGTCGAGACACTGCACGACTTCGCCTGCGAGCTGGGCGAGAGCACCCTGTGGGATGACGTGAAGGGCCGGCTGCACTGGGTCGACATCGACCAGGACCTGCTGTTCACGCTCGACTGGGCCACCCGCGAGGTCGCGACGCTGCAGCTGCCGTACACGGCCGGCAGCGTCGGGCTGCGGGCCGGCGGCGGCCTGGTCGCGGCGCTGCGGCACGCCGTCGCGTTCATCGACGTCGACACGGGCCTGGTCGAGATCGTGGCGGAGCTGGAGACGGACCTTCCCGGCAACCGGTGCAACGACGGCGCGGTCGACCCCGCCGGGCGGTTCTGGTTCGGCACGATGGACGTCGCGGAGACCGGCGCCACCGGCGCGTTCTACCGTTTCGACGAGGACCTGGCCGTCACGAAGGCGTTCGGCGGCGTCATCGTGTCCAACGGCCCGGCGTGGAGCCCCGACGGGCGCACGATGTACCACGTCGACTCGGCCCGCAGCAGCATCACCGCTTACGAGTTCGACCCCGTGACGGGTGCCGTCGGCGGCGGGCGGCTGTTCGTCTCCGACGAGGACGAGGCGTGGTTCCCGGACGGGGTGACCGTCGACGCGGACGGTTACGTCTGGAACTGCAAGTGGGACGGCGGGCGGATCGTGCGCTACTCCCCCGACGGCCGGGTCGACCGGGTCGTGGAGGTGCCGGTGCCCCGCCCGACCCGGTGCGCGTTCGTGGGGCCGGACCTGGACCAGCTCGCGGTGACCAGCGCCCGCCGGGGGCGGGGTGCGGAGGCGCCGCGCTCCGGGCACCTGCTGCTGCTCGACCCGGGCACCCGGGGGCTGCCCGCGCCGCGCTACCAGGGCTGAACGCGACGGCCGGCCCGGAAAGTCCCGGGCCGGCCGCGCAGTTGTCCGTGCCTGATCAGCTCAGTCCCTGGTCAGGGACGCGCGCAGGGTCTTCAGCGCGCCCGCGAGGAGCCGGGACACGTGCATCTGGGAGATGCCGAGCTCGGCTGCGATCTGCGACTGGGTCAGGTTGCCGTGGAAACGCATCGCGATGATCTTCTGCTCACGCTCCGGCAGCTTCGCCAGCAGCGGGCGCAGTGCCTCACGGTTCTCGACGTTGGCCATGTCGGGGTCGTCGCCGCCGAGCAGGTCACCGAGGCCGGTGGCACCGCCGTCGCCGGCCTCGCCGACGGGCGCGTCCAGCGACAGCGCGCGGTACGCCTGGCCGCAGTCGAGGCCCTCGATGATGTCTTCCTCGCTCGCCCCGAGCTTCGTCGCGAGGTCGGCGACGGTCGGGGAGCGGCCGAGGTCCTGGGCGAGGTCGCCGGAGATCTTCGAGATCTCCAGGCGGAGTTCCTGCAGGCGGCGGGGCACGCGGACGTCCCAGCCCTTGTCGCGGAAGTGCCGCTTGAGCTCGCCGACGATCATCGGGATGGCGTAGCTGGTGAACGCGGCACCGCGGTTCGGGTCGAACCCGTCGACGGACTTGATGAGGCCGAGGTTGGCGACCTGGACGAGGTCGTCGAACTGCTCGCCGCGGTTGCGGAAGCGCCGGGCGAGGTATTCGGCCAGGGGGATGTACAGCTCGATGAGCCGGGCCCGGACGCGGTCGCGGTCGGCGCCGGCGGGCAGGTCGGCGAGCAGGGACAGCAGGGCCTTGGCCTGCGCGTCGGACTCCCGGGTGCGGTGCGACCCGGCGGTCGGCGCGGGGGTCGCGGCGGCGGGCGCCGGCGCGGTGGTGACCTCGACGCTGTCGGTGGTGCCGATAAGGGTGGCTTCGGTGTACATGTCAGTGCTCACGGCAGGGTCAGCCTTTCGGTGCATGACCGGTCCGTCCGGGTAGGACGTCGTTTGGAGCGACGACGAGCGGGCATCCCTGAACAGGACGCACAAGGCTCAAGACCGGTCAGAAGATCGCTCACAGCGCCCGTGTCTTGAGCGCCGGCGGTAAGACCGAGAACCGTCGACCACCGGGTGGACCGCCGCTGTCTGGACGGGCCCGGCCGGCAACCCGCCTCGTCACGCTGCTGACGCAACATGGGCAGGTCGCCTGTGGTGACGACTCACCCACCGTACAACAAATTGCCGGACGACAACAGTCGACCCCCGCGCACGGGTGCGGTCAGGCGGCCAGCGCGCGCAGCTCCTCAGGGTCGCCGGGCAGGCCGTATGCCCGCAGCAGCCCGGTCACGTTGCCGAACCTGTGCCCGCCGAGCTGCCATGCGGCGGGCGCGCCGGCGAGCACCCGCGCGAGCCGGCGCTGGGTGGCGTCCAGCGCGGCGCCGGCGGGCCGCGGACCGTCCGGGAAGGCGGCCCGCAGCGCGGTGCCGAGGACCGGCAGGGTCTCCACGCCCGTGACGGAGCCGAGCCGGGCGAGCAGCGCGTCGAGGGTCGCGGCGGCGTACGCGTCGCCGAGGCCGGGCAGGGACAGCGCCGCGTACCCGGCGAGGTCGCCGCCGAGGAACGGGATGCCGGGCCGGGCGGTGCTCGTGCCGCCGGCCCAGCCCAGCAGCTCCGCCGCGGCGTCCGCGCCCGCGCCGGCGCCGTGCACGCGGGCCAGCGCGATCGCCGTGCCCCACCGGATCTCCGCCTTCGGGTCCTGCAGCGCCGCCGGCATAGTCGTGCCGAGCAGGCCGAGGGCGACGAGCGCGGTCGCCGCGACGGAGCGGGACAGGTCACCGACCGCACCGGTCAGCGCGGCGACGTTGGCGTTGCCGTCCACCCCTTTCTGGTCCTCGGCGAACCAGCCGAGGGTGAACGCCGCGCCGGCGCGCACGGCCGCGTCGCCGTCGGCCAGCAGGCCGCGCAGGACCGGCTGGCCGGCGCCGACCGCGTCGTAGGCGGCGACGTCGACGTACGCGGCGAGGGCGTGCTGCTGCGCGTCGTCGAGGCCCTCCCAGTAGTCGAGGCGGGTGCCGTCCTCGAAGTCCTCGTCCTCGTCGTCCTCCGCCGGTGGCGGCGCGGCAGCCAGCAGCTCGGCGCCGCCGGCCGCGGCGGTGCGCAGCTCGGCGGCCGGGAACCCGCCGGGCAGCCACGCCTCGTGCTGCCCGACCGCGATCGCCGCGACGAGCCCGAGGATCGCGGCGCGGTCCGGGGTCGCCGGGTCCTCGAGCAGCTCCAGCAGGAACGGCACCGCCGGTGCGCTCGCCTCGTAGCGGGTCCCCTGATGGCAGATGCCGCCGTACAGCCCGGACAGCGCGCGGCGGCGCTCCTCCTGCGACCCGGCCAGCAGGCCACGCAGGTTGCCGGGCACGTCGGCGGCCGGCCCGTACGCGTGCTCCAGCGACGCCCAGCCGATGTCGTCGAGTCCGTCCAGCATGCGCCGCAACGTACCCCATTAAGGTGAGCGGATGACCGGTCTCGGCGACGTCGACTCCAGTGTTCCCAACGTGGCCCGCATGTACGACTACTACCTCGGCGGGTATCACAACTTCGCCGTCGACCGGGAGGCCGCGGAGAAGATCCTGGCGATCTTCCCCGACACTCCGGCCGCGGCGCGGACCAACCGGCGGTTCCTGCAGCGGGCCGTGCGGCACCTGGCGCAGGCGGGCGTCCGGCAGTTCCTGGACATCGGCACCGGCCTGCCGACGCAGGGCAACGTGCACGAGATGACCGACGGCAAGGTCGTCTACGTCGACAACGACCCCGTCGCGGTCGCCCAGGCGCGGTCCCTTGTGGACGGTCTGGACCGGGTGTCGGTGGCGTGCGCGGACCTGCGGGACCCGGAGGCGCTGCTCGCCGACCCCCACGTCGCCGAGCACCTCGACTTCACCGAGCCGGTCGCGGTCCTGATGGTGTCGATCCTGCACTTCGTGCCCGACGAGGCGCACCCCGGTGACCTCATCGCCCGGCTGCGGGACGCGACCGCGCCCGGCAGTCACCTCGTCGTGTCCCACCTGACCCTCGACGGCGTCCCGGCTGCCCCCGCCGCCGCCGGCCAGCAGGTGTACCGGCAGTCCAGCGCCCCGCTCGCGCCCCGCACGAAGGCGGCGATCGCGGCGCTGTTCGACGGCTACGAGCTGCTCGAGCCCGGTCTGGTGTGGCTCGGTGACTGGCGGCCCGACGACGGCGACGAGCAGGTCTCCCACGGCTACGGCGGCGTCGGGGTGCTCAGGGGCCGCTGACCCGGAGCCCGGTGACGGCGCTCCGCGGCCGGTGACGGCGCTCCGCGGCGGCCGGCTCGGCGCTGGTGACGGCGCTTCACGGCGGCCGGCTCGGCGCTGGTGACGGCGCTTCGCGGCGGGTCATTCGGAGCCGGTGACGGCGCGGATGGGTCGCTGACAGCAAGCCGACACCGACCCATCCATCGACCGGGCGAACGCGAAGTCCTCTCGTGCAGCGGTCCACCACCGGACCGCTCCAGACGCGGGAGGACCACCCTCATGACCACTCCAACCCGGGCAGGTCGCCGGTGGCGTGCCACCGCCGCCACACTCGTGGCGGCCGGTGTGGCGTTCGCCGGCCTCGGGCCCGGCACCTCGTCGGCCTCGAGCCACCGGGAGGCGCCGCTCATCGCCGCCGACCCGGCGGTCGACAACACCGACCTCTACGCGTTCGTCAGCCCCGAACGTGCCGGCTACGTCACGTTCATCGCCAACTGGCAGCCGTTCGAGGAGCCGAACGGCGGCCCGAACTTCTACCCCTTCGCCACCGACGCCGTCTACAACATCAACGTCGACAGCGACGGCGACGCGAAGGCCGACGCGGTGTTCCGCTGGACGTTCCAGAACATCGACCGCCGCGGCGGCGACACGTTCCTGTACGCCAACGGCCCGGTCACCTCACTCGACGACGAGAACCTGCTCTTCCGCCAGACCTACACCCTGGAGTCGTCGTTCCACGGTGAGCCCTTCAAGACCAGGATCACCGGCGCGCCGGTCGCTCCGTCGCGGGTCGGCAAGGCCACGATGCCCGACTACGCGAAGCTGCGCAACGACGCCAACAAGCGGCTCCCGGGCGGCTGGAACGTCTACGCCGGCCAGGCCGACGACCCGTTCTTCCTCGACCTGCGGGTCTTCGACCTGCTGTACGGCGGTGACCTGAGCGAGGTCGGCCAGGACACCCTGGCGGGCTACAACGTCAACACGATCGCGCTGCAGGTGCCGTTCTCCGACGTGGCCCTCAAGGGCGACGTGAAGCGCAACCCGGTCATCGGCATCTGGACCACGACGGAACGCGCGAAGACCCGGGTCGCCGGCCAGGCCGGTCCCGTCACGGGCGAGAAGGTCCAGGTGTCCCGGCTGGGGAACCCCCTGGTGAACGAGGTCGTCGTGCCGGCCTCGCTGAAGGACGCGTTCAACTCGATCAGCCCCGACAAGGACGCCGGCATCCCCGCCGTCGTCGCCCGGGTCACCGACCCGGAGCTGCCGAAGCTCATCGAGGGCATCTACAAGGTGCCGGCGCCCCCGGCACCCCGCAACGACCTCGTCGAGATCTTCCTGACCGGCATCACCACCAAGGCGAACGGGCCGATCAAGGCGGACCTCAACTCCCAGCTCAACAACGCCGACGTCGTCGCGGCCGACTTCCGGCCGTCGGAGATGCTGCGGCTCAACCTGGGCGTGCCGGTCGCAGCGGCTCCGAACCGGCTCGGCGTCCTCGCCGGCGACCTGCAGGGCTTCCCGAACGGCCGGCGGCTCACCGACGACGTCGTCGACATCGCGGTGCAGGCCGTCGAGGGTGCGGCGCAGACCGGCAAGCTCGTCGACGCCCTCGCCGCCGGCGACAAGGTCGACGCGAACGACAACGCGTTCAGCGGCTCCTTCCCCTACCTGGCGCTGCCGAACACCGAGTCGGTGAACAAGGGCGGCGGCACCGGCGGTGCGGCCGCCGCGAACGGCACCGGCCCGTCGGCGTCCGCCGAGGCGGCCCAGCCGAACACGACGCCGTCGGCGTTCGAGTCCGGCACCGGCATAACGGCCATCGCGGTCAGCACGTCGGCGATCGCCGCCGGGCTCGGTGTCCTGCTCTTCGTCGGCTGGTGGCGGCGCCGCCGCGGGATCACCCAGCCCTGATGTCCCAACCGCGGGGCGCGTCCACAGTGGACGCGCCCCACCCCCTTGGAAGGAGGAGTCATGCGGGTTCGCATCGTTCTGGGTGTGGTACTGGCGGCCGCACTGCTGTTCGGCCTCGGCGCGCTTGCCGGTCGCCCTTCGGGCGGGGTGCCCGCCCCTGCTGCCGTCGAGCCCGACCGTCCACAGGGGACCACCCGGCTGGTCGCGGCGATCGCCGGATACCAGGAGCGGCTGAAGAAGGTCCCCGGCGACTGGACCACGTGGGCCGCGCTCGGCGAGGCCTACCTGGAGCAGGCCCGGGTCGGCGCGGACCCGGCGTACTACCCGAAGGCCGAGGGCGCGCTGCGCAAGTCCCTCGAGGTCCACCCCGACGGCAACGCGGCCGCCGTCACCGGCCTCGGCGCCCTCGCCAATGCCCGCCACGACTTCGCCGCCGCCAAGACCCTCGCGGAGCAGGCGCTCACCGTCAACGCCTGGTCCGACACCGCATACGGGGTCCTCGCCGACGCCGAGACCCAGCTCGGACACCCCGAGGCGGCCACCGCCGCCGTGCAGCGGATGCTCGACCTGCGGCCGGGGCTCGGCTCGTACACGCGCGGCTCGTACGACCTCGAACAGCACGGCAAGCGCACCGAGGCGGTCGCGCTCATGCAGCTGGCCCTGGACAGCGCCACGGAACCCGCCGACATCGCGTTCTGCCACCAGCACCTCGCCGGCCTGGCATGGGCCGCGGGCGACCTGACCACCGCCGCCCGGCACGTGTCGCTCGGCCTCGCCGCCGACGCCGGCACGGTCGGCCTCTGGCAGGTGAAGGCGAAGCTCGACACCGCCGCCGGCGACCTGACCGCCGCCCTCGACGACCTCGCGAAGGTCGTGGCGCGGACCCCCACCGTCGATGCGCTGCTCGACCAGGCCCGCCTGCTCAAGGTCGCCGGCAAGGACCCGGGCCCGTCGCTGAGCCTGGCCCGCGCCGCACACAGCCTCTTCACCGCGAACGGCGGCACCGACGACCTCGGCGCGGCCGCCCTGGAGCTCGCTGCCGGTGACGCCACCGCCGCGGCCCGGCTCGCGATCGCCGAATGGGACTGCCGCCAGTTCGGCGAGGTCGCCGACATGGTCGCCTGGACCCTGATGTCGGCCGGCGACCCGGTCGCGGCGCTGCCGTTCGCCCGTCACGCCAACGCACTCGGGCAGGTCGACGCGACCCTCGCCTACCACTACGGCATGGTCGCCGCAGCCGGCGGCGACAAGGAGACCGCGCGCCTGCAGCTGCGCCTCGCTCTCGCCCTCAACCCGAAGTTCTCCCCCGTCGACGCGCCGATCGCGGCGCGCACCCTCGCCGCCCTGGAGTCCTGATGCGTCGCGTGCTGCTTCTGCTCTGTGCCGTCGCGGCCGGGCTGCTCCTGTGGCCCGGCTCCGCGCAGGCCCACCCGCTCGGCAACTTCTCCGTCAACCAGCTGGGCGCCCTGACCTTCTCCCCCGACCGGGTCACGGTCGCCTACGTCGCGGACTTCGCCGAGCTGCCGACGTTGCAGTCCGAGCCGTCGTGTACGGCGGTGGCGCCCGCCTTCCGGGTCACCGCTGGCGGACACCCGCTCAGCTGGACGGTCGACCGGGCCGTGTTCACCTACTCGCCGGGCGCGGCGGGTCTGCGTACCAGCCGCCTCGAATGTGACCTGTCCGCCCCGGCCGACCTGTCCGCCGAGTCCACTGTGGACGTCGTCAACGATTTCGACGCTGACCGCATCGGCTGGCGGGAGCTCACCGCCACCGCCTCGGGCGTGCACATCGTCGACTCGCCGCTGCCGACGGTGTCCCGCAGCGACGGCCTGCGGTCGTACCCCGAAGACCTGCTGAGCTCCCCGCCGTCGGTGCGGACCGCGTCCCTGCGGCTCGCCCCGGGCGGCAGCACCGGCGCGTTCGTCTCCCCCTCGCCGCGCCCGCCGACGGCACTGCCCGCGTCGGTGCTGCCGGGCTGGGCGGGCCAGGCGGAGCTGACGCTGCGCGGCTGGGTCGCCCAGCGCGAGCTGACCCCGTGGGTCGGGCTGCTGGCGGTCCTGCTGGCGCTGACCCTCGGCGCCGCGCACGCCGCGCTGCCGGGGCACGGCAAGACGGTCATGGCCGCGTACCTCGCCGGCCGCCAGGGCCGCCCCCGCGACGCCCTCACCGTCGGCGCCACCGTCACCCTCACCCACACCGGCGGCGTGCTGCTGCTGGGGCTGCTGCTGACCACGGCCGCGGGCCTGGCCGGCGAGACGGTGCTCGGCTGGCTCGGGGTGACGAGCGGGGTGCTCGTGGCGGCGATCGGCCTGAGCATGCTGCTGTCCCGGCACCGCGGCGCCGCACACAGCCACGCGCACGGCCCGCACGGCCACACCCACGGCCCGCTGGGCCACACCCACTCCCACGCCCCGACCACCCCCGACCATTCCCACTCCCACGCCCCGACCACTCCCGACCATTCCCACCCCCATTCCCACGACCACTCCCCTGGCCACTCCCCCTCCCCTGACCACTCCCACGACCACGACCACGACCACGACCACATGCGTGACCACGACCATGACCATGACCACTCGCACGGCAATGACCACGACGACGACCACGGGCACGACCACTCCCACGACAAGGACCACGACCACGACCATGGACACGGGCATGACCACGACCAGAACCAGGATCATGGGCATGACCACGGGCACGAGGTCGGGCGGCCGAGTCGGCTCGCGGTGGTCGGCATGGGCATCGCCGGTGGGCTGGTGCCGAGCCCGTCGGCCCTCGTCGTGCTGCTCGGCGCCGTCGCGCTCGGCAGGACCTGGTTCGGGGTCCTCCTGGTCCTCGCCTACGGGTTCGGGATGGCCGGCACCCTCACCGCCGCCGGGCTGCTGCTCATCAAGATCCGCGACCGCTGGCCGGCCCGCCTGCGCATCAGCGGGCGGCTGACCAGGCTCGCACCCACCGGCACCGCGGCGTTGGTCCTGCTCGTCGGCTCCGCCCTGGCGGTCCGGTCCCTGGTCACCCTCTGAACGACCCGTGCCGGCCGGTTATCCACAGGCGCACAGCAGACCTGGCGCCCCGGCCGGCACCGCCCCACCCTCGACGGGATGCGAGCAGAGCAACAGGCGGTGCGCTACCTCCGCGACGTCGAGCGGCCGCACGAGCCGCCCGCCGGGACCCGGACGTGCACCGCCGGGCCGTGCGAGAGCGCCGCGGCGGTCGCCGTCCTCCTGCACCGTGCAGGCTGGCCCTCGCCGCCGATGCGCTGCGGACCGAACTGCCGACTACCCGGTGGACTAGTGGTCGCCGACGAACAGCGATCCACCGGGTAGTCGGTCCGCTCTCGGCGAACAAGGTGGGGGCGACGGGCGGGCGGTGCGGCGGTATCGTCAGGGTGGGCAGTGCGCCTGCCCGCGCCACGACACAGCAGCCCACGCCTGCGGTGACCCGAGGCCAAGAGGCTCAGACTCAGCGCGGCGGTGCAGGCTGCCCGGCGGGGATTTCCGCCGTCCGATCGGTGCGAGCGTGGGTCGACGCCGGAGGTCTCGTGATGGCAGACGCAGAGGACACCCAGGAGCCCCACCGCAACACCTCGCAGGCTGGCCGCGACGCGTCGCAGCAGGACGAGCGCGACACGCCTGAGCAAGACGGGCGCGACGCCCAGGAGCAGGACGGACGCGACGCGCCGCAGCAGGACGAGCGCGGCGCGCCGGAGCAAGACGGACGTGACGCCTCGCGGCAAGACGGGCGCGGCGCCCAGGAGCAGGACGGGCGCGACGCGCCGCAGCAAGACGGGCGCGACGCGCCGGAGCGGGACGGGGCGGGTGGGCGGGCGCGGCGGGACCGGAAGCGGCGCCGGGCGATCAGGGCGCACGCCGCGCAGGCCGGCATCGCCTACTCGGTCGCCGCCCGGCAGCTGGCCGGCACCGGCATCGGGCCCGGTGAGACCCTGGCGAGCCGCGGCCGGACCGTCTATCCGGTCGGGGTGCCCGGCAGGTGGACCGTCGCGGCACGGGAGCTGCGACCCGCCGAGGTGAAGCTCCACGACACCCGCCGGGCCGCGCGGCTTGCGGGTGGGCGGGCCACGCACCTGGTGGAGCGGTTCCCCGCGGGTGAGAGCCACGCGGGTCCCTGCTATGCCGGCGACGGGCTCGAGGACCTCCTCGCCATGCTGTATCTGGTCGTCGTACGGGAGGCGCCGGGTCTCGTGCCGGCGGCGCTCGACCTGGCCTGGACCGCCGAGCTCGGCGAGGAGACCGCCGTCGACGTCGAGTGCGCCGAGGTCGACCGGGCCGCGCGGCTGGTCCTCGACGACGGCGTCGCGGACCTGTGGGGGCGGGTCGAGGAAGCGTTGCGGGCGGGGCAGGACGACGCCAGTCCCGCGATCCGGCACGACGCCGACCGGCTGACGCTGGTCTGCCGCACGTTCACGATGCCCGTGGAGGGTGCGGACGGTGAGCCGTACGTGCTGCGCGCCCCCTGGGACGGCGCCGGTCAGGTCCTCGACGCGTTGCTGGTCGTCGCCGACGACGGGCACGCGCCCGGGACCAGGGTCCGGCTCGCGGGGTCGCCGGCCGAGGGCACGATCGTCGGCGCGGCCTGGGGTGCCAGCGGGCCGCCGCTGCGGTACGACGTCCGCCTCGACGCCGCCCCGACCGGCCGCACGGTCCGCCCCGAGGAGCTGATCGTGCTGCCCGGCCAGGAGTCCGACGCCGCCGCCCTGCAGGTGTGACACCACCGCGCCGCGGGTGACGCCGGGCGGGTGACGTCGCCGGGCGGGTGAGGGTCACTGCTCGGCGAGCAGGCGGGCGGTCGGCAGCCGGCGCAGGGTGCGGACCGGGACGGTGGCCGCCGCGACCGTGACGAGGAGCCCGGCGAGAGCGGCGCCGGCGGCGGCGAGCCAGACCGCGCCGGGCAGCGCGCCACCGAGCAGCGCGGCCAGGCCGAGGCTGACGGCCGTGCCGAGCAGGGCGCCGGTCGCGCCGAGCGCCACCGCCTCGTAGCCGGCCAGGCGGATGAGCAGGTGGTCGTCCCAGCCGCTGGCACCCAGCAGGGCGAACTCGCCGGCGCGTTCGCGGATGCCGCGGTACAGCACGTCGGCGACCGCGGCCGCGCCGAGCAGGACCGTGAGCGCGGCGGCAAGGTAGTCGGTGCCGCGGACCTGGACGGTGACCGCATCGCCGAGGACGGTGCCGCTGACCGTGCCGCGGAAGCCGACGGTCAGCACGGCGAGGAAGGTGAGGGCGGCCACGCCGATGGCGAGGCTGAGCACGCCGACCAGGGTGCGGCCCGGGGTGCGCAGCAGGTTGGTCCAGGCGAGGCCGGCGACCCGGCGTGGGGTGCGGGCCCGCCGCACCGCGCTGACCGCCGGCCGGACCGCGGCGACCGGGTCGGTGCGGTTGGCCCGCCACGCGGGCTGGAGCGCGGCGAGGACGCTGAGCAGCAGCGCGGCCGGCACGGCCAGCGCCGCGGTACGCCACTGCAGCCCGATGCCCAGCGGCGGCGCGGCGAGCAGGGCGATGGCCGTCCCGGCGAGCCCGGCCGTCAACCCGAGGATCAGGGCCTCGGCCAGGACCAGGCCGAACAGCCGGCGCCCGGGCCAGCCGAGGCAGGCCAGGACGGCCAGTTCGGTGTGCCGGGCGCGCAGTGCCGCGCCGGTGGCGTTGGCGACGGCGAGGACGCAGGCGACCAGCACCAGGCCGGCGAGCAGGATGCTCTTGCGGTCAATCGCGGAGACGACGACGGTCGCGACCCCGGTGCGTAGCCACGGCTGCTCGACCTTCAGCGCGGGCCGGCCGTGGGCGCCGGCCGGCACGGCCAGGTCGGCGGGTGCGACGGAGGAACCGACGGTCAGGTCGACCCGCAGGCCGGTGCTCTGCTGGATGCGCTCGGCGACGGCCCGGACCCGCTCCTGCGACAGGGCGTCCATGCCGACGTCGCCGGCCACCCGGACCCGCACCGTGCCGATCGGCGCGCCGGCCGCGGCTGAGGACGTCGTGGTGTAGGGGGGCCGGTGCAGCAGGTCCAGCGCCGACAGGCTGGTGAGCAGCGCCGGCCGCGACCCGGCGGGGCCGCCGAGGTTGCCGTTGGGCAGCAGGGCCCGGTTGCCGAGCGCGGCCCGCGACGCGGCGTCGGCGCCGGCGAGTCCGGGGTCGCCGGTGAGCGACGCCGGCAGCGCGGCGAGCGGCGGCCCGGCGTCGAGCGCGGCCGGGTCGAACGGGCCCACGCCGCGCAACGCGACGCCGCGGGTGATGCCGCTGACCTGCGGGGCCTGCCGGGGCACCGTGCGGACCTGCTGGTCGGTGAGTTCCAGCGGTAGTGGGTTGTACCAGACGTTGTTGTCGGAGGAGCTGCCCCAGTCGCCGGTGGACGGCCGCGGTGCGCCCGCCGGGCCGGGCGTCCAGTACTGCTGGACCCAGGGACCGCCGGGCTGCGGGGCGGCCAGGTCCGCGAGCAGCTGCCGGTAGACGTCGGCGACGTCGACGGTGCGTTCGTCGGCGGTACTGCCCGGGTCGGCGTCGAAGACGCCTACGAGGTTGTCCAGGCGTACCCCTGCCGCGGCGGAAGCAGCGGAGGTGTCGGCGAGCCGGTCCACCCGGAGCCGGACCTGCCGGTCCACGCCGGGGCTGGTGGCGGCCAGGACGGGCAGCTCACCGGGGGCCGCCGGGCGGGTGAGGGCGGTCGCGTCGAGCCCGTCGAGGCGGGCCTCCTGCTCGGGGTCGACGGCGGCCATGAACATCGGCACCGTGAACGCCACCCGCACCTCGGCCTGCGGTGGCTGCTCGACCGTGGAGCGGGGGTCGCTGGACCAGCAGGTCGCCGCGTGCCGGTGCTTCGGGTCGAGCGGATCGGTCATGCCGATGACGTGGTCGAGGGGTTCGCAGACCTCCGTGCGGGAGCCGCCGGCACCGAGCCGCCACACGTGGGGGCGTTCGGGGATCTCGTCGTCCTGATACATGCGGCCCTGCTCCCACGGCTCGCCCGGCTGGTATTCCAGGACGTCGCTGGTGGCGTACAGGTAGACCGGGCCGTCGGTGACGCCGCTGAGTCCCCGGTCGGTGATCCAGGTCGGCCGGACCCGCAGCACCTGCTGCGCCACGCCGGGCCGCAGCTGCCCGGTGAGGTCGATGGGCAGCGACACGGTCCGCAGGAACGATCCGACGGGTGCGAGGGGCGCCGCGACGTCCACGCCGGGCAGCCGCAGGATGTCCTGCCACTGTTGCACGGTGATCCCGCCGTAGCCGGTGCCGACCTGGTCGAACCCGATCGGTCCGGCCCCGGTTCCCGCGGGTCGCACGAGGATGTCGTACAGGGGGCGGAAGTTGGCCTGCACGGTGCCGGTCGCTCGCAACTGAGCGCCGCGCGAGGCGGACAGCAGCAGCGAGAATCCGGCTACCGCGATCGCGACGGCCAGTACCGTCGCGACGAACCGGCCACGCTGCCACCGGAGCTGGGCAAGCACCATCGATCTCTCCCCCCGTCAGAGAGCGCTCTCCGGTCAGCCTGACGGTGGCAGCCACGGGTGTCAACGGTCGGCTATGGTGGAGACGGCAGCGCGCCTGCCCGTGCCGCGGATCGACGGAGCCCACGCCTCCGCCGGCGGCCAAGAGGCTCCGACTCAGCGCATCCGACGATTCCGTGCGGATGCTGGGTGCGTGGGGCCCCGCCGAGAGGCGTGATCGTCATGTTCGAGCGGTTCACCGACCGGGCCAAGCGCGCCGTCGTGCTGGCCCAGGAGGAAGCCCGGATCCTCAACCACAACTACATCGGCACCGAGCATCTGCTGCTGGGCATCCTCAAGGAGGGCGACGGGGTGGCCGCGCAGAGCATCGGCGCCCTCGACGTGTCCCTCGACGACGTGCGGAGGCAGGTCGAGGAGCTGATCGGCCAGGGCGGGCAGGCGGCGGGCGGGCACGTCCCGTTCACGCCCAGGGCCAAGAAGGTCCTGGAGCTCGCGCTGCGCGAGGCGCTGCAGCTCGGGCACACCTACATCGGCACCGAGCACATCCTGCTCGGGCTGGTCCGCGAGGGCGAGGGCGTCGCCGCGCAGGTGCTGATCCGCCTGGGTGCCGACCTCAACCGGCTGCGGGCGCAGGTGATCCAGCTGCTGTCCGGCCACCCGTCCGCACCGGACACCCGCACCGCCGCTCCCGAGTCCTCGACCGTGCTCGACCAGTTCGGGGTGAACCTGACCGCCGCCGCCCGCGACGGGCTGCTCGACCCGGTGATCGGGCGGTCCGCCGAGGTCGATCGGGTCATCCGGGTGCTGTCCCGGCGGCGCAAGAACAGCCCGGTGCTGACCGGCGCGCCCGGTGTCGGCAAGACTGCCGTGGTCGAGGGCCTCGCCCAGCGCATCGTCGCCGGTGACGTGCCCGCCTCGCTCAAGGGCAAGCAGGTGTACACGCTCGACCTGGGTGCGCTCGTCGCGGGCTCGCGGTACCGGGGCGACTTCGAGGAACGGCTGAAGAAGGTCACCAAGGAGGTCCGCGGGCGCGGCGACATCATCCTGTTCATCGACGAGATCCACAACCTGGTGGGTGCCGGCGCGGCCGAGGGCGCCATCGACGCGGCGTCGCTGCTCAAGCCGTTGCTGGCGCGTGGCGAGCTGCGTGCGATCGGGGCGACGACGGACGAGGAGTACCGCCGGTTCATCACCAAGGACGGCGCCCTGGACCGGCGGTTCATGCCGGTCGCGGTGCCGGAGCCGACGGTCGAGGACACCGTGCTCATCCTGCACGGGCTGCGGGACCGGTACGCGGAGCATCACGGTGTCACGTACACGGACGCGGCGCTGCGGGCGGCGGCGCTGCTCGCCGAGCGGTACATCGCGGACCGGCACCTGCCGGACAAGGCGATCGACCTCATCGACGAGGCGGGCGCGCTCAGCGCGTCGGGCGCGGTTCCGAGCGCCGTTTCGAACGCGGTTTCGGGCGCGGTTTCGGGCGCGGTTTCGGGCGCGCCTGGCGCGGCTTCCGGCGCTTCCGGCGCGTTCGGTGCGGCTTCCGGCTTGGCCGTGGTCGGGGAGGACGAGATCGCCGTGGTGCTGTCCGCCTGGACGGGCATCCCGGTGCACCGCCTGACGGAGCAGGAGAGCGCCCGGCTGCTGCGGATGGAGGAGACGCTGCACGAGGACCTGGTCGGGCAGGACCTGGCGGTCGCGGCGGTGTCCCGGGCGATCCGCAGGACCCGCGCCGGGCTGAAGGACCCGCGCCGGCCCGCGGGGTCGTTCATCTTCGCCGGGCCGTCCGGCGTCGGCAAGTCGTCCTTGGCGAAGGCCCTGGCGGGGTTCCTGTTCGGCACCTCCGACGCGCTGATCCAGCTGGACATGTCGGAGTTCCACGACCGGGCGACCGTGTCGCGGCTGGTCGGCGCGCCGCCCGGCTACGTCGGCTACGACGACGGCGGCCAGCTGACCGAGCGGGTGCGGCGCCGGCCGTTCTCGGTGGTGCTCTTCGACGAGGTGGAGAAGGCACACCCGGACGTGTTCAACACGCTGCTGCAGATCCTCGAGGATGGCAGGCTGACCGACGGTCAGGGCCGCGTCGTGGACTTCAAGCACACCGTGCTCATCCTCACGACCAACCTGGGCACCCGCGACCTGCAGCTG
This sequence comes from Dactylosporangium sp. NPDC049525, assembly GCF_040676755.1. Taxonomy (NCBI): domain Bacteria; kingdom Bacillati; phylum Actinomycetota; class Actinomycetes; order Micromonosporales; family Micromonosporaceae; genus Dactylosporangium; species Dactylosporangium sp. NPDC049525. The sequence continues at coordinate 58,534 of NZ_JBFAPO010000002.1, read as the reverse complement.
CCCGCGGGCTTCCAGTCGGCGGCGGTCCCGGTGTACGAACGGATGCGCCAGAAGGTCGACGACGAGCTGAAGCGACACTTCCGGCCCGAGTTCCTGAACCGGATCGACGACACGATCGTCTTCCACCAGCTCGGCCCTGCCGAGGTGGCCGGCATCGTCGACCGCCTCGTCCTGGACGTGGCGGCGCGGCTCGCCGTGCGTGACATCGGCCTGGTGGTGACGCCGCAGGCCCGGCGGCACCTGGCGGAGCGCGGCCACGACCGGGTGCTCGGCGCCCGGCCGCTGCGGCGCACCGTACAGCGGGAGGTCGAGGACCCGCTGTCGGAGCGGATCCTCCTCGACACGCTGCGCGCCGGCGACACGGTGACGATCGGTTGCGGTGAGGACGGTCTCACGTTCACCACTTCCCGGGAGCTTGAGCGAGTGCTTAAATAACCCTCGTTGAGCGACTGCTCAAATGAACGGGGGTGAGCAGTGGCCGACACGAAGGAACGCCTGGTCGACGGCGCGATCAGGGTCCTCAGCAGCGAAGGCCTCGCCGGCGCGTCGGCGCGGGCGATCGCGACGGCGGCGGGCGTCAACCAGGCGCTCGTCTTCTACCACTTCGGCACCGTGGACCAGCTGCTCTCGGTCGCCTGCCGGCAGGCGACCGAGAGCCGCGTCGCGCTCTACCGCGCCAGGTTCGCGGCCGTGTCGAGCATCGGCGAGCTCCTCGACGTGGGCCGGCAGCTGCAGGTGAGCGAGCGCGCCTCCGGCAACCTGCAGATCCTCGCCCAGCTCCTCGCCGGCGCACAGACGGACGAACGGCTCGCACCGGCCGTCAGCGCCGGCCTGGACCTGTGGATCGCCGAGATCGAGTCCGTGCTCGGCCGGATCACCGCGACGTCGCCGGTCGCCGACCTCATCGACGTGCCGGGCCTGGCAAGGATCGTCGCGTCCACGTTCATCGGGCTGCAGCTGTACGGCGGCGTCAGCCCGGACGGGGCGGCCGCCGCCCTGGCGACCCTGGAACGTCTCGCCGTCCTGGTCGAGGTCGTCGACGGGCTCGGCCCGGTCGCCCGCCGGGCGTTGCGGGCCACGCTGCGCCGGGTCGACACGAAGGCGGCACGATGACGACCTGGTTCGCTCGGGCTGCCGTGGCCGCGGTCTGGCTGTACGAAGGACTGTGGTGCAAGGTCCTCGGCGGCGACGGCGACCAGCAGGCGATCGTCGCCGCCGTGCCGCTGCTGCCGCCGGCCCTCGCCGCCGCCGCGCTGACCGGGATCGGCCTGGCCGAGGTCGCGGTCGCGGCGTGGGTGCTCACCGGCCGGCGGGCCAGAGCGGCCGCGGTCACGCAGACGGTGCTGCTCGTCGCGTTCAACGCCGGCGGGCTGCTCTTCGCCGGCGACCGGATCGCCGACGCGGGCCGGATGCTGACCGCCAACGCCGCACTGCTCGCCCTCGTCTGGCTCCTGGCGACACCACGCACGCAGTCCGCGCCGTCGGCGCAGTCCGCGCCGCGGACGCCGGGAACGCCGCCCACGCCGTCCACACCGCGGCACGCTCATGGCTAACCCGTGGCAGGGTGGCCGGCTCACGGTCGGCCGCAGGCCTCAGGTCATGTTCGGCCGCATGTACGAGGACCCCGCCGCCGAGCTGAGCGTGTTCCCACAAGGCGGGCGGGTCCTGGCGATCGCCTCCGCCGGCGACACCGCCGCCGCACTCGCCCGCGCCGGGCACCTGGTCACCGCCGTGGACATCAGCGCCACCCAGCTCGCCTACGCCAAGGCCAGACTCTCCGGCGCGCCCGCGACGAAGGGCACCGCCGAACGGCTGCAGGCGGTCGCCCGCCAGGCGGCGCGCGCGGTGCAACCCGCCTGGCGGGCCGCCGCGATGACCACGTTCCTCCAGCTCGACGACGTCGACGCGCAGCGCGAACACTGGCGCCGGCACCTGGACCGCCCCAGGCTGGGCGCGCTGATGCGACTCGCGTTCGCCTCCGCCGGCCTCGTGCGAAGGGACCTGTGGCGGTCCCTGCCACCGCGGATGGATCTGGTCCTGCGCCGCCGCCTCGCCGACGGCGTAAGCCGCCACCCCAACGCCGCCAACCCCTGGGCCTGGCGGCTGTTGCTGGGCCGCGAGTGCCCGGCCGCACCCCCGGAAACCCCGGTCACCAGCGGCATCGAATGGGTGCACGACGACGTCGTCAAGCACCTGTGGTCGGTGCCGCGCGGCTGGTACGAGGCCGCCACCCTCTCCAACGTCCTCGACGGCCCGCCGCCCGCGTTCGCCGGTGCCCTGCGCGACGCGCTCCGCCACGGTGTCAGGGCCGGCGGGCCGGTGGTGCTGCGCACGTTCGGGAACGCGCCGCCGCTGCCCGGCGACCCGCTGCCGGACCGGTCCCTGCTGTGGGGCGCGGTCGTCCGGCTCAACCCTGGCACCACGGTCGTCCGGCGCCACCCCGGCACCGCTGCCGTCCAGTCCCACCCTGGCACCGCTGCCGTCCGGCGCCACCCCGGCACCGTGGTCGTCCGGCCCCACCCTCTCACCGCTGGAGCGTGACCATGCTGCAGGCCCTGCGACGGCATCCGCTGCCGATGCGCACCCGGTTCGGGCATTCTCTCGTCGTCACGTACGCGCTGCCGCCGGCAATCCTCGAGCCGCTGCTGCCGCCTGGGCTAACCCTCGACACGTACACCTCGCGTGACGGCTCGACGCACGGGTTCGTCGCCGTCGGGATCGTGTCGACCCAGGGGCTGCGGCCCGCACCGCTGCCGGCCGCCCTGGGCATGGACGTCGTGCTGACCGGTTACCGGATCTTCGCGACGTTCCCGACGCCCGCGGGCAAGACCATGCGCGGACTCTACATCCTGCGCAGCGACACGCACCGGGTCGTGCTGGCCGCCGCGGGGAACCTGCTCACCAGATACCGCTACCACCTGGCGCGGGTCGGGCTCACCGTCGATGGGGACCGGTTGACCGCGACGGTCGACAGCCGCGACGGTGGCGCCGACCTCACCGTGACCGCGGACCTGGGTTCCCGGCCTGCGCCGCTGCCGGCTGGTTCACCGTTCGCGAGGACCTGCGGGGCGGGTCCGGTGCTGCCCAACAGCCTCCCAGGCACCATACACCCACCCCAGAAATCGATCTCTAAACACGTTATCACCCGCTCACGCTGCGTCGAAAACGGCGTCAAGAGCGGTGTCCAGAGCACCGTTCAGCGCAGCGTCGAGGGAGACAGCGTCGACGGGGACACTGCCGGGGCGCGCAGGTTCGCGGGGCCGTTGCCGTACACCTTCGATCATGAGGCGGCGACGGGCTCGATCGTCGTGGTCAAGGCACACCGTAGCGCGTGGACGCCTGAGCCGGTCGCGGTCCGCGTCAGCCGGTGCACGTTTCTGGAGCGCGGGCCGTTCGCGGGGACGCGGCCGGTCTTGGCGCAGGCGTTTCACGTCGCCGACCTCGACTACGGCTGGCACCGCGGCGTCCGCCGCACCGTGGATCCCACATGAGCGCCGTGGATCCCATGAGCACCGTGGATCCCATGAGCACCGTGGATCCCAGATGAACGGCGTCGCGCGGATGGTCCGCTACAACTGGCCCAAGTATGCCGTCGCCGCCGTGACTCTCGCAGGCGTGGCGGCGCTGCCGTGGCCGTGGCGGTTGCTCGCGGTGCCGGGTGCCGCCGGGGTCGCGGTGAGCCTCGCCGCCACCTGGTGGGCATACGACCACAGCCGCCTGCACGACTGGCGCTGGGCCCTTGACCTGCTGCCCACCCCGCGCCGGTACGCGGTGGTGAGCACCGGACTCGACGAGATCAGCCCAGCGCTGCGTGACCTGCTGCCGGACGCCGAGCCGACGCTGCTGGACTGCTACGACCCGGTGGTCATGACGGAGGGTTCGGTCCGCCGGGCGCGGCGGCTGAACCCGCCGCCGGACGGCTCGGTGCGCGCGGACGTGGCCGCGTTGCCGGTCGCCGGGGCGGGCCAGGACGCGGTGTTCCTCGCGTTCGCCGCGCACGAGCTGCGGGTCCCGGCGCAGCGGCAGGCCCTGTTCGCCGAGGTCGCCCGGGTGCTGCGGCCCGGCGGGCACCTGGTGCTCGTCGAGCACTGCCGCGACGCGGTCACCGTCGCCGCGTACGGGCCCGGCGCCTGGCATTTCTATCCGCGCCGGGAGTGGCTCCGCCTGGCCCGTGGCGCCCGGCTCACCCCCGCCGGGGAGGCGACGATGACACCCCTGGTGCGGGCCCTGGTGTTCCAGCGATGAGCATCGACGTGCAGCTGCGGCTCGTCGGTGCCGTCCTCGTCGGCCTCGGGGTCGCCCATGTGGCGCTGCCCAGGGTCCTCGCCTGGCGGCCGCAGTTCGCGTCGTTGCAGCCGCTGACCAGGCACGTGCTGTACACCCACACCTTCTTCATCGGGGTCATGTGCGTCCTGCTCGGGCTGGCGCCGCTGCTGCTCGCCACGGACCTGCTCGCGCCCGGCCGGGTCCCGGCGGCCGTGCTCGCCGCCGAGTGCGTGTTCTGGGGGCTGCGGTGGGGTGCCCAGTTCGTCGCGTTCCCGCCGGCCACGTGGCGCGGGTCGCGGCTGCACCAGGCCGGGTACGCCGGGTTCACGCTGCTGTGGACGTGGATCGTCGCGGTGTTCGCAGCGGCATTGTTCACACGCTGACGGGTCGCCGGCACAATCCGGTTCGGCGCCGGGCGTGGTACAACGACGCGGTGACGGCAACGACGCTGTTCCAGCGCACCAGTGGACCTCCCGGCGCGCCGGTCGTGCTGCTCGGCGGTTCGCTGGGCAGCAACCTCGACATGTGGCGCCCCCAACTGCCCGCGCTCGCTGACCTGCGGGTGGTGCGCTTCGACCACCGCGGCCACGGCGCCTCACCCGCGCCACCAGGGCCGTACCGGATCGACGAGCTCGGCCGTGACGTGCTGGCGCTGCTCGACCGGCTCGGCATCGCGCGGGCCTCCTACTGCGGGTTGTCGCTGGGCGGGATGGTCGGCATGTGGCTGGCCGCGAACGCGCCCGACCGGATCGGACGGCTCGTGCTGATCTGCACCGCGGCGCACCTGCCGCCGGCCGACGGCTGGGCCGCCCGCGCCGAGCAGGTCCGTTCCGCGGGCATGGGCAGCATCGCCGACGCGGTGCTCGGCCGCTGGTTCACGCCCCGGTTCCGGGCGGCGCTGCCGGCGAAGGTCGCGCCGTACCGGGCGATGATCGCGGCGTGCCCGGCGGAGGGGTATGCCGGCTGCTGCGAGGCGATCGGCGGCATGGACCTGCGCGACGACCTGCCGAGGATCACGGCGCCGACGCTGGTGATCGCCGGTGCCGACGACCCGGCGACGCCGCCGGAGCACGGTGAGCGCATCCACGCCGGGATCGCCGGCAGCCGCCTCGTCGTGCTGCCCGGCGCCGCCCACCTCGCCAACGTCGAACAGGCCGACGCCATCGGCCAGCTCATCAGAGATCACGTCCTTGGGTGACTTCGAGACGCATTTCACCGTGGTGTACGACGACCGCCTGCCGGAGTGGGCGGACCGCCTCGGTCTCAAGTACACGCGGATCCGCCTCGACCGGGGTGCCTGCGCCGACCAGCCGATGCTGACCAGCACCGGCCGCGGCGACCTGCCGGAGCAGCGCGCGGCGGCCGGCGCGCTGGTCGCCCTGCTCCAGCGGGACGGGTTCACGGTGCGGCGGGTGAAGATCGAGGCCGCGCCGTGGCATGCCTGCGTGCCGGTGGAGCCGGGGCCGACCGGCGGGTGCTACTTCGAGCATCATGTGAAGCTGGTGCTCGCCGACGGCCAGCTCGACCTGGTCAGGAGCGTCGCGGAGGGCCACGGCGCGCACCTGTCGCGCAACGCCCGGCGGGTCCGCGACGACGGCCGGCACGAGCGGTTCGTGACGCAGCGCTGCCGCGACGTGGGTCGCCCGCAGGCCCGGGAGCGCCTCGACGCGCTGCTCTCGGCGCTCGCCGGCGCCGGACTGGACGCGGTCGAGGTGGAGGAGGAGTACGTGGTGGTGGACGACAACCCCGGGCTGGACGCCGGATGGATCCGCTGAGCGCGCACCGGGACGTCCTCGACCACGTCCTCGCCGTCGTCGCCGCCGACCCGGTCGGCGACACCTTGGTGCTGCGGGGCAGCATGACGATGCCGGCCTGGGTCGGTGGCCGGGCCCGCCCGCCGGGTGACCTCGACTGGATCGTGCGCCCCGTGGCGGTGCGGGGTCTGGACGGCCGCGACCCGTATCCGTTCCTGGACCGGGTCGACCCGGTGCAGTACTGGCCGGAGACGACGCAGGGGGCCGGCCGGGCCCAGCCGTGGACGTACCTGGACGAGGACACCGGCGGGGTGCGGGCGCTGCTGCCGCCGGAGGGGCTGCGCTGGATGTCCGACGAGGAGCTCGACCCCGAGGACCCAGCGACGCAGCCGCACGCGCTGGTCCTGGACCTCCTCGAAAAGGACCCGCGGACGCCGGGCGGCGCGGTGCTCGACGTCACGAACGCGCAGCCCGACCGGGACTGGGACTACGCCGGTTTCCGGCGCGACTACGGCGGCTCGGCGGGCGCCCGGGTGCTCGTGCCGTGGCAGGCCGGTGCGCTGTCCGGCACCGTGCAGCTGGACTTCGCCTACGACGAGCCGCTGCCGGAGCCGCCGGTGCTGACCGCGGTCCCCCGTGGCGGTGGCGGCACCGCGACCGCGGTGTGGACGGCGAGCCGGGAGCTGTCGCTGCTGTGGAAGCTGCAGTGGCTGGCGGAGGACCAGACCCGTGAGGGCGCCGCCCGCGGCAAGGACGTCTACGACGCGGTCCTGCTCGGCGAGCTCGACGGTGTCACGCTGCCGCCGCGCCTGCGCCGCCTCCTGCCGCCCCTGGACCCGGCCGCGGTCCGGTCGATGACCGTCGACTGGTCCAGCTGGCCGGTGCACGATCCCGACAGCTGGCTGGACCGCCTCGGGTGGGCGGTCCAGCACCACTGCGTGGGCTACGACACGGACCGGTAGACGTCCAGGGTCTGCTGGGCGATCGCCGACCAGGAGAAGTGGTCCAGGGCGCGCTGCCGTCCGGCCCGGCCGAACTCGGCGGCGCGGGCGGGTTCTTCGAGGATCTCGTTCATGGCGTCGGCGAAGTCCGCGACGAACTTGGCCTCGTCGAGGGGGGTGCCGGAGCCGTCGGTGACCTGCTCGATCGGCACCAGCAGGCCGGTCTCGCGGTCGGCGACGACCTCGGGGATGCCGCCGGTGGCGGTCGCGACGACCGCGGTCTGGCAGGCCATGGCCTCGAGGTTGACGATACCCATCGGCTCGTAGATGGACGGGCAGACGAACAGGGTGGCGTGGGTGAGGACCTGGATGACCTCGCGTTTGGGCAGCATCTCCTGGACCCAGATGACGCCGTGGCGGGTGGCGCGCAGGTCGTCGGCGAGCGAGGTCACCTCCGCGGCGATCTCCGGGGTGTCGGGGGCGCCGGCGAGCAGGACCAGCTGCACGTCGGCGGGGAGCCGCCGGGCGGCGCGCAGCAGGTACGGCAGGCCCTTCTGCCGGGTGATCCGGCCGACGTACACGACGCTGGGCCGGGCGGGGTCGATGCCGAGCCGGGTCAGGACATCCAAGCCGGGGTCCGGCGTGTACTGCTCGGTGTCGATGCCGTTGTAGATGACGTGGACGCGGTCCGGCTCGACGCGGGGGTACGCCTTGAGTACGTCGGCCTTCATGCCGGCGGACACGGCGACGACGGCGTCGGCGGCCTCGATCGCGGTGCGCTCGCACCAGGAGGAGAGCGCGTAGCCGCCGCCGAGCTGGTCGGCCTTCCAGGGGCGCAGCGGCTCGAGGCTGTGGCTGGTGATCACGTGCGGGACGCCGTGCAGCAGTTTGGCGGTGTGCCCGGCGAGGTTGGCGTACCAGGTGTGGCTGTGCACCAGGTCGGTGCCGGCGGCTCCGGCGGCCATCTCCAGGTCGACACCCATGGTCCGCAGGGCAGCGTTCGCTCCCGAAAGACCGGACGGATCTTGATAGCCGATCACCCCCGCCTCACTGCGAGGGGCACCGAAGCAGTGCACGCGCACATCCAGGGGCAGCCGCCGCAACTCCCGCGCCAGGTACTCCAGGTGAACGCCGGCTCCGCCGTAGACGTCCGGGGGATACTCTCGAGTTAACAGGTCCACGCGCACACCGGAAGACTAATCCGTTTCTGGCTCCGCCGGGCTGGCGCCCGTCGGTTCCATGGGGGGCTGCGCCACCCCATACCCCCCACGCTTCGCGCTTCTAACCAGTTACCAGTTCGTCTGGCGCAACACGCCGGACACGTTTAGCGTCTCGACCATGGCCGCCAAAAAAGTCCTCGCGATCGTCCTCGCCGGCGGCGAGGGCAAGCGATTGATGCCCTTGACCGCTGACCGGGCGAAGCCGGCCGTGCCCTTCGGCGGGATCTACCGCCTGATCGACTTCGTGCTGTCGAACCTGGCCAACGGCGGCTATCTGAAGATGGTCGTGCTGACGCAGTACAAGTCGCACTCCCTGGACCGGCACGTGACCAAGACGTGGCGGATGTCGACGCTGCTGGGCAACTACGTGACGCCGGTGCCGGCGCAGCAGCGGCTCGGGCCGCGCTGGTTCGCCGGGTCCGCGGACGCGATCTACCAGAGCCTGAACCTCATCAACGACGAGCGGCCCGACTACGTGATCGTGTTCGGCGCGGACCACATCTACCGGATGGACCCGGAGCAGATGATGCGCCAGCACATCGAGTCGGGGGCGGCGGTGACGGTCGCGGGGATCCGTCAGCCGCTGTCCAGCGCGGACCAGTTCGGGGTGATCGAGGTCGCCGACGACGGGCGGCAGATCTCCGCGTTCCGGGAGAAGCCCCGCGACGCCAAGGGCCTGCCGGACGCGCCGGATGAGATCTTCGCGTCGATGGGCAACTACATCTTCACCACCGCGGCGCTGATCGAGGCGGTCACCCGCGACGCGCAGGACCCGGCCAGCAAGCACGACATGGGCGGGAACATCATTCCGTACTTCGTGGACAAGCATGAGGCGGCGGTCTACGACTTCAGCAACAACATCGTGCCGGGCAGCTCCGAGCGCGACAAGGGCTACTGGCGCGACGTCGGGACGCTCGACTCGTTCTACGAGGCCAACATGGACCTCATCGCGGTCCAGCCGGTGTTCAACCTGTACAACTTCGAGTGGCCGATCTACACGGGCAACAGCCCGTGGCCGCCGGCGAAGTTCGTGCACGGCTGGGGCGAGCGGGTCGGCCGGGCGGTCGGCTCGATGATCTCCCCCGGCGCGGTGATCTCCGGTGCCCTGGTGGAGAACTCGGTGGTGTCCCCGAACGTCAAGGTCCACTCGTGGGCGCACGTGGAGGGTTCGGTGCTGATGGAGGGCGTCGACATCGGGCGGCACGCCGTGGTGCGCAACGCCATCCTCGACAAGAACGTGATCGTGCCGGAGGGCGCCGAGATCGGCGTCGACCTGGAGAAGGACAGGACCCGCTACACGGTCTCCGACGGCGGGATCGTGGTCATCGGCAAGGGTCAACGTATCGAACCGTAGGAAGACGACGCTAACGCTGCCAACCCCGCGCGGATTCGATACGGTGAGGATCATGGGTACCCCGACGCCCGAAGCTACCGACACCGCGCCTGCCGCGGTGCCGGCCATCCCGAGAACCGACACCGAGACCGCGCTTGCCAGCGAGGACCCGGTGGAGGTCGCCGACACGCCCGCCGGCACCTGGCAGCCGGCCGCCGGTCCGAGTGCCGGTGCGAGCGCCGCCGCGAACATCCTGGTCGAGGACCGGTTCCCGATCGAGCAGGTCACCCCGCAGGTCGAGGGTGGCCGGTTCCCGGCGAAGGCCGTCGTCGGTGAGCTGGTCCCGGTGACCGCCGTCGCCTACCGCGAGGGTCACTCGATGATGGGCTGCAACGTGGTCCTCATCTCCCCCGAAGGCAAAGAGGGCCCGTTCAGCCGGATGGGCCCGGGTGCCGCCGGCACCGACCGCTGGCACGGCACGGTGCGGCCCGACGCGGTCGGCGCGTGGACGTTCGCCGTCGAGGCGTTCTCCGACCCGTATCTGACCTGGCACGACGCGGTGACGAAGAAGGTCGGCGCCGGGCAGGGCCTGCAGGAGCTCAAGAACGACCTGGCCGAGGGCGCGGCGCTGCTCAACCAGGCGGCGACCGGCGTCCCGGCCGCCGAACGGGGCCGGGTCACCGGTGCGGCGCTGGCCCTGGCGGACGCGTCGATCCCGCTGTTCGCCCGGATCTCCCCCGCGCTCGGCCTGACCGACGTGCTGTGGCGGTATCCGGTGCGCCAGCACGTGACCCGGTCGCAGGAGCTGCCGATCTGGTGCGACCGGCAGCGGGCGCTGTTCTCCGCGTGGTACGAGTTCTTCCCCCGTTCCGAGGGGGCGGTCGTCGACGAGCACGGCAAGCCGGTGAAGCACGGCACGTTCGCGACCGCGACGCCGCGGCTGCAGCAGGTTGCCGACCTCGGTTTCGACGTGGTGTACCTGCCGCCGATCCACCCGATCGGCCGGGTGAACCGTAAGGGTCCGAACAACTCCCTGGTCGCCGGGCCGCAGGACGTCGGCTCGCCGTGGGCGATCGGCGCGGCCGAGGGCGGCCATGACGCGATCCACCCGGACCTGGGGACCCTGGAGGACTTCCGGGCGTTCGTCGCCGCCGCGCACGACGCCGGCGTGGAGATCGCCATGGACCTGGCGCTGCAGTGCGCGCCGGACCACCCGTGGGTCACCGAGCACCCCGAGTGGTTCACCACCCGGGCCGACGGTTCGATCGCCTACGCGGAGAACCCGCCGAAGAAGTACCAGGACATCTACCCGCTGAACTTCGACAACGACCCCCGCGGCATCCGCGACGAGGTGCTGCGGGTCGTGCTGCACTGGGTCGAGAACGGCGTGAAGATCTTCCGGGTCGACAACCCGCACACCAAACCGGTCGGGTTCTGGCACTGGATCATCAACGAGGTCAAATCCGTCGAGCCGGACGTGCTGTTCCTGGCGGAGGCGTTCACCCGGCCCGCGATGATGCACGGCCTCGGCAAGCACGGCTTCACGCAGTCCTACACGTACTTCACGTGGCGGGTGCAGGCGTGGGAGCTGCGGGAGTACGTGCAGGAGCTGATCGTGGCCGCGGACTACATGCGGCCCAACTTCTGGCCCAACACGCCGGACATCCTGCCGGAGCACCTGCAGCACGGCGGCCCGCCGATGTTCAAGATCCGGGCGGTGCTGGCGAGCATGCTGAGCCCGTCCTGGGGCATGTACGCGGGTTTCGAGCTGTTCGAGCACCTGCACCGGCCGGGCTCCGAGGAGTACCTCGACAACGAGAAGTACCAGTTGCGCCCCCGCGACTGGGCCGCGGCCGAGGCCGCCGGGGAGTCCCTGGCGCCGTACCTGAAGAAGCTCAACCATGTGCGGCGGGACAACCCGGCGCTGCACTGGCTGCGCAACACGGTCTTCCACGGCATCGACAACGCGCAGGTGCTGTGTTTCTCGAAGCGGGACCCGGACAGCGACAACACCGTCCTGGTCGTGGTGTCGCTGGATTCGCAGAGCGTGCAGTGGGGTAACACCACGCTGGACATGCCCGCGCTCGGTTTCGACTGGCACGAGCGGTTCACGGTGCGCGACGAGCTCACCGGCGCGACCTTCGACTGGGGACAGCACAACGCGATCCGGCTCGACCCCCTCTACGAGCCGGCGCACGTGCTCACGGTGCACCGTCACCGGTAACAAGCAAAGTAGGTGGCAGCATGACGGATCCGGTCGAAGGCACCCACGTCACGGACGGCACGGTCGAGCATCCGTCCGCGAGTGACTTCGGTCAGGCGCGGCTCGTGCCGACCGACACCACCTGGTATCAACGCGCGGTGTTCTACGAGGCCCTCGTCCGGGCGTTCTCCGACTCCAACGCCGACGGTTCCGGGGACCTGCAGGGGCTGATCAACCAGCTGGACTACCTGCAGTGGCTCGGCGTCGACTGCATCTGGCTGCCGCCGTTCTACGACTCGCCGCTGCGCGACGGCGGCTACGACATCCGCGACTTCTACAAGGTGCTGCCGGACTTCGGCACCGTCGACGACTTCGTGGCGCTGCTGGACGCCGCGCACAAGCGGGGCATCCGGGTCATCACCGACCTGGTCATGAACCACACCTCGGACTCGCACCTGTGGTTCCAGGAGTCGCGGCGCGACCCGTCCGGGCCCTACGGCGACTACTACGTGTGGAGCGACGACAACGCCGCCTACTCCGACGCGCGGATCATCTTCGTGGACACCGAGGAGTCGAACTGGACGTTCGACCCGGTGCGCCGGCAGTTCTACTGGCACCGGTTCTTCCACCACCAGCCGGACCTCAACTACGAGAACCCCGAGGTCCAGCGGGAGATGCTGGACGTGCTGCGGTTCTGGCTCGGGCTGGGCATCGACGGGTTCCGGCTCGACGCGGTGCCGTACCTGTTCGAGGATGAGGGCACCAACTGCGAGAACCTGCCGGCGACGCACGAGTTCCTGCGCCGCTGCCGCAAGGTGGTCGACGACGAGTTCCCCGGCCGGGTCCTGCTCGCCGAGGCCAACCAGTGGCCGGCCGACGTGGTGCAGTACTTCGGTGACGGCGACGAGTGCCACATGGCGTTCCACTTCCCGCTGATGCCGCGAATCTTCATGGCGGTCCGCCGCGAGTCGCGCTTCCCGATCTCGGAGATCCTGGCGCACACGCCGGAGATCCCGGCGAACTGCCAGTGGGGCATCTTCCTGCGCAACCACGACGAGCTGACCCTGGAGATGGTCACCGACGAGGAACGCGACTACATGTACGCGGAGTACGCCAAGGACCCGCGGATGCGCGCGAACGTCGGCATCCGGCGGCGCCTGGCGCCGCTGCTGGAGAACGACCGCAACCAGATCGAGCTGTTCACCGCGCTGCTGCTGTCGCTGCCGGGTTCGCCGGTGCTGTACTACGGCGACGAGATCGGCATGGGCGACAACATCTGGCTCGGCGACCGCGACGGGGTGCGCACCCCGATGCAGTGGACCCCCGACCGCAACGCCGGTTTTTCCCAGGCGAACCCGGGCAGGCTGTACCTGCCGGCGATCCAGGATCACGTGTACGGCTACCAGTCGGTCAACGTCGAGGCGCAGAAGGAGAGCTCGACGTCGCTGCTGAACTGGACCCGCACGATGCTCGCGGTCCGCCGCCGGCACGAGGCGTTCGCGGTCGGCACGTTCCGCGAGCTCGGCGGCTCCAACCCGTCGGTGCTGGCCTATGTGCGGGTCCACGGCGAGGACGTCGTACTGTGCGTCAACAACCTTTCGCGGTTCCCGCAGCCGATCGAGCTCAACCTGCAGCAGTGGTCCGGATACACCCCGATCGAGCTCACCGGTCACGTCCAGTTCCCGAACATCGGCCAACTGCCCTATCTGCTCACCCTGCCAGGCCACGGCTTCTACTGGTTTCAGCTGTGCGGCCCGGCTGAGCAGAGCTGAGGAGATTCGTATCCCATGACTGCCCTGCCGTTCACCGACTGGCTGCCGCATCAGCGGTGGTACGCGGGCCGTAACCGCACCCTGACCGACGTCCGGCCGGCAGCCGTCACGCCGCTGCCCGACCAGGTCGACCACGTGCTGCTCGACGCGCACTACGAGGACGGCGGCACCGAGCGTTACCAGGTGTTCGTCGGCTGGGACCTCAACGTGATCAGCGAGCTGCAGGCGGCGGCGCTGATCGGCGCCGACGGCGACCGCACCGGCTCCGACGCGCTCTACGACGAGCAGTCCGCGCAGCGCCTGCTCGGGCTGATCGACACCGGCGCGACCGTCGACGGCATCCGGTTCGTGCCGGAGCCGGGCGTGGCGCTACCGGTGCAGGCGCCGGCCCGGGTCGTGGACGCCGAACAGAGCAACACCAGCGTCGTGTTCGACAGCGCCGCGATCCTCAAGGTCTTCCGCCGGGTCACCCCCGGCATCAACCCGGATCTGGAGCTCAACCGGGTCCTCGCCCGCGCCGGTTGCCCCAACGTGGCCCGGCTCCTCGGCGCCGTGGAGAGCAACGACCCCGACGGCGCCCCGGTCACCCTGGCGATGGTCACCGAATACGCGCAGAACTCCGCGGAGGGCTGGGCGATGGCCGCGACCAGCGCCCGGGACCTGTTCGCCGAGCACGACCTGAACCCGGAGGAGGTCGGCGGCGACTTCGCCGGCGAGTCGTGGCGGCTCGGCGAGGCGGTCGCGCACGTGCACCGCACCCTCGCCGTGGAGCTCGGCACGTCGAGCGCGCCGGCGCCGGCCGGGGCGATGCTGGCCCGGCTGGACGCCGCGGTGCAGGCGGTGCCGCAGCTGGCCCAGTTCGTGCCCGGTGCGCAGGCGATGTTCCGCAACGCCGGCGACGAGCCGATCAAGGTGCAGCGCATCCACGGCGACCTGCACCTGGGTCAGGTGCTGCGCACCCCTGAGTCGTGGCTGCTGATCGACTTCGAGGGTGAGCCAGGGGTACCGGTGGAGGAACGCCGCCGCCCCGACTCGGTGCTGCGCGACGTCGCGGGGATGCTGCGCTCCTACGAGTACGCGGCCTACCAGTTGCTGGTCGGCGAGGAGGACGACGAGGCCCTCGCGAAGCGGGCCCGGCAGTGGGTCGACCGTAACCGGACCGCCTTCTGCGACGGTTATGCTGCCGCCGCCGGCTACGACCCCCGCGAGGACCAGGCGTTGCTGTGCGCCTACGAGCTGGACAAAGCGGTCTACGAGACCGCCTACGAGTCCCGGCACCGGCCGACCTGGCTGCGGATCCCCCTGCAGTCCATCGAACGGCTGGTCAAAGGCTCTTTGACGGAACCCAGGTGACGGAGCTTATGAATCTCGACGACCTCATCGCCGGCCGGTCCCACGACCCGCACGGCGTCCTCGGCGCCCATCCCAAGGGTGGGGCTGACACCGGCACGACCGTCATCCGGGCGCTGCGCCGCGGGGCGGGCACCGTCACGGTCGTCGCCGACGACGAGCGCCACCCGATGCGCCAGGTGCACGCCGACGGTGTCTTCGAGGCCGAGCTGCCGGGCGTCGTCACCGACTACCGCATCGACGCCGACGGGGTGGTGACCGACGACCCGTACCGGCACCTGCCGACCGTCGGCGAGCTCGACCTGCACCTCATCCAGGAGGGCCGGCACGAGCGGCTGTGGACGGTCCTCGGCGCGCAGACCCGCCCCGGCGGGGTCGCGTTCGCGGTGTGGGCGCCGAACGCCCGCGGGGTCCGGGTCGTCGGCGACTTCACCGGCTGGGACGTGCACGGCGGCTGGCCGATGCGTTCCCTCGGTGGCAGCGGCGTGTGGGAGATCTTCGTGCCGGGCGCGCAGGCGGGCCAGCGGTACAAGTTCCGCCTGCTGACCCCCGACGACGGCTGGGTCGAGAAGGCCGATCCCCTCGCCCAGCACACCGAGGTCCCGCCGGCGACCGCGTCCGTGGTGTACCGCTCCGGCTACGACTGGAAGGACGCCGACTGGCTCACCCAGCGCGCCGAGCGCCGCACCCACGAGGCGCCGATCAGCGTCTACGAGGTCCACCTCGGCTCCTGGCGCCCCGGGTTGTCCTATGTGGAGCTCGCGGACCAGCTGACCGAGTACGTCAGCGACCTCGGCTTCACCCACGTCGAGTTCATGCCGGTCATGGAGCACCCGTTCGGCGGTTCCTGGGGTTACCAGGTCACCGGCTACTACGCGCCGACGGCGCGCTTCGGCAGCCCCGACGAGTTCCGGTACCTGGTGGACCGCCTGCACCAGGCCAACATCGGCGTCATCCTCGATTGGGTCCCGGCGCACTTCCCGAAGGACTCCTGGGCCCTCGCCCGCTTCGACGGCACGCCGCTGTATGAGCACGGCGACTGGCGGCGCGGCGAGCACCCCGACTGGGGCACGCTCATCTTCGACTTCGGCCGCTCCGAGGTCCGCAACTTCCTCGTCGCCAACGCCCTCTACTGGTGCGAGGAGTTCCACGCCGACGCGCTGCGCGTGGACGCCGTCGCCTCGATGCTCTACCTCGACTACTCCCGCGAGCACGGGGAGTGGGCGCCGAACCAGTACGGCGGCCGGGAGAACCTCGACGCGATCTCCTTCCTGCAGGAGGCGAACGCGACCGTCTACAAGCACCACCCCGGCATCATGATGATCGCCGAGGAGTCCACGGCGTGGCTGGGTGTCACCCGCCCCACCGACTCCGGCGGCCTGGGCTTCGGCTTCAAGTGGAACATGGGCTGGATGCACGACACCCTGACCTATGTCGCCAAGGACCCGGTGTACCGGCAGTATCACCACAACCAGATGACGTTCGCCACGGTGTACGCGTGGAGCGAGAACTACCTGCTGCCGATCAGCCACGACGAGGTCGTGCACGGCAAGGGCTCCCTCGTCGGCAAGATGCCCGGCGACCTGTGGAAGAAGCTCGCCAACGCCCGCGCGCTGCTGGCGTACATGTGGTCCTTCCCCGGCAAGCAGCTGCTGTTCATGGGCTGCGAGCTCGGCGACGAGCAGGAGTGGAGCGAGGAACGCGGCCTGGACTGGGGCCTGCTGCACGACCCGCAGCGCGCCGGACTGCAGCGTCTGGTCCGCGACCTCAACGGCGTCTACAACCGGACCCCGGCGCTGTGGAGCCAGGACATCACCCCCGACGGGTTCCGCTGGATCAACAACGAGGACTCCGGCGGCAACGTCTTCTCCTACCTGCGCTGGGGCACCGACGGCTCCGCGGTCGCGGTCATCGTCAACTTCGCCGCCCACCCGCACGAGGGGTACCGCGTCGGCCTGCCGTTCACGGGCCGCTGGGCGGAGATCCTCAACACCGACGCCGACGTCTACGGCGGCTCGGGCGTGGGCAACATGGGCGCCGTCGAGGCGTCCGCCGTGCCGTGGAACGGGCTGCCCGCCTCCGCCGAGCTCCGCGTCCCGCCGCTCGGCGCCCTCTGGCTCAAACTCGGCTGACCCGCACCTGCCCGGGGCGCTGACCCGCCCCGGGCACGCATCCGCCCCGGGATCCCGGCCGGGGGCATCGTCGCGACGGTTGCGGCGCGGGCCGGCGAAGCGGCCGGACGTCACGCGGGCCGCGACGACGGCGAAAACGAGTCGCCGGCGCCGGCACGGCCGGACAGAATCGGTCGGTGTGAGCGCGACGCTGCGGGACCTTGCCCGCGACACGATGCAGATCCTGCACGCCGGCGGCTACCGCACACCCGGCGGCGGCAGCGTCGACCTGACCGACGCGATCCGCGCCGCGGTCGCCGGCACCCAGCTGCACCAGCCCGGGCAACCATTGCCGGCGCGACCGCCGACCGGCCCGCCACCCACCGTTTCGGTGACCGGGGAGAGCACCCTGGCCGCCACCCGCCGGCTCGCCGCCGACGGTGACGGTGACGTGGCCGCGCTCGTCTTCGCCTCGGCGAAACACCCGGGCGGCGGCTTCCGCACCGGCGCCCAGGCGCAGGAAGAGGGCCTGGCCCGCACGTCGGCGCTGTACAGCTGCCTCACCGCCGTGCCGCAGTTCTACACGTTCCACCGGTCCCGCAGCGACAATCTCTACAGCGACCGGGTGATCTACTCACCCCGGGTCCCGGTGTTCCGTGACGACGACGGCCGGCTCCTCGCAACGCCGTACCCGGTGTCGTTCCTGACCGCGGCCGCGCCCAACCGCGGTGCCGTGCCCGCCGGTCGCGCCGGCCAGGTCGCGGCCGCCCTCGCCGGCCGGGCGCTGCGGGTGCTGGCCGTGGCGGCCGCCCACGGTCATCGTCGCCTCGTGCTCGGCGCCTGGGGCTGCGGCGTCTTCCGCAACGACCCGAACATCGTGGCCGGCGCGTTCGCCGACGCCCTCGAGCACAGCGCCGGATGCTTCGACGACGTGGTGTTCGCGGTGCTGGATCACGCGAAGGGCGCCCCGGTGCGCACCGCGTTCACCAACCGCTTCCCGCCGCTGGAGACGGCCGGCGACATGATCGGCGGGGCCGAGGCCCGCTGAGGTCCGCCGTACGCTCGGCGGATGGACCGCCGACCGTTGCAGAACCGCGTCCTGCCCACCGGGGAGATCGTCGCCGACACCGCCCGCGGGACGCTCATGGGCAACCGGGGCTGCCTGCACGGCGCCGGCCGTGCGCTCGGCGCCGCCAGGTGGCGGTCCAAGCTCTGGATCTGCTGCACGCTGACCTGGAAGGACGTCCGCCGCGACCCGATGCCGCCGGGCCGCTGGACGGCGTTGTTCTTCCTCGACGAGGCGACCGCGCTCGCCGCCGGGCACCGGCCGTGCGCATACTGCCGGCGGGCCAGTTTCCTCGCCTACGCGGAGGCGTGGCGCAGCGCGGACGGCCTCGCCCGGCGGCCGTGGGCGCGGGAGATGGACGCGCGCCTGCACGACGAGCGGGTCGAGCCGCGAACCCGCCGGCAGCTCACCCGCCAGGCCCGGTGCGCCGACCTGCCCACCGGCGCGATGGTCCGGCACCACGACACCGTCGGGCTCGTCGCGCGGCGATGGTTCCTGCCGTGGACCAGCCTCGGGTACGGCGCGCCGCAGCCGCTGCCGGACCGGGTCGAGCTGCTCACTCCCCCGGCGTCGGTGGCGGCGTTGCGTGCCGGCTACCGCGCCGCGCTGCACCCGAGCGCCGAGGTTCCGTGATCCCGGCCGCCGTGGTCAGGGCTGGGCGGCGTAGAGGGCGTCGAAGACGGGCAGCGGGTTCAGGGTGGTGTACGAGCGGGCCCGGTCACCCGCGATGAGCGCCGAGCACGTCGGGTCGACGACGACCGCCAGGGGCTGCCGCTCCGGGAGCGTGAACACCAGGCTCAGCTGGACCGGCATGGTGATCGGCAGGCAGGCCTGGTCGGCCGGCACCGGCGGCAGCGCGTTGAGGATCGCGGTGAAGCGGTCGACGCCGACGGTGAGCACCTTCGGCGCCGCGACCCCGGTGGCCGTCGGCGACCCGAACCGCGGGCGGGTCGTGGCCAGGGGCGTCTCGCACCTGGTCACGGTGGTCGCGCCCGGCGGGACCAGCGGGCCGCCGGCGTCCGTCGGGGTGCCGCCGGCGACCCTGAGCCGGATCTCCGCGCAGTTCACGGTCGTCCACACCGCACCCGACGCGTACGGTGACACGCCGGCGGACGGGGTCGCCATCGACGGCGACGCGGCCACGGTGCCGGACACCGACCCGGACACTGACCCGGACGGGAACATGGACGCGGACGGGTCGACCGGCCGTGCCCGGGCGGGGTGCCCGGGTGCCGGTGGCGCGGCCATCGGGGCCACCTGAGCCATCGGGGCCACCTGAGCCGCCGGGGCCACCTGAGCCGCCGGGGCCACCTGAGCCGCCGACGGCGCCGGCGCGGCACCGTGCGCACCGGCCAGCATCGCCGTACCCACGACCACCGGCGTCACCACCGCCGCGGTGAGCACCGCAACGGCCCTCGTGCGGGCGGCGTGGGCGGCCATGTCTCCAAGGCTAGGCGGGCGTACCGTCGCCGGTGGCGGGTTGCCAGGGCTGCACCCAGGGGGTCGCCGGCCAGCCTTCCACGGCGGCCATCAGCGGCCAGCAGGTGGCGCCGTCGACGGACTCGCGGACGATGTCGGCGTGCCCGGCGTGGCGGGCGGTCTCCTCGATGAGGTGCAGCAGGACCCAGCGCACCGACCAGGCGTCGACGTCGTCGGGGAACCACGGGACGCCCTTCGGCACGGGCACGGCGTAGCCCATGTCGGCGATCCCGGCGACCGCCGCGGCGGTCTCCTCGGCGGCCTTGGTGTAGTCGGCGAGCACGTCGGCCAGGGTCTCGTCCTCGCGGAGGCGGAAGCCGTCGGCGTAGTCGACCGGCGGGCCGGGCTCCCGCACCATGATCGCGACCCAGCTGCGCTCCATCTGGGCGAGGTGCTTGACGAGGCCGCCGACGCTCAGGGTGCTGGCGCTCGGGGCCAGCCGGGCCTGCTCGTCGGTGAGGCCGTAGGCGGCGTTGCGCACCCCCTGGCGTTGCTGGTCGAGGAAGGCGAGCAGACCTTCGCGCTCGTCGGCGACAGGTGGCACATTGCCCGGCATGGCGGGACCCCTCTCAGCACGGGTGAAACAGGAACAGTCCCATCATGCCGAGGGATTGCGGTCAGGTGTTGTCCGCAACCACGGAAGGGGTCGGCGGCAGCGGCAGCGGCAGGCCGGGCAGCCCGTCGATGCTGACCGCGACGTGCTCCTTCTTCGCGAAGTACTCGCCGAGCGACGCGTCGTCCTCCCGGGCGAAGCGCTTGGCGTGCAGGTCGCGGTCGGCGTCGTAGGTCATGAACGGCACCGCGTAGCCGCACGTGTCGCGGATCAGCTCGGCGTGCACCACGATGATCGCGCGCAGCCCGTGCTGGGTCGTGTCGATGGCGGGGAAATGCGCCACCAGCGCCGGCCAGCGCGGGTCGTCGCGGAACACCGGCTCGCCGCGCCCGTGCACCCGCACGATGTTGGGCGGCCCGTCGAACGCGCACCACATGAGCGTGATCCGCCCGTTCTCCCGCAGGTGCGCGACGGTCTCGGCGTTGCTGCCGGCGAAGTCGAGGTATGCCACGGTCAGCTCGTCCAGGACCGCGAACGACCCGGTGAGCCCCTTCGGCGACAGGTTGATCGTGCCGTCGCCGGACAGCGGCGCGGTCGCGGTGAAGAAGATGTGCTGCGCCTCGATGAACGTGCGCAGCCGGCCGTCGATGCGTTCGTATTCCTTGCCCATGCGCCTCATCGTCCCGCCGCGGGACCGCTCCCGCGTATGACGGGCGTTACAGCGGCAGCAGCGCCGGTGCCGCGGTGCTCTCCCGGACCACGAGTCGGGTGGCGAGCTCGATGCGGGTCGACTCGATCCGCTCCCCGGCGATGATGCGCAGCAGCGTGCGGGCCGCGGCGACGCCCATCTCGTGCAGCGGCTGGCGGACCGTGGTCAGCGGCGGCGCCGTCCACTCGGCGAAGTTGAGGTCGTCGAAGCCGACGACGCTGACGTCGTGCGGGACGCTGCGCCCGGCCTGCCGCAGCGCCTCGTAGACGCCGGTGGCCTGCTGGTCGCTGCCGGCGAAGACGGCGGTCGGCGGATCGGCCAGCGCCAGGAACCCCGCCATCGCCCGCAGGCCGCCGTCGTGATGAAAGTTTCCATACCGCACCAGGTGCCGGTCGGCGACGATCCCGGCGGATTCGAGCGCGGCCCGGTAGCCGGCGATCCGGGCGCGGGTGCACTGCAGCTGCTCCGGCCCGCCGATCGCGCCGATGCGCCGGTGCCCGAGCCCGACGAGGTGCTCGGTCGCGGCGTAACCGCCGGCGAAGTTGGTCGCGCCGATCGACGGCACGTCCGGCGGCGGCTGGCTGACCCCGTCGACGACGACGAACGGCATGCTGCGGCGGGACAGTTCGGCCCGCTGGTGCTCGGTGAGCTCGGACAGCACCAGGATCGCGCCCTGTGACCCGCGGGCCAGGAGCGACTCCAGCCACCGGCGCGTCAGGCTCTCCCGGTTGTGTACGGCGGAGACCACCAGTCCCAGGCCTGCGGCCTCGACGACCTCCTCGACCCCGGTCAGGATCGACAGGCCCCAGACGCTGTCCAGCTCGTTGATGACCAGGTCGACGAGGTCGCTGCGGCGGCCGGGGCGGCGGGAGGCGTGCGGCCGCTGGTAGCCGCGGTCGGCGAGGAGCTGCTCGATGTGCTTGCGGGTGGCGACGGAGACGTCGGTGTGCCCGTTGAGCACTTTCGACACGGTCGAGATCGCCACGTTCGCCTCACGGGCGATCTCCGCCATGGTCGGGCGTTTCGTCACCATGCCGCCCCTCAGCTCTCTAGCCGCGGTGTTTCGAAACACCCGCCGCACCGTTGGTCTGATCGGGACCGTACACCTCCCCACCCCACACTCGAAATACCCCCGAAACTTTCGAAACGTCAGCGGGTCGCCTCCGCGCTCAGGCCGGCGCCTTCCATGGCCATGTAGCGGCGGACCAGACCCGAGTAGAACAGCAGCGCCGGCCGGGCGAGGGGGCCGGCGAAGGACAGCGTCAGCTCGGCGGTGCAGGTGCCGTCGCCGGCGTCGACGGCCCAGTGCCCGGCGACGTTGCGGATGCCCGGGGACCGCGACGTCCACTCGAAGCCGGTCGGGCCGACCTTCGTCACGGTCCACGTCGACGGGCGCAGCTTCGGCTGCCGCACCACGACGGTCTCGCCGACGGTCAGCGGGCCCGTCCCGCTGCGCTCCACTGTGGACACCGACGCCGTCCACTGTGGCCAGCGGGCCACGTCGCACATGATGCGGCCGACCACGTCGGCCGGGGCGCCGACGGGCACCCGCTCGGAGAACTCGATCGCCATGCCCGACACCCTAATCCTGTCCGGGACAGGACAGCCCGGCGCTCGAACCGGTCCGGGACAGGCGCCGTAATTCCACGCGACAACCTGTCCAGTGAAAGAGAGGGACTGATGAGCGTCCTCGTCGTAGGCGCCGGCCCCGCCGGCTTGACCACCGCCGTCACCATCGCCCGCTACGGGGTGCCGGTGCTGCTCGTGGAGCGCCGGCCCGACACCACCAGCCTGCCGCGCGCCACCGCGGTCAGCACCCGCACCATGGAGCTGTTCCGCTCGTGGGGCATCGAGGAGCGGGTCCGCGCCGCCGGGCCCGACGTCACCTGGCAGGCCCGCGTCGCCCGCAACCTGACCGCGCCCGACGGCGTCGTGGCCGACATCGGCTTCCCCACCCGGGAACAGGCCCTCGCGGTCAGCCCGACCTGGCCCGCGTGCGTGCCGCAGGACGCCCTGGAGGAGGTCCTGCTCGAGCACCTGCGCGGTTTCCCGAACGTGCGGATCCATCAGGCGACCGAGGTCACCGACCTGTACGACGGACCGGACGACACCGTCCTGGCCCGGCTGCGGGACCGGCGCACCGACGTCACCCGCACCGTCGCCGCCGACTACTTCGTCGGGGCCGACGGGCCGCGCAGCGTGGTGCGGGACGCGGCCGGCATCGGCACCGAGGGGCCCGGCGTGCTCGCCGACTACTCCTCCACGATGTTCCACGCGCCGCTGTGGGACCGCCTCGGCGCGCGCCGCCACGGCATCTACACCCTCACCGACCCGGCCGTGTCCGGCGTGCTGCTGCCGGCCGGCGGCGACCGCTGGGTCTACGGCCGGGAGACCGACGGCCGCGACGGCACCGTGGACCTGCTGCGGGCCGCGACCGGCGTGGCCGATCTGCGGCCGCGGATCACCCGCGAGGCCCGGTTCACCTTCACGGTGCGCATGGCCCAGCGGTACCGCACCGGCCGGCTCTTCGTGGCGGGCGACGCGGCGCACCAGATCACCCCGCGCGGCGGTACCGGCATGAACACCGCCATCCACGACGGGCACGACCTGGGCTGGAAGCTGGCGTGGGTGCTGCTCGGCTGGGCCGGTCCGGAACTGCTGGACACCTACGAGGCCGAGCGGCGCCCCGTCGGCCTGCGCAACGCCGAACGCTCCGCGCGGCCCGACGGCAGCTTCCGCGCCGCCGCCGGTGAACTGCGCAACGACCTCGGCGGCCGGATCGCACACGGCTGGCTGGACCGCGACGGCACCCGGGTCTCGACCCTGGACCTGCTCGGCCCCGGCGGCACGCTGCTGGTCGGGCCGCGCCGCGCGGTGCACACCAGCCCGCTGCCCGGCACGGCGCCGCTGGCCGTGCACCGCCTCGACGCGGCCACGGCCGACCTGCTCGGCGTGGAGCCGGCCGGCGCGCTGCTGCTGCACCCCGACGGCCGGCCCGCGGCCGCGCGGGGGCTACTTCTCCAACAGGCCGGCGCCGGGGACCTTCGGCGCTAGCGGCGGGCAGTGCGTGTGGGTGGCGGCGGCCAGGCCGCCACACTGCGCCGGCAGCCCGACGAGCAGGTTGTGGTCGTAGATCAGCAGCGCCCACCGGCCGAAGTCGTGCCGCTCGACCGGCGCGCCGAACTGCGCGACCGCGCCCTCGACCGTGCCGTACCGGGCGTGCTTCAGGTCGACGACCAGGAACCGCGCGTCGTGCTTGGCCGCGTCGTACCAGTCGGCGTCGGACTCCCACCGGAACGAGCGGACGTCCGGCCCGATGACCGGCGCCACGTGCGTGCGCCCGCCGCTGGCGACGGTGATGTTGTTGGAGCCCCAGTAGCTGCCGAGCCCGTAGCGCAGGTCGTGCGCGACGAGATACTCCGCGACCGCGGACGCCTCCGGCGGCTCCGCCTCCGCGGACACCGCCTGCGCCCCGAACGCCACGACGAGCACCACGGCCGCGGCCGCCATGACCCGCTTGGCGGCCGGGCCGGCGGCGAGGAGCCGCTCGCCCCACAGCCGCCCGGCCAGCGCCGCGCCGAACGGCAGCACGGTCACGATCTGCCGGGCGCTGCCCATGTCGCCGGCCTGCGTGGAGGCGACGAACGCGGCCAGGTTGATCAGGATCGCGGTGGTCATCACCTCGGCGACCCGGTCGCCGCCGCCGTTGCCGTTGCCGGGTCGGAAGAACCGCACCGCGGTGGTGCCGACGGCCGCCACCGCGAGCAGCAGCAGGGTCAGGTTCACCAGCCCGGCGGTGAGCGCCAGGGGCCCGTCCAGCGTCGGCAGGTAGGCCCCGTAGTTGTGCGCGGTCGCCGTCGCCGCCGTCACCACGTGGTCACCGAGCTGTGACACAGGGCTGAACTGGGCCACCGGTGAGTGCACCGAGAACCCGCCGCCCCACCAGATCAGCGCGAGCAGCCCGTGCGCGAGCGCCATCGAGCCGACCGCGGCCACCAGCAGGTGCGCGTCGGCGCCGCGCCACGTACGGCCCTTCACCAGCCGCGCGGCGCTGACCAGCGTCAACGGCACCGCGCCGACGAACATCGCGAGGGGGTCCGCGACCTGGGCGAGCGCGAGGACCACGAGGACACCGACGGGCCACCAGCGCCGCAGCGGCGTGCCGCCCCGGCGGTCCACGATCAGCCACGCGAGCAGCAGCGGCACCGCCGTGCCGGTGTGGTCCGGCGCGTACAGCACGATCGCCCACCCGCCGTGCGGCTGCGGCACCAGCAGGGTCGCCACGACCACCGCCACCCGCGCCCACGCCGCCCGCCCGGTGGCGTCACCCTTCGCGACCAGCGCCGCGAACACGATCAGCAGCAGGTACGTCGTCGCCGACGCCACGTGCACCACGTCCTGGTCGAGACCGTAGAAGATCTCGATCAGCGCATACTGCACCAGCTCCGTCGGGAAGAACGACACGTCGCTGAGCGTCCAGCCGCGCAGCAGCACGTCGCCGTGCAGCATGTCCCACGCCTGCAGCGCGTTCGCCGCCGCGTCGCTGTTCGTCGGGGTCGCCCGCGCCATGCGCAGGTAGCCCAGCAGCAGCACCGCCACCCCGGCCAGGACGGCCCCGACGGTGGCGAACCTGACCTTGCGTTTCCCTGGTGCCTGTGGTGTACCGACACCGCCGGCTCGGACACGTTGACGCGGAATTGTGGGCAGGGTCGCCCGCTGGACGGGCCCCGTCACCCCGCCGAGAGTTGGGCTCACACAGCCTCCGACGCTTTCCCCCCGCCGCGTGGTTGGCGGCACCCAGTGAACGTGATCTACCTGTGATCCCGTCCGCGGGCAATTGTCCGCCACCTCCGCCACCCGCGCCGCCCCCTTCCCCCTGATGTGTCGCACCCCTCTCCCACATCGAAAAATTCCTCGGGCTCAGGTGTCGATCGGCGGCGGTCCTTTTCGTAGCCCTAATGAGAGCCCGGCACGCAGCCGGCCCGGACACCCCCAGGAGGGCACGATGACCACCACCGTCACCACCACCCGCGGCACCGCCTCGACCCTCGGCGTGCTGGCCGGGACCGGCGTCGCCGCCGCGGTCACCGCGAGCGCGGCCACCATGGCCGTCGCCGCCGCCGGCCACGCCGCGGGGATCAGCCTCGACGTGAGCGGCGCCCCGATCCCGGTCACCGGGTTCGGCACGCTGACGGCGGTGTTCTCGCTGATCGGCGTGGTCATCGCGGCGGCGCTGGCCCGCTTCGCCCGGCGCCCGCGGCGCACGTTCGTCCGCACGACGGTGGCGCTGACCGTACTGTCGCTGGTGCCGGACGTGCTCGTCGACGCCGCGCCCGCCACCAAGGCGCTGCTGATGCTCACGCACCTGGTCGCGGCCGCGATCGTCATTCCCGTCGTCGCGCGCCGTCTGGCCGCCTGACCTGGCCTTTTCCAGCCACCATCACACTGCCGGAGGACCACGATGAAGCTGTACCTGTTGTCCGTGCACACCGTCGAGGGCGAACCCGCCATGTCCGACGAGGACATGCAGATCATGTTCCGCGAGACCGACAAGGTCAGCGGCGAACTGCAGGCCGCCGGCGCCTGGGTCTTCGCCGGCGGCCTCCTGCCACCCGACAAGTCCACCGTCGTGCGGATCGACCACGGCACCGCCACCACGACCGACGGTCCCTTCGCCGAGACGAAGGAGCACATCGCCGGGTTCTGGGTCATCAGGTGCGCGGACCTGGCCCAGGCCCACGCGTGGGCCGAGAAATGCGCGGCCGCCTGCATGGGCCCGGTCGAGGTGCGCCCCTTCGACGAACTGACCAACGCCTGAGATCAGGGAGATCATCATGACCGCCACCTACACCTTCGACGTCTTCACCAGCCTCGACGGCTTCGGCGCCGCCGGCGGCGACTGGACCGGCTACTGGGGCAAGCAAGGCCCCGAGCTGCTCGAGCACCGCCTCGCCCTGTACGCCGACGAGCAGCGGATGGTCTTCGGGGCCAACACGTACCGGGCGTTCTCGCAGATGCTGGCCGAGAGCACCGAGGAGTCCGAGGTCCGCGACCCGTGGGTCACCCGGATGATCAGCCTGCCGGCCACGATCGTGTCGACCACCCTCGAAGCACCACTGGACTGGCTGGACGCGACCGTCGCCCACGGCGACGCCGTCGACGTCGTCGCCCGCCTCAAGCAGGAGTCCGACGTGCCGCTGCGCTCGCACGGCAGCCTGTCGATGAACCGCGCGCTGATGGCCGCCGGCCTGGTCGACCGCGTCCAGGTGACCCTCTTCCCCGTGATCACCGGCCAGACCGGCGCCAGCCCGATCTTCCAGGGCGCGGCCGACTTCGACCTCGAGCTGCTGGAGACCCGGACCCTCGACGGCCGCATCCAGGAGTTCGTCTACCGGCCCACCCTGCACGGCTGAGCCTGCTTCACAGGCCGACGGTCCTCAGGTGACGCAGGCGAGCCGGCAGCGGCGGCACCCGCAACGCACCTGCGCAGGCGTCGAGCTGCCTGCGCAGGTCGCCGCCCCAGAACGTCCAGGTCCAGCCGGGCCACCCCGGCGACAGGTCGATGAGCGCGCCGCCGAGCCGGGCCATGCACCACAGCCCGCCGGCGCGCGCGGCCTGGTCGAGATGCAGCCCCCACCGGGGCAGCTCGGGCCGCTCCAGGTGGGCGAACCCGGGCGGCAGCGCCTCGACCTGCGCGGCGGTGGTCCAGGCGATCGTGGTCTGATCGTCCGAGGCCAGGTACAGCTCCACCGTGCCGTCGGGGCGCCGGATGCTCAGCACGCCCTCATACCAGTGCTCGGACCGGTCCGGGTCGACCTCGCCCGGCCCGTGGAACGGCGCCGGCAGGCCCTGTTCGCCGGCCTGGTCCGGCACCCGCTGGTCACGCAGCGGCCCGCGGTCCTGACCGAGGTACGCCGCGACGTCGAGCACCCCGTCGAACGCCCACCGCACGTGCCAGCCCGGCCACGCCTCGACCAGCCCGGCGAGCCCGTCGACGAACGTGACGTAGTCGTCGGTCTCCTCGAAGGCGAGCAGCACCCGCCGGTCGTGATCGATCAGGGCGGCGCCCTCGCAGTAGACGTCGGTCATGAGCTCGTCGACCGGTGTGACACCGCTCCACCGCAGCGCCTCGACGCTGTCCGGCGGCAGCGGTTCGGGCGGCTCGGCCGGCCGCAGCGCCGCGGTCGCCGCCGCAGGACCGGCGAGCAGGTCGGCGACGATGCTCGTGGCCCCCCACCGCGACCAGCCCAGCACCGTCTCGCCCTGCGCTATGACGACGTAATTGGCCCTGTTCCCCATGAGCGTCCATCCTGCCGCCGGGCCCGCCCGTCGCCGAACGGATTTTCCGGTGCCCAGCCGGATGTGCGGAGGCGGGCCGAGGTTCGCTTCAGTGCACGCCGGGCGGACCGGCGGTCGTGTACACGACGCGGTAGGCGGCGCGGCGGAACTCCGAGTACGGCCGCCAGCTCCCGGGCAGTGAGCGGTTATTCGGCCCAGGATCGGATGCACCCGTCGATGAAGTCCACCCGCTCCTCGACGGTACCGACGGGCACGTCGACCAGTTCGAAGCCATGATCCCGGTACGCCTGCTCGTGGAACCGCTCGAACGTGACGGACTGCGCGAGGGTGATCCGGCGTACCGCTGTCGGCGTGATGAACCCGAGCAGGTGCGTGAAGAACACCCGGGGCTGATAGATCCCCTCCGCCGCGACGCGGTCAACCTCCTCCGCCAGCGTCGGTGTCGCCGGCAGGCCGAGGTAGCGGGCGAGCGCGAGGGTACAGATCGGCGACCGGTCGAAGACCTGGACCGTGGTCGCCGGCGGCGCGGGCTGCTCCTGACGCTCCCGCTGCAGGAGCGTGATCGCGTCGATGAACCCCGGCTCGCTCCACGCCTCGTCGCTGCCCAGCGCCTGCAGGCGGACGTTGACGTCGGTCGCCGCCTCGTCGACCACGGCGTACCCCCGCTCCCGCAGCGCCGCCACGATCGTCGTCTTACCGGCCCCCGGCGCACCGGTGATGATGTATCGCCGCACGATGGCAACTCCTCCTGGACATGGCGCCGAACCGCCGCACCCGACGGGCCGGCGAACACAGTGATGGGGATGGCCGCAGTCATTCGACAGGTCGGCGAGGAGACCGGCAATCCGGTCAGCTACAAGCCGCTGCGACGCAGATGCGATCCGGTGCCAATCCATGCGGCCGAGCCGCACACCGAGACGCGCCACCATCATAAGGCACTCACGCCCGCCGGGCGCTGCGGCTCACCTGGGGCGGCGCGGCCGCCTCCGCCTTCGGAGGACGTCGCTACCCGGTTACGTGGAGGTTCGGTGTGGCATTGCGGGATGGGATGGCGGCCGGTCCAGGTGGAGGCGGATCATCGCGGCATGCAGTCGGTGGCGAAGCGCACGGTGTGGGCCGTTGCGCTGCTGGCCTCGACGGTGCTGGCGGGTTGCGGCCTCAGCGGTCCCGGCCAGCAGGTGGCCGGTGTGCGTTCGCCGGCGCGGATCGGGTCGCCGGTGTGGCGTGCGGACGGCACGATGTTCTATCTGCGATCCGAAGGATACGACGAGCCGACGACGCTGCGGCGTCGCGCGCCGGACGGGCGGGAGCGCGAGGTCGACGTGCGGCCCGGCTGCGACGAAGAGCGGTACGGCCTTCATCCGACCGTGTCGGGGGTCGGGTTCCTGCGGTACTGCCTGGCCGATGGCGGCATGAAGGACACCACGCTGGTCACGGTGGATGCCTCGTCGAACGCCGCGACCGAGGTCGTGACGATCCCTCTGCCACCGTACGACGTGGACGGCGTCGCCTGGCTCGACGACGGCGTCGCGGTGCTGGGCCGCGGGTACCAGTGTCGGCTGCTTGGTGCGATCGCGTCCGGTGCGCGCAGCGTCGGCCCGGAGATCGTACGGATCGACGGCAGCGATGTCGGGATCGCCGGACCGTTCGACCTGCCGAACCACGCGTCGTGCCTGCCGTATCCGGTGGTGAGCGCTCCGGTTCGCGGTTCCGGTCCAGCACTGTTCTACCTCGTCGTGGAGACCGCCCAGGACGTGCTGCACGTGGCGGCGGTGGCCAGGGACCACACCGTGGCGCCGATCACCCCGCAGTTCCATAGAATCTCCGGGTACGACGCGTCGACCGACGCGGTGGTGGTCGCCGGAACTCGGGGCGACGATCGTGGACTCTGGTACGTGAACCGTCGCAGCGGCGACACCTGCCAGCTCGCCGGCGGCACCTGGTCCGGCGCCGCCCTGTCGCCGAGCGGTGACCGTGTCGCGGCGGTCTATCAGGATGGCGGATCGTCGATCCGGACTCTCGCGCTGCACTGTTGAGCGGCGTCCGTTCGACAACCTCGGGATCCTGCCTGCTCGGTCAGAGGAGCATGCGGGCGATGGCGGCGAGGCCGACCACGACGATCAGCGTGCGCATCACCACGGGGGGCAGGCGGCGGCCGAAGTGGGCGCCGGCGATGCCGCCGAGGGTTGCGCCGGTGGCGATCAATGCGACGACCTTCCAGTCGACGGACTCGGCGGAGAACAGCAGGAAGGTGACCGCGGCCACCGCGTTCACGGCTGTGGTCAGCAGGTTCTTCAGGCCCGTGATGGACTGGATGTCCTCGGACGTCAGCACGCTCATCAGGCCGACGAGCAGGACCCCCTGGGCGGCGCCGAAGTAGCCGCCGTAGATGCCGAGCACGGAGACGCCGGCGACGACGGCCGCGAGCCGGGGGCCGGTCAGTGTGGCGAGGCGGCCGTGGCCGGCGGTGGTGTCGCGGCCTCGTGCGATGTGCCGTTGCAGGGCCGGGCCCCACACGACCATGGCCAGGCCGAGCGCGATCAGCCCGGGGACGATCAGCTGGAATGCCGTGGCCGGCAGGACCAGCAGCAGGATCGCGCCGGTGATGCCGCCGAGCAATGACGCGGGCAGCAGGCGGCGCAGGACGGCGGCGCGGCCGCGCAGCTCACGCCGGTAGCCGAAGGTGCCGGTGAGGCCGCCGCCGACCAGGCCGATGTTGTTGGAGACGTTCGCGACCAGCGGCGGGTAGCCGAACAGCAGCAACGTTGGAAAGGTCACCAGGGTGCCGGAACCGACCACCACGTTGATCATTCCGGCCCAGAACCCGGCCGCCAGAATTGCTGTCGCTTCCACCACGCCTTCGATGATCATCCCTCCGGCCCGGGGTGCCCAGGGTCTGCCGGGGAGATCACGCCATCCCGCAAGCCGTCGCGGTAGGCCAGTGCCGCGCGCAGCTGCTCGTCGTCCAGCCGGCGGGCCGCCCACGCAAGGTCGATCAGGTCGGCCGGCCACGGGTAGGTCAGGTCCCATGGGAGTTCGGCGACCTCGAGGCCGAGCAGGGCCGCCAGCTCGCCGACCGGGATTCCGATCGTGCGGGCGAACGCGTTGACGCACTGGTCGTCCAGCGGCAGCCGGCCCGCGCAGGCCAGCGCATACGTCTCGGTCGCCATGGACGTGCCGCCGCCGATCTCCACCAGCAACACCGCGTTGATCCGGACGTTGCGGTTGCTCAGCAGCCGCCGCAGGATCGTGCCGGGCGTCGCCTCGCACCGGTCGGGCGGAAACGGCCGGGTGCGCACCGTCGGGCCGGCCGGCAGTTCGTCGACGAACCGGCGCAGCCGGGCACGCGCCTGGGCGCTCATGGTGTGGACGGCCCAGATCAGCAGGTTGCCGACCTCCCAGGGCCCGTTCAGCTGGGCCGGGGCCAGGTCATCCGGCACGGCGCGGGCCGCGAACAGGAACAGGTCGGCGGCGTGCAGGCCCAGCGCGGGCGCGAGGCGGCGCAGTAGGGCGTCGTCCGGCTCGCCGCCGGCAAGGACCGCGTCGAGCCGCCCAGCGGGCACCCCAGCGGCCCCGGCGAGGCCGGCCGCGGGCGTGCCACGGTAGTCCAGCAACCGGGCGAGGCGCGTCCCAAACACCCCGCCACCGTAGACAGGCGGCGAGGTTGCGGGGCGGTGCGGGGCTCCGGGATATTCGACGGATGGGTGGGCGCGACGATCTGGCGGGGTTGCTCGACGAGCAGGCCGGGTTCTACCGGGCGGTTGCCGCCGAGTACGACGACCACGCGCTGGCGTTGCCCGGTGGTGGTGAGGTGGTCGCGGCGCTGGAGGCGTTCCGGCCGGCGGGGCGGGTGCTTGAGCTGGCCTGCGGGCCGGGCACGTGGACCGGGCAGTTGCTGCGGCATGCCACCGACGTGACGGCCGTGGACGCCTCGGCGGAGATGCTCGGCATCGCTGAGGGGCGGGTGGGCCGGGAGCGGGTCCGGTTCGTGCTGGCTGACCTGTTCGAGTGGCGGCCGGACGGTCGCTACGACGTGGTGTTCTTCGGGTTCTGGTTGTCGCACGTCCCGCCGGAGCGGTTCGCGGCGTTCTGGTCGCTGGTGGCCGACTGCTTGCGGCCGGACGGTCGGGTGTTCTTCGCCGACGACGGGTATCGCACGGTCGAGGAGCTCATCGAGGGCGAGGACTCGCCGGTCGTGCAGCGCCGGCTCACCGACGGGACGGCCTACCGGATCGTCAAGGTCCCGTATCAGCCCGAGGACCTCGAGCGGCGGCTGGACCGGATGGGCTGGCAGATCAAGGTGCATGCCACGGCGGGGCCGTTCTACTGGGGAGCGGGTAACCACGCCCCAGGAGAACGGCCCCTGCGGTGACGGTGCCTACCAGGCGATCGACTGCTCCCACATCCTGACGTAGGCCTCGGCGCCGGCCAGGAGTTGCTGGCGCAGCAGCGGGCCGTCGCCGCCGGCCCGTTGGATGAGGTCGGTGGTCCAGTCGGCGAAGAGGCCGTATTGCGCGGCGCCGTCGGTGTTCACGTCGAACGTGCGGGATCCGAAGACCTGCCTGCTCACCGTGGTGCCGTTCGGCGCGGTGAACGGGTAGAGCAGCGGATGTGCCGCGGCGTCCGGGCGTGGGTTGGCCTGGTCGCCGAGGCCGTTGACGTCGGTGCCGTAGCCGTAGCCGGCGATGGTGCTGCCGTGCGGCGCGGCGCGGTTGGCGCGCCACTCGCTGAGGAACTCCGGCACCGAGTTCGCGTACGTGGCCACGAAGCCGCCCAGTGCCAGCACCCGGTCGATCATGGTCGGGTCGGACCAGCTGTGCACCGAGGTCACGCCCGGGTAGTGGGCCGCTTCGGCCAGGTCCAGCACGGCCTGCGCGGTCTTCACGCTCATGTGGTCGACGTGGATGATCATGCCACGGTTCATCATGGCCTGGATGAGGTAGCGGCCGAGGGCGGTGAGTCCGCGGGTGTTGCAGATCTTGCCGCTGGGGTAGACCGGGAGGACCGCGCCGGGCGGCAGGCCCACGACGCCGAAGCTCAGCAGCTTGACGAGGTCGTCGCTGACCAGCGGCTGCTCGTTGTCGGACGGGCCGGTGCAACTCGTTGCCGTCCACCAGTGGCCGGTGGACAGCAGGTTGCCCAGGTTGACGAACGCGCCGCTGACGCCGGCGTCGAACCGGGTGCCGCCGAAGGCGTTGTCGAACTTGTGGATCGGGTAGAGGCCGGAGACGCCGAGTGACTGCAGCTCGGTGAGGCCGGCGTCGATCTGGGCCGTGGTGCACTGCGGGACGTCGTTGACCTCGCGGCAGCCGAAGATCTCCGAGTTCTCCACGCCGACCGTCACCGCCAGTTTGCCCTGCGCGGCGATGCTGCGCACCTGCGCCGGGGTGGTGGCGATGCGGAACCAGCCCTTGCCGGCGCCGCCGTTCTGCGCGTCGATGTAGTCCTGCATCGAGTACAGGTACCGGGACTGGACCCGGATCTGGTCCATCTCGTCGCAGGACGTGTCACGGTAGGGGAACAGCTCGCAGATGGACCGGTTCGCGACGAGCAGCGCGTTGAGCACCCGCTGCCCGGCCCGCCAGGACCGTTCGATGCCCCGGTAGTAGGACTGCTCGTGCAGCAGGGAGTTGTGCTGCGGCCAGTCGCCGAACGTCGGCCAGCCGTCCTCCGGCGAGTTGACCGGGTCGGTGCCGCCGACGATCGCCTCGAACAGCGCGCCGACGTTCAGGCTGCGGTGCGTGTCGCAGCCGGCCAGCGCCACCTGCACGCCGCCGGACGCCCACGCCTCGCCGCAGTGCATCTGACCGCCGAACGCGGCAGCGGCGGTGATGTGAGCGTGGGCGTCGATGGTACCGACGAGCCTTCCGCCACTGTCGACGCCCGGCGCGGCGGTGCCGGTGACGCCCGGATCGATGTCCAGTGGGGTGGCACATCCGGTCGCGGTGGCGAGGGCGACGGTGTAGGACGCGCCGGCGGCGCCGAGGCTCCACAGGAAGGAGCCCAGGACCTGGCCGGTGGCCGTCGCGGTGAACCGGTACCGGTCGCCGGCCCGGGTCACCGTGAAGTCGGCCCGGTCGCCGTAGGAGTCCCCGGCAAGGACGAACCCGACGACGCTCTGGTACGCCGGTTTGCCGTCGGAGCCGATGAGCTCGTAGCGGCCGAGCTGGGTGGCCTCCAGCCGGAACGACGTGGCGCCGGAGGCGGCGGCGGTGAAGCCGTAGCCGGCTCCGCTGCGCACCACATAGCCGACGGAGCTGGAGCCGTTGTAGACGCGCAGTGAGGCACAGGTGCCGTCCAGCGCGTCCGGGTTGGCGGTGATCGCGGCGGCCGAGGCCGCGGGTGCGGCGGCGACGGTGGCCGCGACGATAGGGAGCAGGACGCCCAGCGTGAGGGCGATCCGGCGGGACGGGTGGCGCAGCGACAGGGACATGATGGCGGTGCCCCTTCAAGCGTGCCGGAACGCACGATCCCGGCGGGCCGGTGAAGTCAGATCAGCGTCTGACACACGTCGATGCCTGTCAACAGGAAGCGAGAAAGTTTCGACTTTTCGACCGGCGGCACGCTGCCGCGGCCGGCGGCGCCGGCGAAAGGCGGACAGGCAAGAAGACGAAAGAGCAGAGGGCCAGCAGCGTCAGAGGTCGATCCAGGCGTCCAGCCCGCTCGGCGAGACGCAGTGGACCCGGCCACCCGGGTGCAGGGCCGGATCGGCGGCGTACCGGTCGGCCAGCTCCTCCTCGGCCTCCTGCGAGCCGGCGTCGGCGGCGACGAGCCGCGCGGCGACCCAGTCGGCGAGGTCCTCGTCGAGCGCGCCCCACTCGTCCCACAGCAGCAGCTCGTCGCGCTGCCGATGGGCCAGCTCGTGCCGGACCTGGTCCAGCAGGAACCGGTGGCCGCGATACGGCCCGACCGGGTCCGCGCCGTAGTTGTCGGCGTCGATCTCGCCCCGGCGGTGCGCGGTCCACGCCTCGGCGGCGGTGATGAAGTGCCGCACGTCGAAGGTGTCGAAGTCGAACTGGCCAGGGTCGAGCTGGGCGTCCACGCGGACCCAGCGCTCGCCGTTCCAGTACTCGGTGACGACGTGGTCGTAGTGGAACGCGTCGCCGAAGTAGCCGGCGAAGCCGATCCGGCTGCGGGCGGCGACCCCGCGGTGCCGCAGCGCGGCGACCATCAGCAGGGTGAAGTCGCGGGCGCAGCCGACGACGCGGGTCTTCGGCTCGCGGGGCGCGCCGAGCGGGCGGGTGTGCCGGGACCGGTCCACGGCCAGGATCCGCGACACCCACCGCGAGTCGACCTCGGCGAGTCGTTCGTCCACGAACGACAGACCTTGCGCGTAGTAGTGCACGATCACGTTGCGCACGACGCCCACCAGGCCCGGAACGTCCGTCGGCAGGTGGTTGAGCAGCGCCGCGTGCGGACCCGGGTCACTGTACGCGGACTGCGACCGGTACCGATCGACCATGCGCCTCAATGTACCGTCACCCGATGCGCATCGACGTTCGCGGGTTGACCTTCGACGTGCACGCCGGCGGATCAAAAAGCGCCGAGCCGGTCCTGCTGCTGCACGGGTTCCCGCAGGACAGCCGCGAGTGGGACGGCATCCTCGGCGGACTGCACGACGCCGGCCTGCGCACGTACGCCCTGGACCAGCGCGGCTACTCCCCCGGCGCGCGGCCGGCGGGCAAGCGTGCGTACCGGATGGCCGAGTGCGTCGCGGACGCCGTCGCGGTCCTTGACGCCCTGGACGTCACGAGCGCGCACGTCGTCGGCCACGACTGGGGTGCCGCGGTCGCGTGGCACCTCGCGGCCCGGCACCCGGAGCGGGTCCGGACGCTGACCGCGATCTCCGTGCCGCACCCGCGGGCGTACGCGACGTCGGTCAAACGCGACCCCGCGCAGCTGGTGAAGTCGGCGTACATGCTGTTCTTCCGCACCCCGTGGCTGCCGGAGCGGGTCCTGTCCGCCCGGGGCGGCGCGTTGCTGCGCAAGGTCGCGCACGGCGAGGCGATGCTGCAGCCGGGACGGCTGACGGGGGCGCTCAACTGGTACCGCGCGATCTCCGGCGACGACCTCGACGGTCTCGGATCCGTCGGCGTGCCGACGACGTTCGTCTGGAGCGACCGGGACGTGGCGATCTCCGGCCACGCCGCCCGCAGGTGCGCGGCGTACGTGACCGGAGACTACCGGTTCGTGACCCTGGCGGGCGTGAGCCACTGGATCCCCGACGAGGCCCCGGAACTGCTCCTCGAGGCGGTGCTGGAGCGGATCAGCCCCCGTCGACCGCGGTGAACGGCTGCAGCGGCTGCTTGGCCTTGATCGCCGGGTTGGTCACGCGGCTCACGACGTCGAACATGGTCCGGCCGAGCACCGCGTGCGCCTCGACCGCGGGGTGCGTCGCGCCGTAGTTGTCCAGGTCGCCGAGGCCCTCGGCGAACAGGCCGTAGACCAGGGCGGGCGCGCCGTCGGCGCCGAACATGACGCCGGCCTCGTGCCGGGACGCGCCGAGGGTGTTGAAGTCCTGGCCGTACTTGGTCGCGACCCGGCTGCGCTCCTCGGAGGACATGTTG
The DNA here is from genome assembly GCF_040676755.1 of Dactylosporangium sp. NPDC049525. NCBI lineage: Bacteria > Bacillati > Actinomycetota > Actinomycetes > Micromonosporales > Micromonosporaceae > Dactylosporangium > Dactylosporangium sp. NPDC049525. Next base: position 21,911 of record NZ_JBFAPO010000002.1, on the reverse strand, counting down.
CGGCGGATGCCGTCGTGGTAGCCGTTGATCCAGCGCAGGATGCCGAGCAGGAAGTCGCACGACGCCGGGGTGAGCAGCGTCTTCGTGGCGAGGCGCCACAGCAGGTCGTGGATCTCCCTGGGGGTGGTGTCGCCGAGGAAGAACCGGTTCGGGTTCGCGACCGGCTCGACCCGGGTGTGCACGAACCCCTTCGCGGCGAGGATCTCGTTGATCTCCAGGGCCGGCACGACCCGGCCGCACATGCGCACCGCGGTGTTGTCGGAGACCAGCAGCATCGCGGTGAGGAAGTTGGCGACGGTGATGTCGTCGCCCCACACGGTGTGCAGGAAGTAGATGCCGGTGCCGCCGAGGATGATGTCGGCCTGCAGGTCGAGCTTCTGCCCGAGCGACAGCTCACCCCGGTCGATCTTGTCCATGACGGCGGTGGCGACGGCGAGCTTCTGCACGCTGTAGCCCTTGGTGACGTGGTCGGCGTCGTCCTGGACGATCGGCTGCGGCACCCCGGCCGGGTCGACCAGGGCGATGTGCGAGTGCCAGGTGCCGCCCGCACGGGCCTTCTGCCGCTCGTACACCTGACGGATCCGAGCGGCGGGCGATGCGGAGGCGGCGGCGGGCGTGCCGACCAGCGGGACGGCCGCGGCACCGGCGCCGAGCGCGATGGCGGCGCGGCGGGTGAGCTTGTTCGTCATGCTTCGGACCGTATCGACGCGCCATGACCGATTCAACATGACAAATCCCATCTGCCCTGCGGCCAACCATTGGACGCCCGCTCGCGTCTGCCTTGTAGATTTCCATGGTGGACATCGCCGCGTCCCTCAATGAGGCACTGGAGGCGGTCACCTTCGCCGATCGCGGCGCCGACGAGGTGACCGGCCTGTTCGTCGACGCGGTCGTGGCGTGGGGTGAGGGCCAGGGGTGGCGCACCTACCGCAGGGCGGCCAGTGTGGTCCCGTTGCCGCCGCCGTACGAGCGGCAGCACTCCGTGCTGGACGTCGCCTGCGCGCGGCCGGGCGGTCCCCCGGTGGTGGTCGAGGTCGACCACGGTGACCGGCGGCGCACGGTGGACAAGCTCGCCGCGGAGGCCGCCGCCGGGCGGTTCGCGGTGTGGGTGCGGTGGGGCCCGGGCCGCCTCGCGGTCCCCGACGGCGTGCACCTGATCGCGGTGCCCGTGACGGCGAGGGCCGGGCTGCACGGCCGCGGCAAGGTGTACTCGCGCACCCCGGACCTGCCCGCGCCGCAGCACAGCGACGGCGGCACGTCGTACACGGCCGAGGAACTGGACCCGGACATCGCGCTGGTGCTGCGCGCCTACGCCGCGTTCGCGCGCGGCGACATCGACGCCGCGGTGCGGGACCTGGCGCCGGACGTGGACTGGGTCGAGCCGGAGGAGTTCCCGGGCGGCGGGCACCACCGCGGTCCGGCGGCGGTCGCGGCGTACCTGCGGGCGTCCTACGACGGGTGGGCGGAGCTGCACTCGGAGCCGGTCGCGCACCGCCGCGGCGACCAGATCGTCGTCGTGCACCACGTGTGGGGGGTGCTGCGCGACGGCAGCAGGCACGAGGCGACGGTCGCCGACGTGTTCACCGTCGAGGACGGCCGGGTGGTGCTGATGATGGCCTACGCCGACCCCGCCGACGCGTTCAGGTGATGGTGCGGGTGGGCGTGCACCACGCGCCCCTTGCCGCCGGTCTTCGCCTTGTACATGGCCACGTCCGCGTCGTGCATGAGGGCGTCGATCGGGATCTCGCCGTCCCACAGTGACACGCCGATGCTGGCCCGCGGGGTGAGCGTGGCGCCGTTGTGGTCGGCCGGGGCCTGCAGGGCGGTGAGGAGCCGGTCGGCGACGGCGTGCACGTCGTCGCGGACGTCCATGCCGTCGAGCAGGACCGCGAACTCGTCGCCGCCGAGCCGGGCGACGGTGTCGCAGGTGCGCACGCCGGCGAGGAGCCGTTCGGCCACGACGGTGAGCAGGTGGTCGCCGGCGACGTGCCCGTGCTCGTCGTTGACCTGTTTGAAGCCGTCGAGGTCGACCAGCAGCATGGCCACGGGCAGGCCGGCGCGGGCGTTGCCGCGGGCGGCGCCGAGGCGCTCGCGCAGCAGCGCCCGGTTCGCCAGGCCGGTGAGCCCGTCGTGGGAGGCGCGGTGGTGTACCTCCTCGAACGCGCTGCGCAGCACGCCGAGCGTCTCGTTGAGGGAACGGCCCATCTGGCCGAGCTCGTCGTCGCGGTCGAGTTCGACGCGGCGGCTGAGGTCGCCGCGGGCGACCCGGGCGAGGACGTCGACGACCTCGCGCAGCGGCCGGGAGATGGTCCGCGCGGCGAGCACCGACAGCACCACGGCGGTGAGCGCGCCGATGCCGAGCAGCAGCCCCATCAGCTGGGCGGTGCGGACGCTGTTGGCCTTGGCCCGGCGGGCGCCGTCGTCGACGGCGTCGACGAGCTGGTCCAGGAAGCTGCTGGCGCGGTCCTTCACGGCGCGGGCGATGGCCTCGGAGCGCACGAGGACGACGGAGGCGGCCTTGCGCTGGTCGCCGGCCCGGGCGGCCTCGAGGGCCGCGTCGCGGGCGGTGCGCCACATGGTGATGGTCGCGGCGAACGAGCGCAGGCTCTCGTGCTCGGCGGCGGGCAGCCCGATGCGGGTCAGCGCCCGCACATCGGTGTCGATGGCCTCGTCGGTGTCGGCGATGATCTCGGCGTAGCTGTCGCGGTAGAAGCCGGGCTCGGACAGGATGTAGGACAGCACGGACTCCTGCTGGGAACCCACCGCGGAGCGCACTGCGGTCATCCTGGACAGGGCCACGACGTTGACCCGGTATTCGCGGTCCTGCTCCTGGACGAGGCGGCGCAGGTTGAGCAGCCCGACGACACCGGAGGCGGTGAAGATCGCGGTGACGACGAGCGACACACTGACGATCTTCGTGGCGATCCGGCGGTCACCGGCCCATCGCCGCACCCGCTTGTACACACCGCTGACATCGGCCCGCGGCGGCGGAAGCTAAGACGGCTGCGCGGGCCAGCTCTGCTGGATGCGGTGCAACGCGGTTGCCGTGCCCGTGCCCTGCACCCAGCCGGTCATCTCGGTCCAGAAGGTGCCGGCGCCGACCGTGGCCGGCATCAGGTCGGAGCCGTCGAAGCGAAACGTGACGCCCGGGTCGGCGAGCAGGTCCGCGGACAGTTTCGCCACCGGTGTGGCGAGCAGGCTGTGGTCCAGGCCCTTGTTGGCGCTGACGATGTTGCCGTTGGCGGCGCGGCGGTCGGCGAACTCGGGGGTGGCCAGGTAGGCGGCGAGCGCCTGCACCTCGGGCCGGTCGGTGAACGCGCCGGCGAAGACCCCGGCGCCGAGGACGGGGCGGCCGGCGGCGGCGTCGACCGGGGGCAGGTAGAAGGCGTAGATGTCGCCGTCCTCGGTGACCTCCGCCGTCTCGGGCCACCACGTGCTGTAGAACGACGCCTGCCGGTGCATGGCGCAGGTGTGCTGCAGGATCGGCAGGCCGCCCTCCTGGAAGGAGGTGGTCGCGACGCTGTCGACGCCGCCGTAGCCGCCGTTGACGTAGGCCGGGTTGCGCAGGATGCCGCCGACGCGGTCCAGCGCGGCGACGACAGCCGGGTCGTCGAACGGGATGCGGTGCTCGACCCACTGGTCGTACACATCCGGGCCGGCCGTGCGCAGCAGCGTGTCCTCGAGCCAGTCGGTGACGGGCCAACCGGTCGCGCCACCGGACTCGATGCCGGCGCACCACGGCTTCACGCCGTCGGCGGCGATGCGGTCGCTGAGCTCGAGCATCTCCGCCCACGTCTTCGGCACCGTGTAACCCTTGGCGGCGAAGTACTTCGGGGAGTACCAGACGAACGACTTCACGTTGGCGTCGACGGGTGCGCCGTACAGGACGCCGTCGACGCTGCCGTAGCGCTTCCAGTCGGCGGAGTACCAGCGCTCGACGTTGGCCACCACGGCCTTGCCGGCGGGTTTGACGGCGCCGGCCCGCACCATGCCGGTCAGCAGCCCGGGCTGCGGGAACAGCGCCAGGTCGGGGACCTGCCCCGCCTTGACCCGGCCGGGCAGGTCGGCCTCGAAGCCGGCGGAGCCCTCGTAGTCGATGGTGATGCCGGTGCAGACCTGGAACGCCTCCCAGGCGTGCGCGAGCTTGTCCGCCTCGACGTCGCGGATCGAGGAGTAGACCGTGACGGTGGTGTCGCGGTGGCCCTGGTAGTCGGCGTAGGGCGCGCAGGTGGCGGAGGCCGCCGGGCTGTCCGTGCCGCCGCCGGCGCAGGCCGCGAGCAGCAGCAGCGGAACACCGATGCGCAGCGCCCGCAAAATCCACATGAATGCAGCATATGCGCTCGATTCGGCCAGGTGGGCGGGGTCGCCGGTAGCGGTCGTTCGTCCGGCCGGAACGCGAGGTCCGTTCGGCTCGGACATTTCCGGCGATACCAGTGCCCAGGCGGGCAATCGTGGCTGTGAATGATTTCACGCCCGACAACGTCCGGCGGGTCGGTTGGTTAGCGTCGCCCACGGCCCTCATGACGGCCGAGCGCCACATCGTCCGTTTTCGCCCGGTACTTCGGGGCCCGACCGGCTACCACAGCGGGAGGCATCCCCGAGACACGCACGAGAGCACCGGGCCGACCGTGGAGTCATCCTGAACGCACGCCAGCCGCTGCACCGCATCGCAGCCGGCACCACCGCCCTCGCCCTCACCGCCGTCTGGCTCGGACCATCCGCCGCCGCGGCCCAACCCGTACCGAACGAACTCAGCCTCGACCCGGCGGCCATCGTCGCCGCGCAGGAGGCGCAGCTGGTCGCCTACGAGCACGCCGACAAGGCGTACCGGACGGTGCGGCTCACGACCCGCACCGCGATCAGCGCCCCGGACGCCGACAGCCGCCCCGTGGTCGCCACTCCCGGGACCGCGAAGCCGGCGACCACGAAGAAGCCGGCCCCGAAGAAGACCACCGGCTCCAGCGGGTCCACCACGACCGTCAAGCCGCCCTCGGGCGCCGCCGGCACCGTGGTCTCCTTCGCCCTCGCCCAGGTCGGCAAGCGCTACGTGTACGCCACCTCCGGCCCCAACACGTACGACTGCAGCGGCCTGGTCTCGGCGGCCTACGCCAGGGTCGGCATCAAGCTGCCGCACCAGAGCGAGCAGATCGCCGCCCGCGGCCGGCGCGTGCCGTCCGGGCAGTGGATGCCGGGCGACGTGATCCACACGTCCGGCCACGTCGCCATCTACATCGGCGGCGGCAAGATGGTCGAGGCGGCCAACCCCAGCTCCGGGGTGCGCGTCGCGCCGGTGCGCGGCGGCACGGCGTACCGCTTCCTGTAACCCCAGCGGTGTTCCTGAGGGTTTCGGGGCGACCGTGCGCCGAAACCCTCAGGAACCGTTTCGCACCGCCGATGCAACCTGGGTGACCGGATCTGGACGGCCGGCGCTGCTGGCGCCGGCGCTCTGGTTGGCGGACCGGGTCCGCACCAGCACCCGCCTCGCGGCGCTCTGCGTCGTGCTGCTGATCCCGGGTCTCGGCGCGACCTGGGCCTACACGGGCGCCGTCAACGGGCAGGTGGACTTCACCAGCGCCGAGGTCGACGGCACCGAGGTCGTGCACCCGGCGCTGGACGCGCTCGCCGGACTCGCCGGCGGCCGGGCCCCGGATCTCGGGCCGTTGCGCGCCGCCGTGGCCGGCCATCCGGACCTCAAGCTGACGGCCGCGATGAACGCCGTCGCCGCCGCGCAGGGCACGCTGCCCGCGGCCACCGCGCTCGCCGCCCTCGTCACCGAGGCCGGCAACACGTCCAACCTGATCCTCGACCCGGACCTCGACTCGTTCTACATCATGGACATCCTCGTCGTGGAGCTGCCCGAGGCGATGCTGGCGGCGACCGCCGCGGCCGCCCCGGACACCAGCGGGCCGCTCGACGACCGCATCGCCGCCCAGGCCGTCCTGGCCGGCACGCTCAACGCCACCGCCGCCGCCATCCGCGCGGCGGTCGCCACCGCCACCCGCAGCACCAGCGACACGTCGGTCGCGGGGCGGCTCAGCCCGCTCGGGCCCGCCGCCGACGCGGTGGAGGCGCTCGGCGCCACCCTCACCGACGCGATCGCCACGCCCGCCCCCGCCACGTTCACCGGCGCCGACGCCGTGGCCGCCGCCGTCGGACCGGCCACGGAGGCGCTGAACCGGCTGCTCGCCACCCGGCTCGGGCACCTGCGGTTCGACCGGACCGTCAACCTCACCGTCACCGCCGTCGGGCTGCTCATCGCGCTGTGGCTGGCCGCCGCCGTCTGGTGGCGCACCCGCCACGACGTGAACCTCGCCTGCGCCGGGGTCATCGCCACCGCCGACGGTGACCTCGCCGAGCGGGCCCTGCCCGACGGCCGCGACGAGCTCGGCGACCTCGGCCGGGCGCTGCACAAGGCCCGCACCCGGCTCGCCGAGCAGGACGGCGCCCTGCGCCAGTCGCAACGCGTCCGGGAGGAGCAGCTGCGCGCCTCCTTCGAGCAGCAGCGTGAGGCGCAGAAGCAGCTGCGGGAACGCGCGCAGAGCGTCGTGGACGAGTCCGTCGGTGAGATCTCCCGCGAGCTGCACGCCGTCCGCGCGCAGGTCGACGCCGTCCGCGACGCCGCCCGTACCATCGACGAACGCGTCACCGAGGCCGACCACGCCACCGCGTCGGTGGTCGACCGGGCGCAGCGGGCCGAGCAGGTCGTCGCCGCCCTCGGCGAGAGCCTCCGCCAGGTCGACGGCACCACCCAGCTCATCGCCGGCATCGCGGCGCAGACCCGGCTGCTGGCCCTCAACGCCACCATCGAGGCGGCCCGGGCCGGCGAGGCGGGCCGCGGCTTCACCGTCGTGGCGAACGAGGTCAAGGACCTCGCGGGCACCACCGCCCAGTCGACCGAACAGATCGCCGCCACCCTCACCACCCTGGAGCGCAGCGCCGCCGACATGACCGCGACGATCGCCGCGATGGTCGCCGGGGTCGGCGGCATCGGCGAGGCGACCGGCGTGCTGCGCTCCGTCGCCGTCGAGCAGCACGGCGTCGTCGGCCTCCTCGACCAGCAGGTCAACGGGACGATGGAACGCATCCAGCAGATGTCGGCCCTGGCCGAGAAGCTCGAACGCCGGCACGCCGAACGCATCGCGGCCACCGGGCCGGTCCGCCTCGGGCTCGCCGGCGGCCTCGACGTGGTGCCCGCCGAGCTGCAGGACCTCAGCCACGGCGGGATGCGCTGCCAGGCCGAGGGGACCGTGCCGGTGCGGACCGGTGACACCATCGACGTCGAGCTCACCGTCGACCGTGCGCCGATGCGCCTGCACTGCCAGGTCGTGCACTGCGTCGCGCAGGGCTCCCGCACCGAGCTCGGCCTGCAGTTCCTGGCGCCACCGGCCGACGTCACCGACCGGATCCAGCGGTACGTGAACGCAACCACCTGAATTCGGGGTACACCACGACATGTCGAAATACCTACGCGTCACAGCCATCCTGACCGTCGCGTTGGCGACGGCGCTGGTGTCCGCACCGGCGTCCGCCTCGACCACTCCCCTGCCCAGCACCCTCAGCCTCCCCGACGGGTTCCAGCCCGAGGGGATCGCGACCGGGCCGGGGCCGTTCGCGTACTTCGGCTCCCGCGCCGACGGTCGCATCTACCGCGCCAACCTCATCACCGGCACCGGCGCCGTGATCAGCCCGGCCGTCGGCACCCAGTCACTGGGCATGAAGACCGACCTGCGCGGCCGGCTCTTCGTCTCCGGCGGCAGCGCCGGCAACGCCCGCGTCATCGACGTGCGCACCGGCGCCGTCCTGCGCTCCTACCAGTTCGCCACCGCCCCCACCTTCGTCAACGACGTGGTGCTCACCTCGCGCGCCGCGTACTTCACCGACTCCAACAAGGCCGTCATCTACAAGCTGGCCCTCGGCCGGCACGGCGAGCTGCCCGCGACGTTCCAGACGATCCCGCTGTCCGGCGACTTCGTGCTCAACCCCAACGGCCTGAACTTCAACGGCATCACCCTCACCCCGGACGGCCGGGCCCTCATCGCGGTCCAGTCCAGCACCGGGTTCCTGTTCCGGGTCGACCCGACGACCGGCGTCACCGACCGCATCGGCGACCTCGTCCTCGTCAACGGCGACGGCCTGCTGACGGTCGAGCGCACCCTCTACGTGGTGCAGAACCGCGACAACACGCTCAACGCCGTGAAACTGTCGAAGGACGGCCGCAACGGCACGCTGCGCAGCTCGGTGACCGACCCGCGCTTCGACGTGCCGACGACGGTGGCGAAGTTCGGCAACCGGCTCTACCTGCCGAACGCCCGCTTCACCACGCCCCCGACCCCGACCACCCCGTACACCGTGGTCGCCGTCCGCATCTAGGTCCTGGCGGCGGCGCGGCGGACCAGGCCGCGGACGCCGGGCAGGGTGACCGCACGGATCATGAGGTCGCCCAGCCAGACGTGGAACCTGGTCGGCGGCGCGTACTGCAGCATGCCGCGGCGGGCCTGCGCCTGACGTCGCACGACGGCGGGGCGCAGGCCCGTCTCCCATTGCGCGAGGGCCTGCGTGACGTCGGTGCCGTGCTCGCGCAGGGCGGTGCCGAGCCGGTCGGCGCCGGCGAGCGCGAGCCCGGCGCCGTGCCCGGCGAAGACGGTGACGCACCAGGCGGCGTCGCCGAGCAGGACGGTCCGGCCGCTGCTCCACCGGGGCATGACCACCTGGCTGACCGCGTCGAAGTAGGCGCCGGCGGGGTCGCGGCCGAGGTGCCGCAGCGCGTCCGGGATCCCGCCGCCCAGGTCCCCGAAGGCTTCGGTGAGCGCGTCGACGGGTCCGCGGCGCAGCGCTTCGAGCGGCGTTTCGCAGCGGTACGCGAAAAAGGCGCACGCACGTCCCGGGCCCAGGTCGATCAGCGCCGCGGTGCGCCCCGGGCCGATGAACGTCGTGGCCTGCGGGTGCGGCGCCGAGTCGGCGACCGGGAACGCGGCGATCACGTAGGGCAGGTCGACCTGGTGCCCGTCGCCGAACACCGCCGCCCGGGTGGCGGAGCGCACGCCGTCGGCACCGACCAGGAGGTCCGCGGCGAGGGTGGTGCCGTCGCTGAGCACCGCCTCCGGGCCCTCGCCGGCTTCGACCGTGGTGCCGAAGCGGAGGTCGGTGTGGTCGCGGACCGCCTCGTGCAGCACGGCCTCCAGGTCGCCGCGGAACACCGACACGGACCGGCCGATCTCGGTGAGTGCGGCCGGGACGGTGAGCTTCGGCCGCCCGTCCGGGTGGACCAGCACGGACGTGAACGGGCCCACGCTGCGGGCCTCGAGGGCCGGCAGGAGACCGAGGCGTTCGGCCGCGTCGTACCCCGGTCCGATCAGGTTCACCACGTAGCCGCCGGTGCGCCGGGCCGGGGCGCGTTCCACCACGACTGTGTCCCAGCCGTCCCGGCCGAGCCGCAGGGCGGTGGTGAGCCCCGCCACGCCCGCACCGACGATCACCGCACGCCGCATCGCGACCTCCCACCCTCAGAATGAACACTTGCTCAAACCAGTATGAGCAGATGTTCATTCTGAGGGCAATGGGCGGTAGACTGCGGGCATGCCGCGTGGAGTCGCCATCCCCGAGCCGAGGCAGCAGCTCTTCGCCGCGCTCGAGCGGGTGATCGCGGCCGACGGCCCGGGCGGGCTCACCGGGCGGGCCGTGACCCGCGCGGCTGGCGTCGCCACCGGGCTGCTCTACACCCACTTCGCCGACTTCGACGCCTTCCTGACCGGCTATGCCGTCGACCGCGCGTTCCAGCTCGCCGGCGCGGTGGCGGGCCTGCCGGAGCGCGCCGGGTCCGGCACGCCCGCCGGCAACCTGAGCGACGCGCTGCTCGCCACGCCCCTGGACACCCTGGTGGCGTATACCCGGCTGGGCGCGTCCCGGCCCTCGCTGGCGTCCGGCGTCGAGGCCGTGCTGGGCGCCGGGACCGGTGGGTTGCAGGCGGTCCAGCGCACCGCCGCCGCCTACCTGGCCGCCGAGCAACGACTCGGCCGGGTCCCCGCGGACGCCGACACCGAGGCGCTGGCCCTCACCGTCGTCGCGGTGCTGCACTACGTGGCGTTCACCGCCGGTCCCGGCCCGTCCACCGACGCCCGGATCCGCCGCGCGATGGCCGCGCTCACCCGCGGCTTCCCCGCCGTCGCCCCTCCTCTGAGGACCGCCGCTGAGGACCGTTGCTGAGGACCGTTGCTGAGGACCGTCCTTTGGACGGTGCTCAGTGGGCGGTCACCAGGGGTTCGAGGAGCGCGCGGAGCGGGGTCGCCGGGCGGTCGATCAGGTCCTCCAGGTCGGATCCGGTGGTGGCGAACTCGCCGTGGCGGGCCGCATGGAACATGCCGAGCAGCAGGTTCGCCTGCTCGGCCGGCACGCCGTGGGCCACCAGCGAGGCGGTCCACTCCTCGTCGCCGGCGACGACGCGGCGGACGGTGCGGCCGGTGAGGTCGGTGAGGATGGCGGCGACGCCGGCCAGGTCGAGGGCGACCGGGGCGGTCAGCGGCGGGGTCGGGCCGTCGAACCCGCCCTTTCCGGCGAGGACGGCCGCGGCCGCCTCGGCGAGGTCGGCGTGCGCGGTCCACGACACGGGTCCGTCGGCGGGCGCGACGAGCTCGCCGGTCTGCAGTGCCCGGCCGAGCAGGTGCTGGACGGTGCCGGCGTAGAACCCGTTGCGCAGCGCCGTGAACGGGGTGCCGCTCTTGGCCAGGTGCTGCTCCGTCGCGGCATGGTCGGGCATCGGCGCGAAGCGCGAGTCCTCCGCGGCGCCCTGATGGCTGGTGTACAGGATGCGCCCGGCGCCCGACTCGTGTGCCGCGTCGATCGCCGCGACGTGCTGGGCGAGCGCCGCCTCCCCGGTCTGGCTCGTGGAGACGATGAGCACCTGGGTCGCGCCCTCGAACGCGGCGGCGAGGGAGCCGGGGTCGGTGAAGTCGCCGCGCCGCACCCGCACGCCGCGGGCGGCGAGGTCGCCGGCCCGGTCGGGGTCGCGGACGCTGACGCCGACCTGGCCGGCCGGGAGCCGCTGGAGGAGCCGGTCGACGATCTGGGAGCCGAGCTGGCCGGTGCCGCCGGTGACGATGATCATGATTGCCCTCTCGTCTTGCTAACAATGGAACCATCAACATGCTACCAGTGTTAGCAACGTGGATAGCAAGAGTGCGTTATCGTTGGAAACATGGTGGACAGCAGGAGCAGGACCCGCGCGAGCATCGTGGAGAGTGCGGCAAGGCTGCTGCGCGAGCACGGCGCCGACGCGGTCACCACCCGGGCGGTCGCCCAGGCGGCCGGCATGCAGGCGCCGACCATCTACCGGTTCTTCGAGGACAAGGAGGCGCTGCTCGACGCCGTCGCCGAGCACGTCCTCGCCACCTACGTCAGCAGCAAGACCGTCGCCGAGGACAGCGGCGACCCGATCGCCGACCTGCGGGCGGGCTGGGACGCGCACATCGACTTCGGCCTGGCCAACGCGGCACTGTTCGGCCTGCTCATCGACCCCGCCCGGGGCGGCGGTTCACCGGCGGCCGCGGCCGGCCTGGAGGTCCTGCGGGCCCGGGTGCGGCGGGTCGCGGCGATCGGCCGGCTGCGGGTCCCGGAGCGCCGCGCCGTCGAGCTCATCCACGCCGCCGGCACCGGCGCGCTGCTCACCCTGCTCGCCACGCCCCCGCAGCAGCGGGATCCCGGTCTCGCCGACGCCATGTACGACGCCGTGCTGCGCTCGATCCTCACCGGCGCGCCGGCGCTGCCCACTGACGACGCGACCGCCGCCGCCGTCGCGTTCCGGGCCGTCGCGCCGCGGCTGACGGACCTCAGCGACGCCGAGCGCGCCTTGCTGACCGAGTGGCTCGACCGGGCCGCCGGCGCCGTGTGAAACGATCATCCCGTCCCGGCGGCGCCCGTCGACCCCCACCGGGACGGGAAGGTCTGCGGTGTTCGAGCGCATGACGACCGACGCGCGGTCGGTGATCCTGGGCACCAGGCACCAGGCCGCCGCGGCGAAGCGCGGCCAGATGACGGCGTCGGACCTGGCGGCGGCGCTGGCCGTACCGACGGGAAACACCGCCGCCCTCTGGACCGCGCCCACCGCCGAACCGCCGTCCCCGGGCTCCGCGCCGCACCTGCGCTTCGACCGCACGGTGCGCACTGTGCTCGACCAGGCGGCGCGGGTCGCGCTGGCGCAGCGGGCCGAGCACATCGGCACCGAGCACGTCCTGGCCGCCCTGGTGCGCACTGGACCACCCGACGTGGTGGCCTGGCTCGCCGAGCGCGGCGCAGATGCCGGCGCGGTCGACGACCTGCTCACCCGCCTCGGCGCCGACCCGGGCGTCGAGCGGCTCCCGGCGGAGCCGTCACCGGAGGAGCAGCGCAGCTGGGAACGGGCCAGGGCGGCCGGTTTCCCGTACGTGACGGTCGCCGTCAGCATCGTCATCGCCGTCGCGCTCTTCGTGCTGTGCGTCTGGGGCCCCTGAGGCAGGTGAGACCCGTGCGGCCCATGGTGCCGGTGTGATCACCGATCTACACTGCGCCGTGGTCGCCGGAGCACCGGCTGCTTCACGGGGAGGAAACACCGATGTCGTTCGGACTCAGCCGGCGTGCCGCCATGCGTGGCGCCGCCGCGGCAGCCGTCGCCACCGCCGCCGCACCGGCGGTCGCGTTCTCCGGCCAGGCGGCGCGGGCCGCGTTGCCGGGCGCACTCGGGAAGATCACGTATCAGCTCAACGGCAACTGCTACATCGTCAACGCCGACGGCACCTCGGCGAAGCTGCTCGTCTCGAACCCCGACGGGATCAGCGGGGGATGCTGGGCGCCGGACGGCAGCCGCTTCTTCTTCGGCACGCCGGACGGGCCGGTGTCGGTGCGGCCGGACGGCTCCGGGCGCTTCGACTTCCCGTGGCAGAACGGCGGCGACGTCGGCGAGCCGGCGATGTCCGCCGACGGCCGGTTCATCTTCTTCATGGCCTACGGCCGGCTCAGCTACGCCGCGACCGACGGCACCTGGCAGGCCGGCGAGCAGGTGTTCAGCGTGCCCAATGACGGGCTGCAGGACTTCAGCCCGGCCGTGTCGGTCAACGGCACGATCGTCTTCGTGCACGGCACCCGCTACGACCACGGGGACATCTACCGCGTCGACAACTCCAAGAAGACCACGAAGATCGTCACGGACGGCTACGCGCCGGACTTCTCGCCGGACGGGTCGAAGCTGGTCTTCGTCCGGATGACCGTCGGCGCGCCGACCACCCAGCACCTGTGGATCTGCGACGCCGACGGCACCAACCAGGTCCAGCTCACCACCCCCGCCCTCGTCGGCGGCAGCTGGTGGAACCACGAACCCGCCTGGTCGCCGGACGGCAGGTACATCCTGTTCTCGTCGAACCCGGGACCCAACGAATATCCCACGCTGACGCGGATCGACGTGGTCACCAAGGAGGTCGGGTACCTCCTGGAGTACCTCAACCACCCGACGTGGCAGCCGGTCACCGGCAACTACGTCGAGCGGGTCTGGGGACAGACGGCGCTCGGCACGTCGGTCGCCACCTCCCGGTACAACTGGGCCGACCGCGGCGGCAACGACGGCATCCGGCCGCAGGCCAAGGCGGTCGTGCTGTCCCGCGACGACATGTACCAGGACGCCCTGGGCGGCTCGGCCCTCGCCGTGGCGAAGGAAGGCCCGCTGCTCATCACCCCCCGCGGCAGCCTCGACCCGGCCACGAAGGCGGAGATCCAGCGGGTGCTCGGCGACACCGGCACCGTGTATCTGCTCGGCGGGACGCTCGCGCTGTCTGCGCAGGTGGAAAATCAGGTCGCGGCGATGGGCTACGACGTCGTGCGCCTGTGGGGCCAGACCGAGTACGACACCGCCGTCGCGATCGCGAAGGAGATCGCGCCGGACCCGGCGGCGGTCATCGTCACCACCGCGCTCAAGTACTACGACGCGCTCGCCGCGGGTGCCGCCGCCGGCGCGAACCCGGGCACCGTCATCGTGCTCACGGCCGGCGACACGATGCCGGCCGCCACCGCCGCATACCTCAACAGCCTCAACCCCGACCCGATCGCCGGCACGATGATGATCGGCGTCGGCGGCCCCGGCGCGCGGGCCCTGGAAGGCGCGTTCCAGCGTGGGCAGATGCCCGCCTGGAACTCCCTCGCCTACTGGCCGGTCTACGGCGCGACCGAGTTCGAGACCGCGGTCGCCGTCGCGGAGTTCTTCTTCAGCAGCCCCCGCACCGCGGCCGTGGCGACCGCGTCGACGTGGTTCGACGCGCTCACCGGCGGCGCCATGGTCGGCTCCTGCCTCGGCCCGCTGCTGCTGTCGAACCCCAACGCGCTGAGCCCGCAGACCGAGGCGTACTTCAACCGCGCCTCCGCGTCGATCAAGTACGCGGTGCTGCTCGGCGGCCCGCTGGCGTTGAAGAGCGGCCTGGTCGCTCCGCTCGGCGCCGCCATCTCCGTGCCAGGGCAGTCGACGTACGTGGAGTACACCGAGACCTACGCGCCGGCTGCCGCGGCCGCTGCGAAACGGGCTTCCGCCTTGGCACCTTTTGAGGTCCGCAAGCGCGCGGTCGGCGAGGGCCTGCGGGCGGAGCTGCCCGGCACCCGGATGCGCCGGCCGAAGACGCTGTGAATCTTCCTCACCACGCTGCAACCTGCCGCGCCCGCCGCCCGTACCCATAGCAGTACCGGCGGCAGGCGACGAGAGGGCAACGGGGGCACGTGCGGAACCCACAGGCATTCGACGAGTTCTACCGCACCACGTCGGTCCGGATGCTGCGCTTCGGCTACGCGGTGATCGCCGACCGGGCCGAGGCGCAGGACATCGTCCAGGAGGCGTACGCGCGCGCCTGGCGGCGCTGGGAGACGGTGCACGCGCACCCGTCGCCGGAGGCATGGATCCGGCTGGTCGTGACCCGGCTGGCGACGGACCGGTGGCGCCGCCAGCGGGGCTGGCTGACCGTCGCTGCGCGCACCGGGCCACCGGAGCCCGCCGGGCCGCCGAGCGAGGACTCGGTGCTGCTCACCAGGGCGCTGCGCCAACTGCCCGTGCGGCACCGGCAGGCGCTCGCCCTGTACTACCTCGCCGACCTGACGGTCGAGCAGATCGCTCACGAGGTCGGCGCCGCACCCAACACCGTGAAGTCGTGGCTGTCGCGCGGCCGGGCCCGGCTCGCCGAGATCCTCAGCGACCTCGACCCGTACCGCAGCGTGGAGGTGCACGATGCCTGAGCTGAGCGACCTGTACGGCGCTCTCGCCGACGACGCGAACCGCGCGGCGCTCAGTTCGCCGCAGGCGCTGCGCCGCCGCGCCGACCGGCGGGCCCGCACCCGGGTGCTGCTGGCCTGCGCCGTCACCGCGGTCACGGTCGGGATCGCCGGCACCGCCTGGGGCGTCCTGCGCGGGCCGTCGGCGGAGGTCGTCCCCGCGCAGCCGTCGCCTTCCTCGTCCTCTTCCTCGTTCTCTTCCCCTCCCCCGGCTGCCTCTTCGGCGCCGGCTTTCAAGCCGCCGACGTCGATCCCGGCGACCGCGATGCTCAAGCTGCCGGCGGCGAACCGGTCCGACATCGCGGACCGTGACACCGCGCCGACGTCGGGCTCCGGACCGTGCAAGGCCGCGCTGCCGGGCCGCAACCAGGAGGTCGCCCAGCGCAACCGGGAGACCAGCTTCCACCATGTCGGCGACCCCGGCCGGTCGTCCGCGGAGACCATCAACCAGAACATCACCATCTACAAGGCCGGCCAGGCCGAGGCGTTCATGAGCCAGCTCCGCGCCGCGGTCACCGCCTGCCCGAGCGTGCCCGTCACCGGCGGCCGGCAACGCTACGTCCTCGTCCCCCTGCAGGGCCTCGGCGACGAGGCGTTCCGGATCGAGTCGACCCGCCCGCTGATCAACCCGCTCGATGAGGTCGACGGCGAGGTCACCTCGTTCAGCGTGTACATCCGGATCGGCACCGTCGTCACCAGCGTCGCCTTCTACGGCGGAGAGGGCCACACCACGCCTCGCGCGACCGACCTGCAGATCGTGGTCGACGCGACCATCGGGCCGTTGCGCAAGTGGCTGATCCCGTGACCTCGGCGGCACTCCTGCCGGACGGCGCTCCTACCGAGGCGGCGCTCTCGCCGGGGCGGCGCTCCCGCCGGGGCGGCGCTCCCGCCGGGGCGGCGCTCCCGCCGGGGCGGCGCTCCCGCCGGGGCGGCGCTCCTACCGAGGCAACACTCCCACCGGCGGGCGGGCGCCTACGGCCGGCGGCGGGTCATCCTGCGGTAGCTCAGCAGGCCGGCGACGGCGACGAGGGCGATCGTGACGGCGGCAAGCAGGGTCAGGCGTGGCGTCCCGGGCGACGCCGGCGCTGCCACGGCCGCGGGCGTGGGCGTGCTTTGTTCGACCGCCGCCACCGGCCCGGTGTACGCCGCGCCGAACGGATCCCGGTCCGCGTCCTGCGGCACGGCCGGCGGCCGGATCGCGCCCGGCCAGTACCTGTCCGCCTGCGGCGACTCCAGCGGCGGCGGCACCCCGAGCACCGCGAGCCCACCGGGCACCGTCAACGTGCCGACGTGGTAGTCGGCGAAACGCCCCTGCACCCCGACGACCGCCCACTCCCCCGCGTGCGGGACCGCGATCGCCACCGCGTAGTGCGCCGCCTCGGGCAACGCGACCGCCGGGAAGCTGAGCGCGACGCCCTTGCCGTCGACGAGCCGCAGCGCGACCGGGCCGAGGTCGTCGCCCTCATACGGGTGGAAGCCGTGCTGCAGCACCCACAACCCCAGCGTGTACCCCTTGCCCGGCTCCAGCCGGTCCGGCAACGGATCGAGGACGGTGACCGCCCAGTTGCCGGCGTACGCGGGCGCCGGCGCCAGGACCAGTCCGCCGGCCAGCCCGACCAGGGTCGCGGCCAGCACGGCCAGCATGCGCGGTGTTCGCATCGTGCACCACCTCCGCCCACCACGAGCCCCGCCAGGCTGATCAGGTTCCCGCCCCGGGGCGCTGGAAGGGCCGCCATTTGGGCTGACTGGACCCGCGATGAAATCGAGCGGCTCGCCAAGGCTCACGGCACGACAATCAGCGGCCAGCCCCGATGACGCGGCATACCACCGCAACCGGATCGAGGTATCGGAGCAGGGATTCACGACGGATCACGGCGAAGAGTTCATCGCCATCCAGCCCGAACTCCCGCACTCCGACTGCGGCCTGGTCTGGGACATCCTGACCACGTTCACCACACTGGAAAAGCAGCGTGGCGCGGCTCGGCGCAGACGACCTGTCCCCACTGGGCCAAGCGGCCAGGCATCCGCCGCACCACCGCCCGGACCGACCCGGCATTGCGCGCCGGTCAGGGCGTCGGTGACTGCGTCGACGGCAGGCGCACCGCGGTGCCGTCGACCCCTGGACAACCTGCCGGCCGGGCAGGTGGCTCGGATCAGTGCACCAGGGTGGCCTCCGTGACCGTCCACAGGCGGGCGGCGGAGTCAGGGTCCAGCGCATACGCCGCGACGCCACGGCGGCCGTTGCCCTCCTCGGCCGGACCGGCCTCGGCGCAGTCCTCGAAATAGCGCCCGCCGACGCCGTCCAGCAGCGGTGACGTCGCCAGCAGCACCGACGTGGCGGCGCCCTGCTCGGTGGTCTTCCACTGGAAGTCGCCGCCGGCGGCGGCGCGCAGCCGGTCGAGCTCCTCGTCGGTGACGTGGCGCTGCAGGTTGGTCCGGATGCCGCCGGGCATCACCGCGTTGACGAAGACGCCGTCGGTGGACCAGCGGCGGGTCGCCTCGACGGCGAACAGCACGTTGGCCGTCTTGGACTGGCCATAAGCGGACCACGGCTCATAGGGCCGGCGCTCGAAGTGGATGTCGTCGAAGACGATGTCGGAGCGAAGGTGAGCGCTGGAGCTGACGCTGACGACCCGGGCGCCCTCCGCGACCAGGGCCACGTGCAGGCCGGTCGCGAGCGCGAAGTGGCCGAGGTGGTTGGTGGCGAACTGCAGCTCCCAGCCCTCGGGCGTGCGCATCAGCGGGGAAGCCATCACGCCGGCATTGTTGACCAGGATGTGCAGCGGACCGTCCCACGCGGCGGTGAACGCCCGCACCGACGCCTGGTCCGCGAGGTCGAGCCGGGCCACGTGGACCTGCTTGTTGCCGGTCGTCGCGACGATGTCCTCGGCGGTGCGGTCGCCGGCCGCGGTGTCGCGGACCGCGAGGGTGACATCGGCGCCGGCGCCGGCGAGGGCCCGGGCGGTCTCGACGCCGATGCCGGACGCGGCGCCGGTCACGACCGCCCGGCGGCCAGTCAGGTCGATGCCCTCGATGACCTGCTCGGCGGTCGACTCGCGAGTGAACGGAGTGGTGATGCGTGCCATGAGTCCCCCTGTACGATCGGAAATGGAGGAGCCTCCACTACCTGGTTCCCACATTAAGCGGAGCTTCCTCCGTTTGCCAACACTCCGGGAGTGTGATGTCCGAGCGACCGCTGCGGGCCGACGCGCAGCGCAACCGTGCCCGCCTGCTCGACGTCGCCGTCGTCGCCCTCGCGGACGCCCCGGAGGTGACCCTCGACGCGATCGCCAAGCACGCGGGCGTCGGCATCGGCACCCTCTACCGGCACTTCCCGACCCGGGAGGCGCTGATCGAGGAGGTGTACCGCACTGAGCTCGCCCGCCTCTGCGACGCCGTGCCGGAACTGCTCGCGGCCGAGCCGTCGGCGCCGGACCGGGCGCTGCGCATCTGGATGGACCGGTTCATCGACTACATGGCAACCAAACGCGGCCTGGCCGACGCGTTGAAGATGGTGATCGCGGCCGGCGGCACCCCGTTCGCGCACAGCCGCGAGCGTCTCGTCTCGGCCGTCGACGAGCTGCTGGCGGCCGGCACCGGTGTGCTGCGCGCCGACGTCGACCCCTTGGACCTGCTGACCGCGATCAACGGCATCTGCCTCGCCACCGGCGAGCCGTCGCAGCGGGAGCAGGCCGGCCGGCTGCTCGACCTGCTCATGGACGGCGTGCGGGCCCGGTAAAGTCGCCGCATGCCGCCGGACCCCACATATTCGATCGTCGTGCGGGTCCGCCGCGTGACCACCGAGGACGCCTTTGTCCGCGTCCCGGTCACCGACGCGGTCATGGCCGCCGAGCCCGACGCCGACGGCAACGACCATCTCGACGGCGGCAAGGTGATGGCGGAGGCCCGCCGGCTCGCCGCCGCCGGTGATGTCGAGTGGCTGGTCCAGGAGCAGGACATCGATCTCCACCCGGTCCAGCAGGCCCCGCCGGCCGGCCGTTGACCGCCGGCCGACAGGAGCTCATCCGCCGGCAGGGGTGCCGCCCGGCGGCCTGAGCCCCGTCAGTCGTCCTGCTGCTCCGCCTTCTTCTTTTTCTCCTCGTCCTTCTCCCGCTGGGTGGCCAGCTCCAGGGCGAGGACGGCGGCGAGGATCAGCACGTGGTTCTCGTTGTCGGCGATGCGCACCGCGTAGCTGTCGCGGATGCTCAGCCAGCGCTTCGACACCGACGCGACCTCCTGGCCGTCGCGCTCCACCGTGTACTCATGGTCGAACAGGTCACCGCTCATCGTCAGGTCGTCGTCGCCCGGCAGATCGATGGTGAACTTCTCACGGAACGGCGTGAACAGCTTCTTGCGCACCTCCGCGGCCTTCTCGCCGCCGATTTCGATCTGGTACGTGGGGCGCAACGCGATCAGCTGGCGATGCACCGACGCGACCTCGGCGCCGTGCGGGTCCTCGATGACGAGCTTGTCGCGCAGGCTCAGCACCTTGCCGTCGACGTGTAGCACCACCCGGCCCGAGTCGTCGGTGATGTCGAAATCGTCGCCGATGTCGAAGAACCGCTCCTTGATGACATACATGCCCCCGATTGTGCTCCGGTCGGGCCACCGCCGCCCGGCGGGCCACTAGAGGATGCGGAGGCGGCCCAGGGGTTCGACGAGTTCGCGCTCCTCGTAGGCAAGGTGGGACAGCAGCGTGTCGGTGAGCAGTTCGACGGCCTCGCGGACGGCGGCGATGCCGTCGGGCTGCGACACCATCGCCACGAGGGCGGCGTCGACGCGTTCGAGGACGTCGGCGATCACGTGGTGCTCGGCCTCGAGCCGGTCGACGACGGGTACGAGCCGCGGGTCGGCGGCGCGCAGGCGGGGGAAGAGGTTCACGTCCTCGATGGTGTGGTGGGTGGTGACGACCCGGCAGTAGCTCTCGCAATAGGTGCCCAGCGTCCAGGAGTTCTGACGCATCGTCATCGTGTTGATCATCGACCGGGCGGAGCCGAGGTCCAGGGCACCGGCGGCGACCTGATCGATCAGGTCCCGCACCTGCTCCAGCTCCTGGCGGAGGTGGTTGTGCACGTCGACCAGGTGCTGGCCGGACGCCCGCTGCGCGGCGGTCAAGGGCACGGCCGGATCAGGGGCGGGCCCGACCGGCCGCTCCGACTCGTCCCAGACCGTCACCACCCGTCGCGTGGCACCGGCGGCCACGGTCACGGCACCCGCCGTCGCCGCGGGCTCCAACAGGTCGGGCCCACCCGCGCCCGACCGGGCCGCGGCCACCAGCTCGCGCACCTCGGGTGCCACGTCCAGGGCGAACCGCCGCAGGTCGCTGTCCCCACCCGCCCGGACCATCAGGATGAACGTGCTCATCCCCTCGCCCAGCACCAGGTCGGCCAGTTGCGACGCCCACAGCTTCGGCGGGCCGTCGAGCGGCGCCTGGCCGGCCACCACGTTGTACAGGCGGCGGACGGCAGCCGGGTCGCGGCCGGCAGCCTTGGCCGCGTCGTCGATGCGGCGATTCGCCTCGGTCAACTGCGGTGGCGGCAGGTACGGCGCGCTCGGCAGCCACCCGTCAGCGACCCGGCCGACGAGCCGGAGCATCCGGGGCTTGACGCCGCCGATCCAGATGCCGATCGGATGGGCGGCCGGCGGGCCGGGGTGGGCGCCCCGCAGCCGGTAGTGCGTGCCGTCGATACGGGCGCTGCGCTCGGTGCTCCACAGTGCCCGGATGACCTGGACCGCCTCCTCGAGCGCCTCGATGGACGCGCCGGGGGCGAGGACGTCACCGCCCATGCCGGCGATCGCGTCCCAGTACGCGCCGGCGCCGAGGCCGAGCTCGACCCGGCCGCCGGTGAGCACGTCGAGGCTGGCAGCGGCCCTGGCCAGGACGGCGGGCGGGCGCAACGGTAGGTTGGCGACGTTCGGGAACACCGATAGCGTGCTGGTCTGCGCCGCGATGACGGACAGCAGCGTCCACGCGTCAAGGAACCGCGCCTGGTACGGATGGTCCTGGACACTGGCCAGATCCAGGCCGAGCTCCTCGGTGAGCACGGCGAGCCGGAGCGTCTCCCCGGCGGTCGCAGCCTCGGCCGGCAGAAACGTCCCGAAGCGCAGCTCGTGACCATAGTCAGTCATGCAGATATTCTGCCACACAGACGATCCACCGCCACAGCACAGCGCGACGGTGTGACTGGCCCCACCCGAACCCGCAACGCCCTCCCCCGCACCACACGCGAGGCGTCCAGTCCCCGCGCGTGACGCCCCCTCCCCCGAGGCCGCGAAACGGCGCCGTGGTGCGGTCCGCGCAACGAGCGCCGGGACTGAGCAGTCCGGCGCGGCGAGGCCCAGCGCGGCGCGGTCACGCGCCACGAGCGCCGAGACGGCGAGGCCCAGCGCAGCGCGGGTCAGCGCCACGAGGACTAACGCCACAAGCGCCGAGACGGCGAAGGCCAGCGCAGCGCGGGCCGAGACGGCACGGCTAGCCCGGCACGGCACGGCACGGCACGGCACGGCCCGGCTCGGCGCAGCCCGGCACGGCCCGGCACGGCGCAGCCCGGCACGGCCCGGCTCGGCGCAGCCCGGCACGGCCCGGCTCGGCTCGGCGCAGACCGGCTCGGCGCGGCCGGCCCAATGCGGCACGGCCCGGC